>CAYGRI010000197.1:0-9762 GCA_964352155.1 uncultured Maritimibacter sp. | reverse complement strand
AGCTCCGCCCGCGACGGCGCTCATCGGTGAAGCGAACCTCCTCCGCATGCCGGAAGCGATCCCGGTCGTTGAGGAAAAGCCACAGCGACCGGGCGTGGCCATTCTCGAGTTCGTCGAGAACTTCGCGATCGTCGATGACACTGTAGAGCGCCGTCTGGCCGGCCTCGTCGGCCATTGCACTGACGCGCTCGCCATCGTTGATGATGCGGCCCCGCGCTTCGTCGTCCATTTCGTCGACGGCCTGAAGCAAAGGCTTCACGACATCCGGTTCGGACGCGTCCCAATCCACCGGCGTCGGCAACTCGATCCCGGTCTTGGTGAAATAGTCCCGCAGCCAGGCAGGAGGTGTATTGCGGATGAAGTTCGTCACCGACGCCATGCGCTACTCCTCCCCAGCCCTTGATGTTGCGGGGATCGTTGCCGTGCGAGTCCGACTGCGCGATCCGCCCATCACGGTTGTGGATCTTCAGCTCGGTCTCGGCATTGCGGCTGATTTCGCGGGCGCGCTGAACCGCCTCCTGCTTGGTGCCGAAGTGCCCACTGGAACGCGATGCTCCGCCACGACGGACATCCCATCCATCCGCACCGTCGAATACGACGGCAAGCGCGTCACCTATGCGAGCGACGGCGAGATGGCCGCCGCGCTCGCTGACCTCAACCGACAGATCGCGGGCGCCGCAGGGCGTGTTTCCGTGGTCCGCATACAATCCTCGAAAGGACTCTGATCATGCAGAACTACATTCAGAACGGTCACATCATCCGCGTCACTACGCCTGCGGGCGGGATCGCCTCGGGCGACCCGCTGATCGTCGGCAGCATCTTCGGCGTCGCCGCCTATTCATCGGCCGAGGGAGACCCGGTCGAGCTCTCCACCACCGGCGTGTTCCAGCTGCCCAAGGCCAGCGCTGCCGTACTCACCGTCGGTGCGGGCGTGTCGTGGGACCGTATCGCCAAGGAAGTGACCACCCCGGCAGCGGGGCGCTTCCCCATCGGCGTCTCTATGGAGGCCGCAGGGAGCGGCGTCACCAGCGTCGCGGTGCGGCTTGATGGGGTGGCTACGGAGGCAGGGTGAAAATCGTAGACGTTGAGCAAGGGCAGCGATACTCGTAGGGGAGAGCTTCATGCAAGAATACGAAAAGAAGAAATTGCGAATGACGTCCCTACGACCGAACCTCGTCAAACGGATCGAGCGCCTGCCAAAACCGACTAACGTGGCCGGTGCGTTGCAGCCGCTTTTCGAGGCGGTCAGCAATGCAATTCATTCAACACAGGCACGCTTCGGCGAGAATGTTGCCCGGGATGGAAGGGTTATTGTCACGGTTTCGACCAATCGAGCCAAAAACAACGTGTGGGCTTCTGTCGAAGACAACGGTGCCGGCCTTGACGAGAAGAATTGGGACGCGTTCACCACCACGGACACGGACAACAAGATCGAAATTGGTGGGAAGGGTGTCGGCCGATTGCTCTGGCTCGACTGCTTTGAAAATATCACCATTGCGTCCGTGTTTCGGGAAGGAGACTCCTTCAGGTGCCGAAAGTTCCGCTTTGTGCTGACCATTGATGAACAGATTCAGGACGAAGTTGTCGATGCGGCATCCGATGCCCACAACACCATGTTTCACGTCAGATTTGAGGGACTGCGGGCAAACGGGTATCATGAGAAATTCCCAGGACGAGACAACTTCATATTTCAGCATCTGACATCGCATTTCCTACCTATCTTTATTGGGGGCCGCTCGCCCGCAATTAGCGTTCACATAGGCACAGAAACCCGCCAGTACCCCGAAGCAATTGAGGATATTGTCCACAGACGCGAATCCGAAATCGAACAGGAGACGGAGGACTACGGAAAGCTTCACCTGACTCTGATGGAATGCGACAAAGTGGCAAGCTCCGATCTAAAGGGCTCTCATTTCGTCCACTTCATCGCCCATGACCGGACCGTCCATTCCCAGGCGATCGATGGTAAGCTGGGGCTGAAGTACTTCGGTGACGACAACGACCGCGTATTTCATGCAATTCTGACCGGGGAGTTTCTGGATAAGAACGTCAATCAGGAACGCACGGCTTTCATCTTCGACGATGCGGTCATCGACAGAATCATCAACGAGGTCTGCACCCCGCACATCGAGCGATTCCTGGCGGAACCACTGGCGAAACTGAAAGGCGAACAACGAGAAATCATTGAGGATATTACCGCGACCTATCCCTCCGTCGCTTTCGGTGACTCGGACGAGCTTCAAAAGAAGGTGCCATCTGGCGAGCTCCACATGGATGCCATCTATGGACACCTCTCCCGCGAACGATTCAGGCGAGACGAAAGGCAGGCCGAGAAAATTCGAAGTGTTCTGACACGCTTGAAGGATGGGTCCGTAGACGCCGACACATTTACCTCGGCAATAGCAGAAGCCAGCATAGCGCTGGAAGATGCGGAGCAGCGCAGCTTGGCCGAGTATGTCGTCCGCCGTAAGGTGGTCTTGGATTTCATCGAGATCCTGCTTGAAAAGGTCAGAGACGATGACCGCGATAGCGCCTTCCAGCGGGAAGACATCCTGCATTCCTTTATTTGCCCAGTCAGGGTGAACAATGTCTCTGAAGGAAAAGGTCGCCGGGTCGGCGCATCAGCTTCACACGACCTCTGGATCGTCGATGAACGCCTTACCTTTGCTGAATATTTCAGCTCTGACGTTGAGTTCAATGCTCTGGCAGATGCATTCGACAGCGAGGAGAGGTCAGACGTTCTGGTATTCGATCATGTACACGGACTTCGACAGACTGATGAGCCGTCGAAGGTTCTGTTGGTGGAATTCAAGCGGCCTGGACGAACGAACTATCCGGAGAACGAAAACCCACAGTTTCAGGTCGAGAGATATGTGCAGCGCCTCCAAAGCGGAAAGCTGACCGATGTGCGGGGAAGGCCCGTCAGACTCGACCAGAGTACCATCTTCTATTGCTACATCGTGGCTGACATCGCGGGCCGCCTGGATGACTGGACTTTCACATGGCAGAGGACAGCGGATGGACGTGGTCGCATCTATCGACCGAATGGTGGCTTCCACGGGTCAATAGAACTCATTGGATGGGATGCGCTGATTGAGGATGCTCGGGCCCGGAACAAAGCGTTCTTTGACCGTGCAGGGATCTCGGGAAAGAGCTTTTTCAGTGTCGACTAGCGGGAGTCACAAGGCTTCTCTGATTGCCCTCTCGGGGCAACATCAGGGTCTGGAAGCCTGGAATCGCCATATGATCACTCGAAGCAACTTTCTTGCAGTACAGCGCGAACACATGCGGAACATCTACCCGGTCCCGTGTCGCATTGGTGTTGCACGGAGGAATCGGGGATGGTCGTAAGCGTTTGTAATCTTTGGGGAACGTGTTGCATGAGTTTGCGACACGCCAAAAACACGAAAGCCGCCCGGAGGGCGGCCTATGTGTTTGATATTTCGCAGGAAAGTTTGGTTGCGGGGGTAGGATTTGAACCTACGACCTTCAGGTTATGAGCCCAAATCCCATAGATTCCAATAACTTAGGAAAATCAACCGCTTGGACAGCAAGCCTTTGAATCCGCGCCATTTCCACCCTCGCATCCATCAACACTCGCACGGCTTCAGCAGCAAACCCGGCGCGAAACGCGCAGTCGCGGGTTGATGTGGCGTTGATGTAGCCAATCATCCTGTCCCCTACGCAATCATGATCTTGGAACGTCCAATTCCGCCATTCAAGTTGATCCTGAACGCACGCCGGCAAGCATTTCCAATTGTGGCCGTCCATCACCCGGCATCTTGCCCGCGTGGATGTCGTCGGTGCAGCGCAGGGACGCACCGGGATCTTGAGTTTCATCAATCTGATCCGTTGCACCGAGGCATTCTCGTCAGCGCGACCAGTTCCGCAGGACTCTGGCTTCAATGAGGGCAACGATTGCGAACAGAGCAATCGAAAGCGAGGATGAGGCGACAATCGCAGCGTAGAGTTTGTCAGACTGATAATTGTACGTCGCTTGAATGATCAAAGCACCAAGCCCTTTGTCCGCACCGATCCACTCGCCCACAATGGCGCCAATCACTGCCGTTGCCGACGCGATGCGGAGCGACGAAAATAACATTGGCAAGGAACGTGGCAGGTGTAGCCGCAGGAAGACTTCGAATTTGTTGGCCGACAGCATCCGGAACAGTTCTTCCTCGCTTGCTGTGGCCGAGGCCAGACCCCGGATCATGTTCACCAGCGTCGGGAAGAAGCAGATTATCGCGGCGATGATGATCTTTGGGGTCATGCCCAGCCCAAAGATGAGGATGATGATGGGCGAGAGGGCCAAAATCGGGATCGTATTGAAGAAAAGCACCACCGGGAAATAGGCGAGACGGATGAACCGGGCATAGGCGAAGATTATGGCAAAAAGGACCGCCGCCATATTGCCGAAGACAAAACCGGCGAGCGCTTCGGTGGCGGTGGGCCAGAAATTGGACAGGATCAGGTCTGTTTGACTGAAGAACACCGAAAGGATCTTTGTGGGCGTTGGCGCGATGTAGGTGGGCACACCGGACAGCGGCAGCAGAAACTGCCAGACCCCAAGGATCGAGAGGACGCCAAAGACAGGCGCCAAAAGCGTCGGCAGCCGCTTCATGAGGCGCGACCAAGCAATGTGCGTTGTGTTGCGATTTCTGCGACAATCGCAGGATCTTCCCGGCGGCACGTGTTGTTGTCGGACTTGATCGCACGTAAATCCTGTATGTTCAGGATCCGCCCGGGCCCTGCCCCCAGCACCATGATGCGCTGGCCAAGATAGACCGCTTCTGCAATCGAATGAGTGACAAAGAGGATCGTCTTGCCGGTGCTGCGCCAGATGCTCAGCAGTTCGTCATTCAGCCGGTCGCGGGTGATTTCATCGAGTGCGCCAAAGGGCTCGTCCATCAGCAGGATCTCTGGCTCGTCGATCAAGGCTCGCGCGATGGCGACGCGCTGGCGCTGGCCGCCCGACAGCTGAGACGGGTACCGGTCGCCCAGCCCGGAAAGGCCAAGAAGCGAAAGGACCTGATCTATGTGCTTCGACGGGATTGGACGCGCCTGACGGCCGCCCACGATTGCGGGCAGCCGGATGTTGTCGATGACCGTACGCCACGGCAACAGTGTCGCATCCTGAAAGACGAACCCGGTCTTTCGCGATGTCCGTGCCGCCTCGGGAGAGCCGCCCAGAACGCTGATCCTGCCCCCTAGCGGGTCAAGCAGGTTGGCGATCACGCGCAAGAGAGTCGATTTTCCGCAACCCGACGGGCCGAGGATGGTCAGGAACTCTCCCTGCGGCACCGTCAGGTCGACATCGCTGAGAACGACGACGCTGTCGCGCCCGTTGCGATAGCCGACCTTCAGGCCGCTTGTCTCGATTGCCGTGGCGGTCATGTCAGGTCGGCGTGCCGAGCTTGGGCCGCATGTCCGCCGTCATTTCGAGGATGCTGCTCGTATACACATCTTCAAGGCTTGGCCGCCCGTTGGGGTATTGGCCGATCTGGTCGTAAAGGGCCAATTGCTCTTCCAGGTTGGCCGGATCGAAGGTACCCCAGCCATCGCGTGCGGTATTCTCGTCGAAGCTGAGCCTGAGGATCAGATCGATGGTCTTCTGTTCCCACTCCAGATCCAGCCCATCTGTGGCCGCGACCATGACCTCCACTGCTTCCTGAGGGTTGGCGTGAACCCAGCCCCAGCCCTTGGCCGTCGCGCCAATGAAGGCGGCCAGCTGGTCGGCGTTGTTTTCGACCGCGTCATCGGTTGCGAAATAGACGTCGGCATAGGACGGCAGACCAAGGTCACTGACCAGCAGGTCGATCCTGTCATCGCCCACGACGCTCAGCGCCTGGGTGTTCGTGATCCAGCCGCCAATGGCGTCAACCTGGCCGGCGATAAGGGGGGTCTTGTCGAATCCGACCGGAATGACGGTGATGTTTTCGCTCGGAATGCCATGTTTCGCGGCGATGGCATCGATCAGGAACCGGGCCGTGGGCTGGACGCCGACGCGCACGTTCTGCAAATCTTCGAGATTTCGCAAGGGCTTGTCGGGCCGTGACGTCAGTGCATAGGGTCCGGTGCGAAAGCCGCATGCGAGGATCTTGACGGGGACGCCACCGGCGCGCGCATTGAAAAGCTGCGGTGTCTCGGAAAACTGACCCAGCGTCGCCGCCCCCGAGATGACCGGCGGAACGGTTGCCGAATTCGGCCCGCCCGGGGCGAATTCCACATCCAGCCCGGCCTCTTCATAGAACCCTTTTTCGGCGGCGATGATGTCACCGATCTGGCCGTTGGACATCAACCAGTCGTATTTGATGACCACCTTGGCGCCCGCGGCAGAGGCCGTGCCCGGAAGCACCAGCTGAACCGCCCCTCCAAAGGCGCTGGCGGCGAGGACGCCGCCGCCGGTCTTCAACAAGGACCGGCGCGAAATACGCGTTCTTGGCTTCATCTTACTCTCCTGTTGTTCATTTGTTTTTGTCGGGGTCGTGATAGTCGCCCGGTCCACCTTGCAGCCAGGCGTACAATTCCCAGACGGTCCCGTCCGGGTCGTAGAAATAGGCACAGCGGGCGTTCCACATGTAATCCTCGGGCGGGCCCTGAAATGGCACGTTTCGCCCACGCAATTCCTCGTACAGCCTGTCCACCTCGGCGGGCGACGGCAGTTCGATGGCGACGCAGGCCTTGTGGCCTGCCCTTGCAGGATGGTTTGGCACCCCGGTATGTGTGTTGATATGCCCGATCTCCCATGCAGCCAAGATGACCCCCGGCATGTCGAAATCGGCAAAGCCCTCGGCGCGGCGGCGTAGCGTCAGGTCGAGCTTTTCGGTATAGAACGCCACCGTGCGCTCGATGTCCTCGACCAGGATACAGATATCGGTGATGCCTTTCAGCGCGGCAAGACTCATGCAATGTCTCCGTTCAGATGGTTCGGCAATCGCGCGCCAGCCCGCAATCCCGACCGCAGGATGTGGCGTCGCATGGCCTCTCGGGCCCGGTGTTCATCCGCGGCCTTCAGGGCGGCATAGATCTCTTCGTGCTCGGCGATGGTTTCGGCGACCACGATGTCGATCGGCTGGGTTCGACGCGCCAGATAGATCGTGTCGCGGATCCGGCCGGCGATATAGGCGGTAAATGTCAGGACAAAGCTGTTTCCAGTGGCCCGGCTGATCTCGCGATGAAATTCTAGGTCGGCTGCCACGGAATCGTCCCGTGTGCGTTCGCCGCCCTGCATCCGCTCCAGCGCCTGCTCAAGCACCGCCATACCGTTCGGGCCGATTCGGCTGGCCGCCAGTCCCGCCGCTTCGGTTTCCAGAATGGCGCGCAATTCGAACAATTGCCCCAGTTCCGATGCCTCGCCCAGCGCCACAAGATCCAGACGGATGACCTTGCTGTCTTCGGGGGCAAGGGCGAACGTCCCGGCCCCTTGACGAATGCGGACAAGTCCGTCGGCGCGCAGCTGCGCCAACGCTTCTCGCACGACATTACGGCTGACCCCAAGATCTTCGGCGAGCGCATGTTCGGTTGGAAGGCGGCTTTCCGGCGCGATCCGGCCCGAGCGGATTTCACGCGACAGATGATCCGCGACACGGGTCGACAAAAGCTCGGGCGTTCCGATGGAGATGGCAGGCTTCTTCATTCTGTTTCCGGTCTATCGTGTAGCAAACATCCGGGGTTCATGATCCCAGCAGGATCTAGCGCCAGTTTGATGCGTTCCAGCATCTCGTATCGGTCGGGCATGGTGTGGCAAAACCAATCGGCTTTGGTGCGCCCAACACCATGTTCCGCTGAGAATGAGCCGTCCAGGTCCCGCACGATCCCGAAAATGTGCGCCTCGATCTCGGGCCCGATGGCGCGCGCCTGAGGTTCCGACAAACCCTCGGGCGGAAGCGCATTGAAGTGGATGTTCCCGTCGCCCATGTGTCCGTATGCTTGGCTGATCCAGCCAGGAAACTCTGCCGCCAGCATGGCTTCAAGCGTCTCGACCGCTTCCGGTATCAGGCCCAACCGGACAGAAACATCGCTGCGGACATGGTATCCGCGCCTTGAATGACCTTCGACAAGCCCCTCCCGGATTGCCCAGAACCGTGCCGCCTGTGCCCCGGACTGAGCGATGACCGCGTCGCTGGCCAGCCCTTGGTCGAGCGCCCCCGAGAGCAGGGTCTCGGCGATGTCCCCAAGTGGGATATCGCAGGCCGAGGTCAACTCGACCAGAACGTGGACCGGGGCCGTCACCGGCGGGACCAGGTCAGGGTGGATCAGGCGCGCTAAAGACGTGCAGGCGTCGGACATGACCTCAAAAGCGGACAATACCTCGAATCCGCCGGCGCGAAACCTGCGAAACAACTCCAGGGCTTCCCCAAACGAGTCACATCCAACATAGGCCGAGACCATATGTTTCTGTTGGGGATGCAGTCGAAGGCAAGCCTTTGTCACAACGCCGAACGCACCCTCTCCGCCGATAGCGATGCGCAGCGGATCGGGTCCCCGGTTGTCCTTGTGAAGACCAGAAATCGACGACACGACACGCCCGTCGGCCAGGACCATCTCCAGCCCCAGGACGTGAGCCGAAGTCATCCCGTGCCGCACCACACGCACCCCGCCAGCATTGGTCGACACCAAGCCGCCGATCTGTGCGGTTCCCTGCGAGCCGATGGAAACACCGAATGCCAGTCGATGTTCGGCCAATTCCGCCTGCAACGTTTCCAAAATGACACCGGCCTGAACCGTGCAGGTCATGTTTTCTGGGTCGATATCCTCGATGCGGTTGAGCCTCCCGAGGGAAAGGACAAAACAATCGCCGGTCGGCCTCTGTGCGCCGCCGACCAGCCCGGTGTGCCCACCCTGCGGGATTATGCCGACACCCGCATCGTTGCAGAGTGAACAGATCCGGGAGACGGCCTCGGTGCTGTCGGGACGAAGGACGGCCAGACATCGACCCACCCGATCAAGGGTCCAATCGTGGGTATGGGCGCTCGGGATCTGGCCGCCGGTCAAGACCGCCGCCGATCCAAGGACCTCTTCAAGCGCCCGGAGCAGCAATAGATTGGCTGGTCCGTCGACCGTGGCTGGGTGGCTGTTGGTTTGCACAAACGAAATATCCGCCGATTCATCCTACAAGTAAACAAGAACAGGGTGCGAACGAGATGGCAAACTGCGCGCCATGCTTAGCATGACCAGCATCATAAGTTTCGTTTGGGATGACCGATGATGACCCCAGAGAGACCCATGGCGAGGTAGGATGCCTTCGGAAAGCCCGGCAGCGACCATGATTCCCAAGCCAATTGCAACACTGGGTGCGCCCAGGATCGATCGGGAAACGAGATACAACCACTTCGCGCTTGAAGGGGATGAACGAGATGTTTTTTCGATGACTTAGATTGCCAGACGCTTGGGCCAAAAAACGCACGTTCTCACCCTGATCAACGCTGGATTCTCTTTCTGGGTGTCACGCCTCACACCCAAATACCGGCAGCACAGCGCCAACGGGCTCGGTCCTACCCTCAGCGCCTTATCCACAGATTCGTGTCCTCCGCCTCTTGCTCCGAATCGAGCCACCGTGCAGCCTTCTCGCGTGGGGCGAGCAGACCTCAACCAAAAGCAAAACAGGTTTATCGGAACGGCACTTTTGGCGAGGTGGAGGCGCTTTGGCGCCCCAAACAATGTTGCCACCGATCACTGATCCCGCGCTGTCATGGTGTGGGCTGCAGGCGGTTTGAGCAAAGCCCGTCCTCTGTCGAGAGGAGGATGTATCGATCATGGCCT
>CAYGRI010000196.1:0-9845 GCA_964352155.1 uncultured Maritimibacter sp. | reverse complement strand
GCATTCCGGCGCCTGTCAGACTTGGCTGGGTCCCTTGCCGACGCGGGGCTGCGGGCGGGGGCCATCGGTTACAGCCATGCAGACAACGATCTCGTCCGGCCGGGGCGCATCGCCCACCATCACCGTGATCGTGTCGATATGGTCGAAGGACCAGGGCTCATCCTTATGGCCGAGCGGCAGGTCGAGGCTCCCGCCCACCGCGCCGAGTTTCACGTTCGACGGGATCAAGGCCTTGCCACCACCGACCGCTGCCCGCATCGGCGCGCCAAGCTTCGGGTGTACCATGGCCGCTCCATGCTCCATATCGCCCGCAACGCCAACAAGTGCGCCCTTGCCATAGCTGACCGGCGGCCCGCCGAGGTGGCTTACGGCCTCTGCCATTAGCCGTTCCCCGAGTTCTGCTCCCATGTCGAACAAAGGTGAGAGGTCTTGCACATAGCCCTCACCGGCAAAGGGGTTCTGTACTATGGCAATCGCAACCACTCGGACGACAGGCGCGCAGGGCTTGCCGCCGGTGTCGGTTTCGGTCGTCTCCCGCAGGAATAGTGTCTTTCGAATAGGCATAGTGAAGGCCTTTCAGGCAGCTGGGTGATTCAGCTCCACCGCGCCTCATCCACCTTATCTTCCGCCGTTAGCAGGGTGGTGGTGAAGACCGTGGTCCACTCGCACAGGTCATAGCGGCGGCTGAGTTTTCTCCGCACCTCGGCTTCCTCAGCGTTGGCGGTTGCCCTCTGGGCGTTCTGGTCGCTTTGCTAGGCGAACCACCCGGCGGTGACTGCGACGATGGCGAAGATCGCGGCGGCGGCCTGGGTGATACGTTGGCGGCGGCGGGCGTGGCGGCCGGAGGTTTCGACATAGGCGCGCAGGCGGGGGTCCTGGCGGTCAATTTCGGGGCCGAAGTCGGACAGGACGTCTTCGGCTTCGGCCAAACGCAGGCCTGCTGGCAGCAGTAGATCAGTTGGCTGACCGCCCTCGCGCCAGCGCGCCTCGGCCCGGGTCAGATCGCCCCGGACACGCAAGAAGGTCTGCGCGGCAGCCACGGCATCTCGGGCCTTGTCCCAGGCAGTAAGCACGCGTTCATGGGCAAAGCGCAGTTCGTCCACCGCGACGCCCGCATCCTTGCGCACGCCGCGCACAAGCACGCGGGCGTCCAGCAGCCCGTTGACCAATTCTTGCGTCGCCGCATCCGGCACCGCGATGGCCACCGGTGCGCGGCCCAGCACCGTCGTGCCCGCACCCGCCACCGTCAGCGCGCGCACCAGCGAGGGCAGCCGCGCGCGTGCCGCATCAGACACTGTTCGCAGCGCCTCGTCCGCCTGTTGGCCAATCGCGCCCGACAGCCCGCCAAGCGCCGTGTAGTCCGCGTGGCTCAGGGTCAGCACCGGATCGCCCTCGAGCACATCGCCGAGCTTGGCGTCCCCGTCCAGCACCCGCTGCGCCGCCTTATCGTAAAGCTGATCCAGAGCAAATTGCAGCAGCGGCAGGGCGTCAGGATCCCGGGACACATCCTGCAGTAGCACCTCATCCAGACCGATGCCGGCATCGTCTCGCTCGAACGCAAGGCCTGCGGCCTCGGCGGGACCGCGCACAATCTCGCCAAAGGCGTCCGGTGTGGGTGGCCCGAGGCTCAATCCCTGCTGTGCGTCGATCAAACGGCGAAAGGCAGGTATTGAAAGTGCCGCTTCGCGTGCATTGGCGCGCAGGGTGACAATAACCTGCACGCGCCCAGACGCAACCAATGCCTCAAGTGCCGCACCGTAGTATTTTTGTTCGTCTGCCGAGATGCGGCTGGTGAACAAAGCTTCGCACTGGTCGACCAAAACCACGAGACGCAAGTCCGCAGACACATCGCGTCTTTCCAAGACGGTGAGTGCTGCGTTGGCTCGGTCAAGCGCCCGCAAGATCGGCGCACCGTCACCGCCGCCCACGAGATGCCGCCCCAGTGCGGCCGCATCCGTGTAGTCCCCATCGGCGAGTTCAGGCAGCGCCCCGGGGTCGAACAATGCCTGCGCGAACGCGGTCAGCGGCTGCTCCGTCTCCGTCCGCGTAACTGCAACACGCAGATCTGGGTCGAGATCTTGCATCCGGGGTATGAGCCCGGCGCGTACAAGCGAGGACTTGCCCGTACCACTTGCGCCGTCGATCAGAAGAAAACCGGTACCGTCTGCGAGCCGTTCCCGCGCCCGCTCAATCTCGGCCCGTCGACCGAAGAAAACCTCGCGATGTGCGGCGTCGAATGGGTCGAGGCCGCGAAACGGCGTGCCAAACTCTTCCACGCGCCATTTTCGCTGTCGACCGAGGCTACGATTATCGCGCAACCACGCAAGCAAATCGTGTTCAAATACCTGTTCAAATTCGGCCAGCGCCTCAAACGGTTTGAACGCGCCCTTTATTCCATCCTCTGCATTGGAAAAGAAATCTTGAATGAAAGATGCAATTGCCTTGCGTTGCCGGTCCAGTTCTTCGTGAGCGGCGTGATCGTCAGGTGGTGCGGACGGCGCAGTCGCACGCTTTTGAAAAACGAGCACGTCGGGCGTTTCCGCGCCGCGCTCCGTCCGCCAGCGAATCGCCTCTAGGATCTCAAACGCGGTTCCCGAAGGATAAGATTGGCCCTCCCGAGGCGGTGGCATTGTCGCCCCAAAATTGGGAGGCAATGGCGAACCAAGGCGGGACCACAAGATTCCCACAACCAGGTCAAAACCACCAATTTCCTCAATTTGTTCCTGAAACCCGGTATGGGCCGAGAAATAGTGGCCGCTTTCCCAGCGATAAACCTCGATCTCAATATTGCCGAGCTGTCCAGCGACCCGAGATGCGACACGCTCAACGGCCTTGCGTTCTGCAGGCACGTCGGAGGGGGATGAAACAAAGATGCGAACGGCTTGGCTCATGAATCGCTCCACGCTTTGCGATCGAGTCCACGCGACCAGAGTTTCTCTGTCAAGCGTCTCGGCGGCAACTCCGCGAGTCACTAGTACCGGGTGCCCCGCTCTTAACAGGCTGCTGAAGAAGTCGGATTGGAAGGACGGTTTCCTTCAACGATTATCTTCAGTATATTTGATACTTATCAATGGGTTATTTTTGTTCGGGGGATGGAAATCCTGATCCCGTACAGAGTTCATTCGATGTGGGATGGTTTTCGCGAAGCTGAACAGGCCGAGCATCAATGCCCAGAGAAACCCAGATCCAACAGCCAAACTCGGGGAGCGTGCCCACGATGCTCCGCGAACGTGAACTCGCGGAACGCTGGAAGACGTCCAAGCGGACGCTGCAGCGCTGGAGGGCCGAGAATTACGGCCCGAGGTACATTCGTATCGGCGGAACCATCCGCTACCTCATGATGGACATCCTCGAATACGAAGCGTGCCATCGTTTCGGAGAGACAAGGTGATGAACCTGCCGGTAAAGCCCGAGCCGAAGCAAGTGATCGACGTTGCCGCGATATCGCGCTTTGCAGAGGTCGTGTTCGGTTACCTCGAAGGATGGGTTTCCGTCCGTCATTTGCACCGTGAAGGACCCGTCCACATCCGCGGCTCCGGTCAAATCCAGCCGCGCCTTGATGAACATCCAGCCCGGGTGGGACGGGTGTTCCTCGACCCAGACATCCGACCATTCTGGGCTGTGAAACCCGACCCGATTTGCCGCAAACGTGTTGTCCGGTGTGACGTCAACGTACATCTCCCAGAGAGGATCGGCGTAGATCGTGTTGAACAGCAGCCAGACCTTCGACACCGCATAGGTCTCCACCTTGCAGCGCATTCGGACGATCAGCGGCCCGGCAGCCAGCGTTTCCCAGTTCAGCAGCTCCACATTGGCGCGGCCCGAGCCGGAGTTCGTGCGCCATTCGCAGGCGCTGGTCGGCCCGGAGAAGCCGAGCTTGTTGGACCACAGCGCGCAGTTGTCCTTTGCCGTGCCGGAGGTCGAGCCGTCGATCCAGCGCGACCACAAGACGGTTCCTGTGGGATCGTCGTCCGTTCGTCAGTTTGCGTCAGCCGTCGCGTAGTCCCGAAGATGCTGCTTGATGGCCTCGGTCTGATCCGGTTTCAGGCGCAACCAGAACCCGCCCCCTTTCCCTGCGAAGGCCTTCCTAAAGGGTCACTCCGCCCGGAATCTCACGTTCCCTTTATTCGCATATATCCGGTCCTGATGTCATCCAAGCTACCACCTTCTCCCGATGTGGTATCGGCGACCGCACGCCTTTCCTTGTAAACATCCAAACTGATGTCGCTTTTATATCCGCCCATGGCGCCTCTGCTATACCCGGGCTTCGCGCCGGGACACCGGACGCAAGCTTCGAAACCTGCATATTGAATGACGCGTCGCCCTATCTCAGCACAACATACGATCCCCCGGTGTGCTCCTCGCTGAGACCTGACCAAGAAAACTAAAGAGTTGAGTTGTGCCCATACCCGGCCTAGCGTGACGAGATGAAGAGAATCTTGGCTGGATGTCTTCTATGGGCCGTTGTCAGCGTCCCTGTGGTGGCTCAAACAGATAATGATCCAATCCGTAACGTTGGAAAGGATGCTGTCTGGACGGGCCGAGAAAATATTTGCAATAATGTTAAAGACAATCAGGCGTGGCTGGACTGCCTTGTCGCCGAAGGGCTTGACGCGCCTGCGATGGCCTTTGCAACCAGCGCACTGGATCCGCAGAATATCGGCGAACGCGCCATTCTGATCGGATTCGAAGAGGCCGGACAAGTCGATATCGGCCGTGTCTTACTGCCGTACCAGGCCAATACCAACATCCAGACAGTCTTTCTGAACGGCGATGTCGGGATCGAGTATTCGTGGAAGCTCTCCGGTTGGGATGTTCCGTCTGACGTAGGCACGCGCAGGCTGCTTGCGCGGCACCCGGAGGCGCGCCCGTCCGGGCGGACATCCATCAGCGGGCATCGTCTTCTTGGCGACGGCCGTCAGCGTTTCGTCGTCACTGATATCGTGACGGATGGTTGCCGCGGATGTGCGGTCGTGGCGTTGTCGATAAATTTTGTCGAGTTCCAGAACGGGCGCCTTGCAGGCAACCGTCCGGTCGGCTGGATACGATGGAGCCTGTCGGCCGAGGATAATGACCCGGCAGCGAATCTAGCCAGACTGGTACGCGGAGATGTGGTGCAACTGCAAAAATCTCTCAATCTTGCAGGTTACGACGCGGGCAGCATGGATGGCGCCATAGGGCCGCAAACTCGGGCGGCGCTGGCCGATTTCCAGAAAGAGCATTGCATCACATCAGGCACGCCCCTGGATGCCGCACAGGCGTCTTTGCTGCTGAAGGTCACCGGGTCGAGCGTATCGTCGCCCTGCGCCGCAGCAAAGCTGCGCGAGCTTCCGACTACCAATAACGGCTTTGAAATTCTGGGGCAGAGAACCGAGGACGAATTTCGCGGTGCTCTGGATCTGCAGGTAGCGCAACCTGTGCACGTCGTCGTTTTCCGGGACGAGGCGGGCTTTCGGATCCGCTACCCGGAGTTGGCCTGCGTCGGTGCGCTGGTTCTGCGTGAAGACCTGATCGATCGCATGTTTCTTGAAGAACAGATCGAATCGGGCGCCGAGATTTGCGGCTCTGGAGGATGGGTCACGCTGACCCGCCGAGACGATGGGGGAATCGGGTTTTCCTGGGCCGAACAGAAGTCCGGTGACGTTGCCTATTCCGCCGTGCTGAAAGCAAGGACGCCGCCCCCCACACTCGATCCGTCGGCAACGCCAGCGAACCGTCCCGACGAAGACTCGCTGCCCCTGGTACGCGATGGGCCGGACCTGATTATGCGCTTGCAGCAAGAGCTTGCGCGTCTCGGTTGCAATCCAGGTGTCGCAGACGGGACCTGGGGACCCAGAAGCCAGGCTGCGCTCGATGCCTGGGGCGTACAGACCGGCGTGGTCGATCTGGCGCGGACCCCGACCTTGCTTTCTCAATTGGAAGCACAATCCGATCGGGTTTGCCCGCTAAGCTGTGGACCGGGTCAACTGCTCGTTGAGGGGGCATGCGTTGAAATAAGCTGTCCGCCCGGGAGGGTGCTGAATAACACCGGCTCGTGTGTCACGCCGAGGCGGGCCTGTTTCGTATTCAACGGCAAGCAAGTCTGCGGATGAGACGCATCCTGCGTTCCATGCGAGTTCACGACAGGATTGGAACGGAGAGAGACACGATGGATGACATTTCGAAAAGGTATCGGTTTTGGGCTGTAACGCTGACACTGCTTTTCCTTTCAACAGCCGCGCCGCTCCCGTCGTCTGCAGCGGAAATCAACGGCATCAAGACGCTTTATGATATATGCCATGCCCGCAATGGTGTGCTTGCCTGGTCGCGAGGAATCGCACAATTTTGCGTCCATCCGCGCGGAAAGACGCGCGCGGAAATCATCGGCGGCCAGAAGCAGGCATTGCGCGAATGCCAGCGCCAGACTCGTGCTGCTTTGCCGGCATCGATGAAAGGCAAGATCCCATGCAGGATCGCCTTTGACGGTATCAAGATTGTGGATCCCTTGCTTCGCAGCGCCATGACACGAAATCCGCCGATTCCGGTGGTGCTTCGGATTTATGACGACGCGACGAAGAAATTGCAGCAAACACAGGGTCGCGTGGAACTGTTGCGCATCGCTGATAACGGCTCTGGCATGTTGTTTCGGATCGTCGCCCAAGGCGCCGCCCTGTGCAATGGCAGCCTTGGCCCCTCGGGACGCTACAACATCAAATACAATGCTCGCTGCTTCGGAGAGAATTTTTCCGGCACCGCTCGGATTCGGAAAGTCGTCCAGACCGGTCAGATGTTCCAGCTCGTACCGCAATCGGTGCGTGTCACAAGCGGGAAATCTTATGTCGAAATGTTCTTCTGATGCTGTGGTTCGGACACTTGATTTCCGCGCGGCTCCGAACAGACCCGTGGGCGACTTGGGCCAGGCGGCGTGAGATGCCGGCATGGATCATTTGCCTCGTACTGGCCTTGGCTGGCAGTCTGGACGCGCAGGACAGGGCTGGTGATGGGGTCAACCCGGCCGTCTCGGCATTGGCTGCAGAACTCCTTGAACAATATGACGGCGATCTTGCGCGTCTGGAACTGGTCGCAGCCAATGCGGATTATGCGGCACTGGCGTGGGCGGCCTACGCCGAACCGGCAGCGCTGGATTATGTAGCCAAGCGCGGGTGGACGATCGTGGAGCTTGTCAAGAACCCGAACCTGATTGCAGGCGACACCAAAGCCACGCTGTTTCGCTCAGATACAGGACAGCATGTGCTGGCATTTCGTGGGACGGCGGTGGGCGGCGATTGGGTTACAAACTCTGTCGGGACCATTCTGCCCGCAGGGTTGATCGACGCCCAGATCCTCGGCGCGATCGAAGTTTCGTCAGCGGTGGCGTTGGAGCACCCAGAGGTTACTTTTACCGGTCATTCGTTAGGTGGCCGGCTTGCGACCATCGGACTGCTGGTTACCAACCGACCGGCTGTGGTCTTCAACTCCGCGCCCCTGGGACGGTTGGAGATGCTGTCGCTGGTGCGGTTGCATGACACCTTTCGACTGTCGCAGGACCGCGCGCCGCGCACCGGTTTTCGAAGCCCCGCTGATCAATTGACCAGTGTGTTCCCGGCGGGCGATCTGGAGGTTTCGAATGTGGTCCTGCCTGAAGAATGGACTGCACTTGAAAGGCTCAACCCCGTCGCTTTGTTGGAAGCTCTTCGGCAGTTGCGCTTCAATCACGCGGCCCAATCTCTCGCCCAATCGATGTTCACCGTGAAACTGGTCCACGACCAGGGTGGATTCGCACCAACGAAAGAAGACACGTCCTTTCGGGATCATGTGTTTTCGGCAAGTGACGTGCTGCGGCGTGAGGCCGATGAAAGCCTTTACTGCATGTTGGAGGACGCAGGTACAGCGTGCTTGGAAGACCTGCCCTTCTGGCCGCGGATTCGCGATTCCGTCCTTTTGCTGACAGAGTATCTGCCGCCCCCCCAGGGCAATCCGCCCGAGACGCCTGCACTGATATCTTTTCAGGAATTCGGCGAAGTCGATTTCGGAAGTTTTCAGCCTTACCCATTTCACGAGAGCGGCTCTGTGTTCCTGAACGGCGCGTTTCAGGTGCAGAAACTCACCTATTCGACCGACCCACTTCGCCAGTCGCAAGATATCGGGGATGCGAAAAATATCTTGCGGACAAACCCGCGCGCCTTCACCGGCTTGGTGGACGTTACCGGGTACAATGAAAATCACGCCGAAGGAAATTATCAGGTATTTCATCTGACCCATCTTCTTCAGGACGATTGCATGGTCTGCCCACCAATCGGGTCGATCACAATGCGATGGACATTCCTGGATGGGAAACCTGCCCAGGACGTAGAACCGATTGTCGTCGCTATCTCGACGATTCCGCCCGCCAGATTTGACAAGGAAAGAGACGTCAGGACCTCGCTGTTGGCGGTGCAACGCGCGTTGACGCATGCCGGTTACGATCCCGGCCCAATGGACGGTCGGCCACATGCATCAATGGATGTGGCGCTTGTCGCCTTCAAGCGCGACCGTTGCCTTGACCCGAACCCCACGCTGGACGAGGCCACCTTTGAGCATCTGGATGACCCGACCCACTACGCGCCATCCTGCCTTGAACGCATCCGCAACCCCTCGTTCGAAACGCTGGATAGTGCCGGGATCCGTCACGTCGTCGGAGAGACGCCCGAACTTGTCCGCCTGGTCAGCGGGATTATGGATATGGATTGCGTGACTCACTGCCTGCTCGAAGCTTCGGGCAGACGTTATGTCGCCTATGGTGTGACGCTGACGGACGACATGCTGCAGACAGCCTTCCGGGCACAGGCGTTTGCGATCGGAGCGGGGACAGAGATCGGTACGCCTTACCTGATCGATCAGGGAGCCTTTAGCGACTACGTGGGTCAAGAGGCAATCGCGATCGCATTTGATGGCTGCGGACCGGCGCCGGATGGTTGCGCCGGCGCCCTTTTCCTGTCCGACCCCATCAAGCGCAAGGCGATGCTTGTGGACGTGCTGGTTCCCGCTCCTCAACCGTCGCCCCCCCCGGAGCGATTGAGCGAGGAAGTGACGTCGCCCGAGACGCCAGAGAGCTGCGGTGCGATCGCTGACGCCACCTTGCGCGTCGCGTGTTACGATCGCTTCTTTGCACGGCCCAAGACGCTGGAAGACTGCGCGACGATTGCCGATGCGACCGCCCGGCTGGGTTGTTTTGACTCAGTCAGTGGCCTGTCCACTTCGCCGCCGCCGACCCCTCTGGTTCCTGCCGTGGAGAGTGTCCCGCCTTTCTCCGATGCCGACCGCCGCCAGCTTGCAGCTTTGCTGAAGACGCAGCGCCAGACCGCCATCGTCTCAGGGTGCCGGATAGGGATCACCGCGATCCAGGGCTTTTACAGGGTCGAGCGCGGCACATTCGCGGAGGAAGGGGGCTGGGCCGGGTGGCTCGGCGGGGGAAATGGCGTCGACAGGCCTGGCGTCAAGAAAATTCCAGCCGGAGAACGCGTCCGGACCTACCGCATCATCGCCGGAAGGCTCGACGAGACACAACTCTCCGACGACGGCAACGGAGGACTTCGTATTGTAACGGATTATGGAGGAGAGATCCTGCATAGCTATCGGACGGATTACTACGAGAAGGCCGACGAGCTTCATTTCGTGAACAGGCCAGAGCGTGCGGTCGTCGTCGAGACGCGCTCTCAGTATGATACCCCCCGGGCGGCTGACCTGTTGCGCAGGCTGGACGCAGACTGTGCAAGCTAGTGACTTGTGTCAAAAATTGGAGCTGCACGGTGCCGTTCGGGCAGTGAATTACACGGTGGATTCAAACGCGAGGTGCAACAGGTGCATTGAAACGGATCGTGAGGCTT
>CAYGRI010000195.1:0-9863 GCA_964352155.1 uncultured Maritimibacter sp. | reverse complement strand
CTTCGAGATGTCGGACAAGGGGCTGCGCGAGGTCGCCAACCCCTCGGCCCTGTTTCTTTCCGAACGCGACGAACCCGCCCCCGGCTCTGTCGTCTTTGCCGGGATCGAGGGGACACGACCGGTGCTGACCGAGTTTCAGGCGCTGGTCGCCCCCTCGCCCCACAGCCAGCCGCGCCGGTCGGTCGTGGGCTGGGACGGCGGTCGGCTGGCGATGATCCTGGCGGTGCTGGAATCGCGCTGCGGCATTCCCTATGCTGGGCTGGATGTCTATCTGAACGTCGCAGGCGGCATGAAAATCGCCGATCCGGCGGCGGATCTGGCTGTGGCCACAGCGCTACTTTCAGCGCGTGAAGATGTGGCATTGCCCCGCGATACTGTCGTTTTTGGGGAAATCAGCCTATCAGGTGCCCTGCGGCCCGTCAGCCAGACGGAAAACCGCTTGAAGGAAGCGGCAAAACTTGGTTTCAGCACAGCCATCGTTCCGTTGCGCAGCAAAACGGGCGGAACAGGACTGACGTTGAGGACGATGGGCGATCTCGCCCAAGTCGTCGGAGATATTTTCGGGGCCGGTTAGGCCCGGACGAGGAGACGGCATGGACGGATTTACGCTCGTCGATGGCATCGTGGCATTGGTCATCATCGTGTCGGCCATCCTGGCCTATGCCCGCGGCTTCGTGCGCGAGGCGATGGCGATCATGGGCTGGATCGCGGCGGCTGTTCTGGCCTTTTTGTTCGCGGGAACGGCGGAACCGCTGGTCAAGGAGATCCCCATGGTCGGGGACTACCTGCGCGACAGTTGCGAATTGTCGATCATCGCCGCCTTCGCCGCCGTCTTTGCCATTGCGCTGGTGCTCGTGTCGCTGTTCACGCCGCTGTTCTCGGCGGCGATCCAACGATCCGCGCTGGGGGGGCTCGACCGGGGGCTCGGGTTCTTCTTCGGCGTGCTGCGCGGGCTGCTCTTGGTCGCCGTGGCCTTCGTTGTCTATGACCGCGTCGTCGTGAACGAGCAGATCGCGATGGTCGATAACTCCCGGACATCCGAGATTTTCGGACGGGTCAGAACCTCGATCGACGAGCAGATCCCAACGGATGCGCCCGGCTGGATCGTGCAGCAATACGAAAAGCTGGTCGGCAACTGCACCGGCTAAAGTCCGCCGTCTGTTACGCTCCGCCCTTCCTCCGAATGCGCCCTGCTTTGCGGGCGCTGGCTTGGGAAACGGGTTGACCACATGAATGTTGATGCACGGCGCACGTCCCAGGGGCCGCGCGCCCTGCCCCACAAGGCAAACACCGGGCCTATGCCGCACCGGCTGGACCGCCGTGTCCTTCCGCGTGACCCCATGCGGTGACGGCCGGCGGTCAGCGCGCCCCGCCCGCGTTCCCTGCAACCGAAAGGTCCGCGTCCAGGAACCGGTCGAACGTATCCATCAGGTCGGACCAGATCGGGTCGGACGGGACCACGACATGGTTCGGCGAGTCCCACATATGGAATTCCGCATCCTTCAGCGCGCGCGCCAGATACCGCGACTGGTCCGGCGACTGGATCTGATCGCCCGAGAAATGCATCACCAGCACAGGACATTCCACCTTGTCCAGACAGGCGCGCACGTCAATATCGCCGATGATCCGCCGCAGTTCGGCCGCCACCTCGGGCGTTGCGGAGACGACCTGAATATCCACGAGGCTTTGCACCTCTTCCGGGGTCGCCAGCGGCATGAAAACCGTCGCCACCGCCCGCATGAAGGGAGAGCCGGGAATCCCCCAGCCAGAGCGGATCATGCCCACCATCGTCTCGGTCTTTTCGGCTTCTCCGCGCGCGGTCGATCCCTGAACGACGCCGTTCAGCAATAGCAGACGGCTGATACGCTCGGGCCTGCGGGCCGCGAGGGTCAGGGCGGCGGGCACGCTTTGGCTGGTGGCATAGATCGGGAACCGTTCCAGCCCGGCGGCATCGGCCACAGCCTCCATATCGTCGGCCAGTTGCTCGACCGTGGCGCCGTTCATCTGGCGATCCGACAGGCCCGTGCCGCGCGGATCATAGCGCAGCAGCCGCCGTCCACGCGACAGACGCTCCAACAGCGGGCGCCAGACGACGCTGGTCCAGTCATGCTCCAGATGGCTCAGCCAATGGCCGCCGCGCAGCACCGGCGGGCCCGCGCCTGTCTCGGCCCAGGCGACGCCGGTCCCGTCGCGCGAGGTGGTGTAGCGGATGGTCTGCCGCAAGGTCGAGGGCGCTGCGGGACCGGGCTGCGAGGCAGGCGGCGCCGGAGGGGCCGAGACGGCAACCGGCACCGCGATTTGCAGGCCCCGGCGCGGGATCGTGCGAATCACCGCCTGCCGCTTGCCACTGTCGCCCAGGGCACTGCGCGCCGCGCTGATCCGCGCGGCCATCGCCGAATCCGAGACGATGCGGTTGTTCCAGACCTCGGCCATCAGGTCGTCATAAGTCACCAGCGCGCCCCTGGCACGGACCAGACAGGCGATCAGGTCAAAGACCTGCGGCTCCACATGCACCTCTGCCCCGTCGCGGGTCAGGCTGTGCGCCTGTGTCTCCAGCGCGCAATTGGCGAATTCATACCGCATGACAGCACCTTGCGGTGTTGCACGGCGCTTCTCAAGACATTCCAAGCCCGTCTTCAGAGATCTGAAGGGTTTCTAAAGGTCCTCTTCAAGCGCAGCCCATCCCGCTGCGGCAAGGTTAGGTCATCAGCCAAGGAGAGTTCCAATGACCACCGAAACCCAGATCCGCCGCCGCCCCGATGGGTCCATAGACACCGCGCATTACATGGCGAAAGGCCGTACCTGCCGCAGCGATGCCGCGCATCGGGTCGTGGCCACGGGCAGCGCCAAGACGCGCCGTCCGCTGTTCAGTCTTGCCGCTCTTTTCGCCATGATTCCGTTTCTGGGTGGTCACAGCTAAGGCAGCCCGCCGGGATTGTCGCAGAAGTGTCGTATTTTCAGGATCGTCCCGTGACTCGCCCGCGCCGAAGCCCTATGTGAAAGCCATCTGCTGCACTCTGGGAATCGGAGCCCGCTCGACATGCGCGAGACTAGCCCGTCCATGACATCCGATGATCGGATGCCACGCCATCCATTCGAAGACGATCACCTGCACGAGGAATGCGGCGTCTTCGGCGCGCTCGGGCTGACCGACGCCGCGAATTTCGTCGCATTGGGTCTGCATGCCCTGCAACATCGTGGGCAAGAGGCGGGCGGCATCGTCAGCTGTTCGGCCGAAGGGGAGTTCAACTCCGCCCGCCGGTTCGGCTATGTCCGCGACAATTTCACCAAAGCCTCGCTGATGGAGACGCTGCCGGGCACCCTCGCCATCGGGCACGTGCGCTATTCCACCGCCGGGTCCAAGGGGGCCACCCAGATCCGCGATGTGCAGCCCTTCTTTGGCGAATTGTCCATGGGCAGCGTGGCGGTCGCGCATAACGGCAACATCACCAATGCCGAGGCGCTGCGGCGCGAGATGATCGAGCGGGGGTCGATCTTTCAATCCTCGTCCGACACCGAATGCATCATCCATCTGATGGCGCGGTCGCTGCAGCGCACGATCCCGGAGCGGATGAAGGATGCGCTGCGCCGGGTCGAGGGGGCGTTTTCGCTGGTGGCGATGACCCGGACCAAGCTGATCGGCGTACGCGATCCCCTTGGCGTGCGGCCGCTGGTGCTGGGCAAGCTGGGCGACGGCTGGGTCCTGTCGTCGGAGACCTGCGCGCTGGACATCATCGGCGCCGAGTTCCTCCGCGAGATCGAGCCGGGCGAGATGGTTGTGATCACGCCTGCCGGGGTGGAAAGCCACCGGCCTTTTGAAAAGAAGCGCTCGCGGTTCTGCATCTTCGAGCATGTGTATTTCAGTCGGCCCGATTCGATTCTGGGCGGCCGATCAGTCTATGAGACGCGGCGGCAGATCGGCGTGGAGCTTGCGCGCGAGGCGCCGGTGGAGGCGGATCTGGTCTGCCCGGTGCCTGACAGCGGGACTCCGGCCGCGATCGGCTATGCCCATGAGAGCGGCATTCCCTACGGCATGGGGATCATCCGCAATCAGTATATGGGACGGACCTTTATCGAACCGACAGAGCAGATCCGGAACATGGGCGTGCGGCTGAAGCTGAACGTGAACCGGGCCCTGATCCGCGACAAGCGGGTGGTGCTGGTGGACGATTCGGTGGTGCGGGGCACGACCAGCCAGAAGATCCGCGAGATGATCCTGGATGCGGGCGCCAAGGAGGTGCATTTCCGCATCGCCTCTCCGCCCACGGCCTGGCCCTGTTTCTACGGGGTGGATACGCCGAACCGGGACAAGCTGCTGGCC
Source organism: uncultured Maritimibacter sp. (assembly GCA_964352155.1). GTDB lineage: Bacteria > Pseudomonadota > Alphaproteobacteria > Rhodobacterales > Rhodobacteraceae > Psychromarinibacter. Next base: position 5,542 of record CAYGRI010000195.1, on the reverse strand, counting down.
GCGACCATGAGCGAGGACGAGATGCGCGACCATCTGGGCGTGGATTCGCTGCGGTTCGTGTCACTGGATGGCTTGTACCGCGCGGTTGGCGAGGCGTCGGGTCGCGATGCCGCCCAGCCGCAATATTGCGATGCCTGCTTTTCCGGCGATTATCCGGTCGTCCCGGCGGATATGATGGAAAAGGGATTTGAGCTGAAAGCGGCAGAGTAGATCTGCCGCTCTGCGGAGGGGGCTTTGCCCCCGCCCTGCGGGCTCCCCCAGAGTATTTTTGGCCAGAAGAAGCTGGGAACGTCGTTTGGGGCGGGCCCACTTGTGGCCACGCCCCGTTTGTGTGTCAGGCCTTGCGGGAGCGCAGGGCCGCCCAGCCGCCGGACACAACCAGCGCGGCGATGATTGCTTTCAGAGCGTCGCCCAGAAGAAATGGGCTGACCCAGCCGGCCCAGATCGCGGTCGCGTTGGTTGCGGTCCAGCTTGCCTCTATGCCGAACAGCCCGGCAATGCCCATCGGCCAGGCAATTCCGGGCAGGTAGAGCGCGGCGGAAGCGACCAGGGCAACCAAAGCTGTTGGCAGGAACCCGCGGGCCAGGCCCTTTTCGACCGCCAGCCCCGCCAGCCAGGCCATGAACACGTAGCCAAGCAGGAAGCCAAAGGTGGGCCCGACCATATAGGCCATCCCGGCGGCGCCTCCGGCAAAGACCGGCAGGCCGGCCGCACCCTGGGCCAGATAGGTGATCAGCGTCGCCGCGCCCAGGCGCGCGCCGAAGGTCAGGCCGACGATCAGGATTGCCAGCGTCTGCAGCGTCATCGGCACGGGAAGCATCGGCACGCTCAATTGGGCGGCCAGCGCGATGAACACCGTTCCGCCCAGCACCAGCATCACCTGCTGCAGCCGCGTCATCGAGGGAAGGAAACTATGAGTCAGAGTCATCGGGCCGTCCTTTCAGCTAAGTCTCCTCATCGGTATCCCGCTGCGGCGCAGAAGTGTCAACAGGGCCTTGCACCCCGGCGCATTCAGTGAAACATCGCGCGGCATGAGCAAGCCCGAAGCGAAACCCGTGCTGATCACTGGCGCCTCCCGCGGTCTGGGGGCGGCGCTGGCCGAAGCGCTGGCGCCCCGCCATCATATTGTCGCCGTCGCCCGCACCGTTGGCGCGCTGGAGGAGCTGGACGACCGGATCCAGGCCGCCGGCGGTCAGGCCACGCTGGCCCCCATGGACATCACCGTGCCCGATGCGATGGCGCATCTGTGCCTGCAGATCCATGAGCGCTGGGGCGGGCTGTGCCTTTGGGCGCATACGGCGATCCATGCGGCCCCACTGGCGCCCGCTGATCACATAGACGCCAAGGACCTGGCCAAGAGCCTGGCCGTCAACGTGACCGGCACCGCCACCCTGATCCGGATGGTGGCGCCTTTGCTGCGGGATGCAGAGGCGCGGGCGATCTTTTTTGATGATCCGCATGAGGATGACAAATTCTTCGGATCCTACGGCGCCAGCAAATCGGCCCAGATCGCCCTCGCCCGCGCCTGGGCGCGCGAGACGGTCAGGACCGGACCCAAGGTGCGGATCCTGACGCCGCGGCCGATGCCCACGGCCACCCGCGCCCGGTTCTTCCCTGGCGAAGACCGCGCCGCGCTGACCGCCCCGCAGGCCGAGGCGGCCCGATTGCTGTCCGACCTGTCTGCGGCGCAGTAAGGGCCACGCAAGAGGGCAAGGGCGCGGCCGGGTGCCAACCGCACGAAGTGCCAGAAGGCGTGCGCCGCAGGCGCTCAATTTGGTTGACGTGTCCAGACCTGCATCACATCCGCGGCGACCTGGCGGGCGTCGCGCAGCTGGAAACGGGGCGCCTCGGCCAGGCGGTCGACTCCCAGCGCGCCAAGCGATGGCCGCCCTTCGGCGCCCAGGGCAAGCCCCGCCGAAAAGGTGATCAGGCGATCCACGCGTTCCGCCTGCAAAAGCGAGGCCGCCAGCGCCCCGCCGCCTTCGCAGAACACCCGGGTCAGCCCCGCCGCGCCCAGGGCCTGCAGGGCCACAGCCGGGTCGATCTGGCGGCCCCGCGCCGTGTCGACCGGGATCAGCCGCGCGCCCAGATCCTCCCAGGCCCGGCACAGGCCGGCATCCGCGTCGGCCCCGTGGCACAGCCAGACCGGCACCGCGCGGGCCGTCGCCGCCAGACGGCCGGTCAGTGGCAAATCCAGATGCCGCGACCAGACCATGCGGATCGGCTGGCGCACCGCCCCCATGTCGCGGACCGTCAGATCCGGATCGTCGGCCCGGGCCGTCCCGCCCCCGACCAGCACCGCGTCGTGGCAGGCGCGCAAGGCATGGACCTGGCGGCGCGCCGCCGGGCCGGTGATCCAGCGGCTTTCCCCTGTCGCCGTCGCGATCCGGCCATCGAGGGACGAGGCCAGCTTGAGCGTCACCATCGGGCGGCCCTGCTGCACGCGGGTCAGAAAGCCGATCTGTTGGGCCGAGGCCTCCTCTGCCAGAACGCCGGTCTGGACCGAGATCCCCGCCGCGCGCAGCATCGCGATCCCCCCGCCGTCCACCCGAGGATCCGGGTCCTGCAACGCCACCACGACCCGCGCCACCCCGGCGGCGATCAGCGCCGCGGCGCAGGGTGGGGTCTGGCCATGGTGGGCGCAGGGTTCAAGCGTGACATAGGCAATGGCCCCCCGCGCGGCGTCCGCGGCCTGGGCCAGCGCCTCGGTCTCTGCATGGGGGCGTCCGCCCGGCTGGGTCCAGCCGCGCCCCACCACGCGGCCCTCGCGCACGATCACACAGCCGACTGCCGGATTGGGCCAGACATGGCCCAGCCCCCGCGCCGCCAGCGACATGGCGTGGCGCATATGGCGTGTGTCGTCGCCGCTCACTCTTCCGGCGGGACCAGCGGGCGTAATTCGCTGACGAATTTGTCGAAATCGTCAGCGGCCTGGAAGTTCTTGTAAACGCTGGCAAACCGCACGTAGGCCACGGTGTCGATCTGCGCCAACCTGTCCATCACGATCTCCCCGATCATCTTGGAGGGGATATCCGTCTCGCCCATGCTTTCCAGCCGCCGCACGATGCCAGAGATCATCTGGTCGATTCGCTCCGGGTCGACGGGGCGCTTTTGCATCGAGATCCGGATCGAGCGTTCCAGCTTGTCGCGGTCGAAATCCTCGCGCCGTCCGTTCGTCTTGATGACCACCAGATCGCGCAGTTGCACCCGCTCATAGGTGGTGAAGCGTCCCGCGCAGGCGGGGCAGAACCGGCGCCGGCGAATCGCGACGTGATCCTCCGCGGGCCGTGAATCCTTCACCTGCGTGTCGATATTTCCGCAAAACGGGCAGCGCATGGCCTCTCCCTTGGTCCCGACCCCAATGTATCCACAGTGACTATAGGGGAGCCTCCAGAAATTGGGTAGGCCGGAAAAACGGGCACCGGATTTAGGCCAAAACTGTTGCCCGTCAGTTGCGAGCGCCGGTTGCCCAGGTTGGACACCGGCCAGGCGCGCAGTGAGGGGGCCCACTTGGGCGACCGTTCCCCGACCGCAGCGGGCTTAGACCATCCGCGCGGCCAGCGTGGCGGCGGGGGTCGTCAGGAACGCCTGATAGGGCATCCGCAGCGAGGGCAGCGGCGCCCCGGCGATCTTTCGGCGCCAGTATGTCAGGAACATCGGGGCAAAGTCGAAGCTACCCGCGAGGATGCGGGCGCGTTCCGCCGCTAGAAAGGCGGGCGTCACCTGCACCCAGTCGCGCACGGTCACCACCGGCAGATCGTGGTAGACCGGGGCGATCGGCAACTCGTCGATCACCGGCACGGCGCCGATCAGGATCGCCTCCCAGGTGCGGTGGCAATCCATCCCGCGCCCCCGGGGGGACATGGTGAAGAAGTGGCGCGAATTGGCGGCCCAGCTCTCGGCGCGTGGCATCCGCGCCTCTTGATAGACGTTCACCTCGGGCGACAGCACCTGCCGGACGGAGGCTCTGGCGGAATTGTCGGGGGCGAATTGCCAGTTGGAATAGCCCTTGGCCACCCGCTCCGCGAGGGGGGGCGCGGCCAGACGCAGGCGGTCCAGCGCCGACTCTTGCTCTGTCGGGGTGGCGAGGTCGCCCCACCACGCGACCCGTCCGACGGACATGGTGTGATAATCGAGGCCCAGCGGCAGCACCGACAGGCCCGGCCGCGCCATCGCAAGGTTCTGGGCGAACCAATGTCGGAACTGCGGATGCCCGGTGATGGCCTCGATCACGCGCCGCGGTACCGGCCCCGGGCCGATGTCCAGCACAGAGTTTCCCGTCAGCAGCGTGAAGGGCGCCCGCAGGCGCGGCAAAACCCAGCGCGCAAAGCCCGCCAGCAATTCGGGATGAACGTAGATCGCCCCGGTCTCGCGATGGGCGCGCGCCATACCCCGGGGCCGGACCGAAGGCTTGCCCGGCCGCGCCAGACTGCGCACCGGACAGGTCTTCATCAGACCGAAGGTAGAGACGAAGTGACATTCCGTCTCATCACCCGGATACTGCCCTGCAAACCGTTCGACAGCCGCGTCGCGCCGTCCCCACATGATCCCTGCCCTTTTGCCACGGCTGTCCGAGCCGTTTACCCCGTCAGCAGCATGGCCGCCACCTCTCTGCGATGCGGGCGATCGCGATGTTCGACCAGATAGATCCCCTGCCATTTGCCCAGCACCATGCGCCCGCCCACCACCGGGATCTGCAGCGACACCGGCAGCAGCGCCGCCTTGATATGGGCCGGCATATCATCCGGCCCTTCCAGCGTATGGACGAGATAACGCATCGACGGGTCATCGGCGCGCGGCACCAGTCGGGACAGAAACGCCTGCAGATCGCGCTGCACATCCGGGCGGCGTTTTCCTGGATCAGCAAAGAGCACGAGGTGTGCCGCACAAACAGCGTCGGCAGCCCGTCGCCCTGCACCCAATCCGCCATGTTATCGGTGAATTCGTACAACCCGGGACCGGTCGTCTGGATCGCGAAGGTGCTGTGCATGACACTCTATTGTTGCGAGCGCTGGTTGCGGGCGCTGTTCCTGCGTCGCCGCACCCGATCCCGGTCTGGCCAAGGCGCGGCGCCGGCGGGACGCGCCCTAGAAGATCCGCTCGCCCTGCTCGTCAATCATCTTCCGAGCCTTGTCGGCAGAGGCGCTGGCTGCCTCGTCGGCGCTTTCCAGGGTATCGGCGCGGATCAGCTGGTGAACCTTGACCTCGCCGTCAATGTCCTTCTCGATCCGGGCGGCAATGCGATATTTGCCGCCCTCGTTGATCGGGCCGGGGATGATCCGGAAGCCCTTGTAGATCTCGGGCTCGGGTTCCTTCTTGGCCCGGGCATTGCCAGACCCACCGAACAGTTTCGAAAACAGGGACACGCGACCTCCGCCCTCTGAAGCGCCTTATTGGTCCAGGAACGACCGCAACTTGCGCGACCGGCTGGGATGCTTGAGCTTGCGCAGCGCCATCGCCTCGATCTGACGAATCCGTTCGCGGGTGACGCTGAACTGCTGGCCGACCTCTTCCAGCGTGTGGTCGGTGTTCATGCCGATGC
>CAYGRI010000194.1:0-9881 GCA_964352155.1 uncultured Maritimibacter sp. | reverse complement strand
AAAGCCTCACGATCCGTTTCAATGCACCTGTTGCACCTCGCGTTTGAATCCACCGAGCAATTCCCCCGTGCCATTGTTTCACCCGCTGCGAAGCACAGCGGAAAGATCTATCCGCAAGCTGGCTCCACGATATGTGCCTTACTGCGCCTTTTCAACCAGCTATCCGATCAATAGCTGCGTTCAAACCGCTTCCCTACCTGCCGAGATACTGATCACTTGACTGTGGCAGTTCGATGGGCACAATGCAGGTCCGAAGGCTGTTTCGCAGAGGGTCTGCCTTTGATTTTGTTGGATTTTTTCGGATTTTCTGCGGCCCCTACCGCCGGAGCCAAAAATCAAACACTTGGGATGTTTCGCATTGTTCCCCTAAGGGCGCGAGCACAAGGTACGTAGAGTGTTCGAATGTGCCGCTCCGTGAGGGAAGTCAACGCCTTATGGGCGTCCTGATGATGCGCTTCTCATAGAGGCTCCAGAGTTTCGTGCTGGACCTTGCAAGCCCGGACGGCCAGCGCGGCCCGGATGCTCGCCTTTTTTCCTGGCAAGGTCGGGACGGCCGCTGTAGCCGACAACGCTCGGTTCTTCTTCGCCCCTCGGCAGGCAGCGGGGCTGCAGACTCAATTCTCCTGCCGGTGCGCTCCTGGCCGTCGGGCGCCGTGGCGATGTAGGCGGTCTTGGCCACCCGCGCCAGTGTGAACGGACAGGCATAAGGTAACTTTCCAAAGGTTGGCGCAGTGGTCGGCGCGCGGTCCTACCGGCCGCAACCATGCTGAGCGCCCCGGACAGGACGCCGGGTTTCGCAAGGGCTGCAATTGCGCATCCGAAATCCGCGCTAACGCTTGCCCGGCGCCATGTCGGAGGGCGCGGCCACGTCTCCGACGCTGTTTGTCCGGGCCATCTCGTTGCGCAGCCAATCGGTGAAGGCCAGTGCCGCTGGCGTAATGCGCTCCAGCGGCGGCGTCACGGTGGAGTATTCGCCGAAGGAAAAGGTTGCGTGTCCAAAGGGTCGCACCAGCGCGCCTTCCGAGAGCGCTTTCGCCCCCATGATGCCATCGTCGATGGCGTAGCCGCAGCCCGCAATCGCCAGCGACAGGGCCGCCTGGGTGCCGGACGCGAAGATCTTCCGACGCGGTTCGATCTGTTCGGCGCCGACCGCCGCGAACCACCGTGCCCAGATTTCCCCGCTGTCCTCGTGGATCAGGGTTTCGGCCTGCAAATCCTCGGGCACGGTTTTGCGCATGGGGTTCAACGTCTGCGGCGCGCAGACGGGGAACATGTTCAAATGCGTAAGTGCCTCTACCCGCATGCCCGGAAACTGGGCGCTGTTGAAAACAATCGCCGCGTCGACCCGCGCCAGATCGGACAATTTCACGTCTGATGCGATCCGGAGCGAGAAGGTCAGATCCGGAAACAGCGCCAAGAACCTTGGCAGCCGTGGCACCAGCCATTGCGAACTGAAGGCAGAGGCCGCAAGAACCGTCAGGCTGGACGAAAAGGCGTGTTCGCTGACCTGTGTGGCGGCGGCCGAGATCGCCTCAAGCCCTTGTTTGACCGCGACAAACAGGCGCTTTCCATCCGGTGTCAGCACCAGTCGGCGCCGGTTCTCGGCAAACAGCGAACGCCCCAGCGCTTTTTCCAGGCTTCTCACCTGATGGCTGATCGCGCTTTGCGTCAGGTTCAGCTCTTCGCCCGCGCGCCGCATGTTCAGATGCCGCGCGGCCGCCTCGAAGCCTTGCAGCGCGGTCAGTGGAAGATGCTTGGATCCGATCCGCATTTTGACAAGCCGGATTTGATGAAACTGCCAATATTCTTCGTTTTACATGAATCATTCTTGCCTTCAAGCTTTGCGCTGAAACGCCATCAAAGGAGCCATTTCCATGGAAGCGAGCTTTTCCCGGCGCAAATTGGTGACGCCCACCCGGATGCGAGAGCTGATGCAGCGGTCCGATCTGCGCGGCGCGCTCCAGCTTGGCAGTCATTTCGGCGCCATTTTGCTCAGCGGGGCGGCGTTGTGGGCATTGTGGGGGACGTGGTGGGCCGTGCCGGTGTTCATGGTTCACGGCGTCTTGATCAACTTCCTTTACGCGGGCCAGCACGAGCTGAGCCATGAGACCGTGTTCAAGACCAAGTGGCTGAACGAGGCCTTCGGGCGGCTGATCGGCTTTCTAATGATCTTTCCCCGCGACTTCGACAAGATCCAGCACTGGGCGCATCACCAGCACACCCAGAACTGGGAAAAGGACGGCGAGCTGGTGCGTGAACCCTACACCCTGCGCAGCTATCTGCTGTGGTTCTGGGGGCCGACCTATTGGTATTCGCGCGTGACACGCATCGTGCGGTTTTGCCGCGGCATTGTGGTGGAACCCTATATCCGCGAAGGCGAGCACGCCCGCGTGATCCGCGAAGGGCGCCTTCACGCGGCGCTCTACGCAGCGATCGCCCTGGGGTCGGTTGCGGCGGGCAGCTGGGCGGCGGCTATCCTCTGGCTGGCCCCGATGGTGGTGATGAAGCCCGTGCACCAGTTGCAGAACACCATCGAACATCTGGGCCTGAGCCATAAGGACGATATCCTGGAAAACACCCGCTCCACCCGCACCAATGCGGTGATGCGCTGGCTGTGCTGGCAGATGCCCTATCATACGGCGCACCATACCTTCCCCAGCGTGCCCTTCTGGCAATTGTCCAGCCTGGACGCGGAAATCCGCAACAGCGGCGCCACCCCCCACCAGATGGGCTGGATCGAGTTTCAGATCGAGGTGCTGCGCAAACTGGCGTCGAAATCTGAAGCCGACTACCCCTATGACGAGGTCTGGATCGTCCCGCGCAACGGCGGCGGCACCCGACGGGTGGAGGCCGCGTGAGGCGCTTGCGGGTCTACCAGTCGCTCTGGTCGATGCAGCCGCATGACGCGTCCGGGGATATGTTGCCGCTGGACCGGATCGCGGGGATGGTGGCCGACGCGGGCTATGCGGGGCTGGCCATCGATCTGGGCGCGGCGGATGTGGAAATGGCGCATGCCGTCCGCCCGCATCTGGAACGCGAGGGGCTGACGCCGCTGATCGTGGCGTTCCCCAAGTCGGTCGAGAGCCTGCGCGAGACGCTGATCATGGCGCAGGATTTCGGCGCGCCCTATGTGAATGTCGTCGGTCAGGTCTTTCCCTTGACGGTCGAGGGCGCGATCCCGGTGATCCGCCGGTGGATCGAGATGTCGGACGAGGTTGGAATGCCCGTGCAGTTCGAGACCCACCGCAATTGCATCACGAACGACCTGTTTGCGACCTTGTCGATGCTGGACGCCATCCCCGAGATGCGGCTGGCGGCGGATCTGTCGCATTACATGGTGGACCGCGAGTTCAAGCTGCCCCTGGCCGGGTGGGAGCGCGCCCTGATCTCGCGCTGCATCGCCCGCGCCGACAGTTTTCAGGGCCGGGTTGCCAGCCGCCAGCAGATCCAGTTGCAGATCGATTTCCCCCAGCACGCTAAATGGCTTGCCCTGTTCCAATCGTTCTGGCGCGAGGGGCTGGCCGACTGGCGCGCCCGCAACGCAAGCGGCGATCTGGTGTTTCTGTGCGAGCTTGGCCCCCCCGAATACGCGATGACAGGCGCCGATGGGCGCGAAATGTCCAATCGCTGGGAGGAAGCGCTTAAAATCAAGGCAATGGCGGAGGGTATCTGGGCCGACCTGGGGGGTGACGCGTGACGCGGGCTCGGGCCGCCCTTACGGTCGCGCGACTCCCATGATGGCCAAAGACACAGTCATGACAGATCGCGTTCACGCCGGAGAGATCCAAGCAGAGGGCATCGGCAAGCATTTCGGGACGTTCCAGGCGCTCAAGGACATCACCCTGACCATTGGCAAGGGCGAGTTCATGACGTTCCTGGGCCCGTCGGGCTCTGGCAAGACGACCATGCTGATGGTGCTTGGCGGGTTCGAGGCGCCGTCGCAGGGCACACTGCGGCTGGACGGGGCCGATGTCACCCACCAGCCCGCCGAGGCGCGCGGCTTTGGCATGGTGTTTCAGGGCTACGCGCTGTTTCCGCATATGTCTGTCGCGCAGAACATCGCCTTTCCGCTCAAGGTGCAGCGGCGCGGGGCTGATGCGATCAAGCGGCGCACCGCGGAGATGATCGAGATGGTGGGCCTTGGCGGACATGCCGACAAGCGCCCCTCTGCCCTGTCCGGCGGTCAGCAGCAGCGCGTGGCGCTGGCCCGGGCGCTGGCCTACGAGCCGCCGGTGCTGCTGTTGGATGAGCCCTTCTCGGCGCTCGACCGCAACTTGCGCGGCCAGATGCAGGACGAGATGCGCCGCATCCACCGCGATACCGGCACCACCTTTGTCTTTGTCACCCACGACCAGTCCGAAGCGCTCGCCCTGTCCAGCCGCATCGCGATCTTCGAGGCAGGAACCCTGCAGCAGGTGGCCACCCCGCGCCAGGTCTACGAGCGGCCGGCGAACCGGTTCGTGGCGGAGTTTCTGGGCGATATCAACATCCTCCCCCTCACCGACATCCGGAAGACCGGCAGCGGCGCCGAGGCCCGGTTCGAAGGGACGCCAATCCGCGCGACCGCGGATGCCGGCTCGCCCAGCGCGCTGCTGGCGATCCGCCCGGAACATATGCGGGTCGCCGGTGCCGCGCCTGACCGCGGCAACGCGATTGCCGCGCGCATCACCGACGTGACCTATATGGGCGCCGAGACGCGGCTGTCGCTGGTGACCGACAAGGGCCTCATCCTGACCCTGAACGCCAGCGCCGACAGCCAGGCCGAGCATCTGCAGACCGAACGCCAGGTCTGGGTAACATGGCCCGAAGCGCGGGGCGTCTTTCTGTGACATCCGCACCCGAAAACAGACCGGAAAACGGTCATTCCCCATCCCAACGGAGAGCACGACCATGAACGAACCTTTCGTAAAAGACAGCCTCGACATCCTGGCCGACAAGGCCCGCAAGGGCGCGATCTCGCGCCGCCGTTTCACCCAACTCGCGCTGGGTCTTCTGGGCACCACGGCTCTGGCGACCAAGGGCACACCGGTGCTTGCGGCGGATGGGCGGCTTGTCTTCGTGAACTGGGGCGGCGACGCGATGACCGCCTATGACACCGTCATGGGCCAGCCGTTCGGCGCGGCCACCGGCATCGAGGTGCTGCAGGATGGCTCCGGTCCGACCCAGGGCGCGATGAAGGCTCAGGCCGAAAGCGGCAGCCCCAGCTGGGACATCTGCGACGCCGATCCCTTCTCGGCCCAGGCGCTGGGGCGTGAGGGGCTGATGGAGCCGATCGACTACGATGTCGTCGACAAGTCCAAGATGCGCGAAGGCTTCGGCTGGGAATACGCGGCCTCGACCTATTTCTATTCCTATGTCATCGCCTATGACAGCACCCAGTTCGACACGCCGCCCACCAGCATGGCCGATTTCTTCGATGTCGAGACGTTCCCCGGCAAGCGTGCGATGTACAAATGGGGCGTGGGCATGTGGGAAGCCCTGTTGCTGGGCGATGGCGTGGCCCGCGCCGACCTGTACCCGCTGGATCTGGACCGCGCCCATGCCAAGCTCGATGCGTTCAAGGACAATATCGTGGCGTTCTGGGGCGGTGGGGCTGAAAGCCAGTCGCTTATGCTGAACGGTGATGCGTCGATGGCACTGATCTGGTCGACCCGCGCCAAGATCCTCGAAGAGGATTCCGAAGGCGACATCAAGTTCATCTGGGATGACGGTCTGGCCGCGCCTGGATCCATGGCGGTGATCAAGGGCAACCCGGCCGGACGCGAAGTGGCGATGCAATATATCGCCGCCGCGCAGGATCCCGAAAAACAGGCGCAGATGTTCGATCTGATGGGGCAAGGCCCAAGCAACCCGGCGGCGGATGCTTTGGTGCCCGATGCGATCAAGCGCTTCAACCCGGTGGATCCGGCCAACTTCCCCAAGCAGGTCGCGCTCGATATGGCCTGGTATGAGGAAAACTATGGCCCCGCTCTGGATGCCTATCTTGGCATCGCCTCGGCCTGACGGAGCTGGCCCCGGAGGATCTTCTTCGGGGTCGTTCACCTAGATGTCCTCGACCCTGCGCACCTGCCTGCTGATTGGCCCGCTGATCGCCTTCTTGGCGGTCTGCTACCTGTTGCCCTTTCTCGGCATTGTGGGGTGGAGCGTGACCCTGCCCGAACCGGGGCTGGGCCAGTACAAGGCCGCCCTGACCGATCCGCTGGTGCATTCGGTTGCCTGGCGCACGCTGAGGATCTGCGCGCTGGTGACCGTCTTTTCGGTCGTTGCCGCCTATGCGATTGCGCTGGTCTGGGTGCGCGGCAGCCCGATGCAACGCCTGCTGGTGGAACTGTGTATCCTGATCCCTTTCTGGATCTCGGTCCTGACCCGCGCCTTCGGCTGGCTGGCGCTGTTGTCGAACCGGGGGATCCTGAACGGCTTTCTGAAGGATACCGGCCTGATCGAGACGTCTCTGACCCTGGTCCGCAATGACTTTGGCGTGGTCATCGGGATGATGCATTTCCTGATCCCCTTTGCCGTCTTCCCAATCGCATCGGCGATGCGCGCGGTGGACGAGCGCGCGCTGATGGCCGCCCGGGGCATGGGCGCGGGGCGCACGCGCATTTTCTGGCAGATCTTCATGCCGATGACGGTCAACGGGATCATCGGCGCGTCGCTGATCGTGTTCGTCTTCGCGCTTGGCTTCTTTGTCACCCCAGCGATCCTGGGCGGCGGCCGCAGCGTGATGATCGCAGAGCTGATCTATCTGCGCATCTTCCAAAGCCCGAACTGGGGCCTTGCCGCCGCGATCAGCGTTCTGATGATGCTGGCGGTGGGGATGTTCCTGTCGGCCCTGATGCGCCATCTGGCGCCAAGGACGGGCCGATGAAGGCGCGTCTCAGCCCGGTTGCGCTTGTCTGCGCGGGTTTTGTCGGCATTTTCCTGCTGCTGCCCCTGATCGCCGTCGTGCCGGTGTCCTTCACGCCGAAGCGGTTTTTGTCCCTGCCCGAGGACCTGTGGTCGCTGCGCCATTACACGGCCCTGATCGAGCGGCCGCAATGGTTGGAGGCGACGCTAACCTCGATCCAGATCGCGGTCCTGTCGAGCCTGCTTGCGACCGGCCTTGCCTTTGCGTTCAGCCTGGGCATCTGGATGATGCGGCCGCGGTTTGCGGGCCTGCTGATCGGCCTGGCCCTGCTGCCGATGGTGGCGCCGCCGGTGGTCTCGGCGCTGACGCTGTATTTCTTCCTGATCTCGGTGGGCAAGATGACCGCGCTGATCGGCTATGACAATCTAGCGGGAGTCGTGCTGGCCCATACAGTGATGATCGTGCCCTTCGCGGTCATCCTGATTTCGGTCGCGTTGGCGCAGGTCGACCGGCGCATCGATCTGGCGGCGCGGGCCATGGGGGCCGGTTTGCTCACACGGATCTTCGTCGTTCTGCTGCCCAACATCCGCTTTGGCGTCCTGACGGCGTTCTTTCTGGCGTTCGTCCTGTCATGGGAGGAAATCGGCGTGACGATCTTTGTCACCTCGGTAAAGGTCATCACCCTGCCTCGCCTGATGTGGATGGGCCTGCGCGACAACATCGACCCCGCGATTGCGGCGGCCTCTGTTGTGCTGATCGTCGTCGTGACGCTGATCATCCTGTCCCGCGCGATCCTGTCCGCCCTTCTCGCCCGGCGCGCGCCACCGGCGTGACCTGTCCGCGATGATCCGGGGCGCCTCCCGGAACGGGGATGGCGCCGGTCGTGACACGGTCCCGGTCGGGCCTGGGCTTGCCAATCCGGCCTCTGCGGGCATTGCGGATGTCCAGCCCAGGGCGGCACCCGCGGCCGCGGGGCCGCGGGGCCGTGGTCAGAAAATGACGTCACCGCCGTCCAGGATGTCGGCAAGCTGCGTGCCCACAAGCAGGATGCTGTTCCCGTTCAGATCGCTGATCACAAGGTCCGATCCGACCTGCGTCACATGGCCCCCGGTGATTAGATCGTTGAAATCCGTGATCGCCGTCACGGCGGACAGGTCAATCGTTTCATTGTCGTCCAGAGCGTCGAAATCGTTGATCGTGTCGTTGCCGAACCCGTCCGCAAAGACGAAGACATCGCTATCGCCCTCGCCGTGCAGCATGTCATTCCCGCTGTCTCCGATCAGGGAGTCACTTCCGGCCGCGCCGTACAGCGTATCGTCCAGGATGCCGCCGGACATAAGATCATTGCCGCGCCCGCCGAACAGGTGATCATAGCCCCCGTCGCCCTCGATCGTATCGTCATCGGCCCCGCCGTACATCCAGTCGCTGAACCAACCGCCGGTCATGCTGTCATTGCCGGCACCGCCTTGCATGGTGTCCCGGCCGCCCTCGCCATGCATGACGTCATCTCCGTCGTCGCCGAACAGGCGGTCGTCGTTGCCGGCGCCCCACAGGGTATCGTTGGCGGCGCCCCCGCAGAGGGAATCGTTGCCTCTGCCACCAAACAACCGGTCGCTGCCCGCCTCCCCCATCAAAGTGTCGTCGCTGGCCTGCCCGTATAGCCAGTCGTTGCCGGCGCCGCCGTCGATCCAGTCCAGGCCGGTGCCGCCATAGGCCGTGTCGTTGCCGCCCTCGCCCAGGATCGAGTCATTGTCCGCATCGCCCTGCAACAGATCCTGGCCGAAACCGCCCTCGATCGTATCGCGCCCCACCCCGCCAGAGACGATGTCGCGCCCCCCGCTCGCATGGATGGAATCGTCCCCCGTGCCGCCGGTGATGAGGTCGGTGGACGCCCAGCCCACAATCGTGTCATTGCCAGAGCCGCCGGACATGACCCCGCTGCCAAGGTCACGGTCCGGGATGCCGCCATTGCTGAGGTGATCATCCCCGGCGCCGCCGATGACGACGTCATTGCCGCCGTCTCCGCGCAGCCGGTCGTTCCCCCCGGTGCCCAGAACGTAGTCCGAAAACGGATTTCCGTTCGTCGTCGCATTGGCGGGACGCTCGCTGGTATAGCCCGTTTCGGCGACCAGCGGCACGAAGCCCCTTTGAATCGCGAGATCCATGAAGCTGCTGTCGCGCGTGGACAGCGCCGTGGCCTCTTCAATCGCGAGGAACTGCGACCCGGGAAATTCGGTCAGCGCGCTGCCATAATCGTCGGTCCCGTTCTGGAAGCCGGTCATGTAACTCTCGGCCAGGAACACATCCGCAGCCTCGCGATAGGCGATCCTGGCAGGATCGGTCACGCCCAGCCCCGCGTCCGACCGAATGTTGGGCGCCCCGTTGAAGATGACGTCCACCTGCGGATTGACAGAGCGGGCATGGACCACGACCGCATTGACCAGGTCCACCATCTGCCGGGCGGCCGCCGACCGTTCCGCCTCTGAGCTGCCCTGTTGCAGGTAGCTGACCAGATCGTCGAGATAGAGCGTATCGAACCCCAGTGCCAAAAGCGCGTCGACCTCGGCGGTCATCGCGGCGCGCCATCGCGGATCGCCCAGCGGGGCAAGGTCTCCATCGCTGCCCAGACCGGGATCGACCGCGTGGTACTGTCGGTTGGCGTCGACGGTCCCAAGGTTCATGTAGCCCGCGACGCTGGTGCCTTCGCTCTGCAACGCCTGGATCCGGGCGGTGTCGATGTAGTTCCGTTCGACCACGAAAAGATCCGGCGCGACCGATTGGACAAACGCGAAATCAAGCGGGTTCGGGCCGCCATCCTCGACCGGGATGTCGCCGGTCCGAAACAGGTAACTGGCGATTGTCTGCATGATCCGCTCTCCGCCCGTCCGTGTCAGGGACATCCCTGCGCACGTGACCTTCCTCTCCGACCGGGGGGGGGGGGCGCCGGGCCCATTGCCCCCACGCAAGGCCCCGCAATCGGCGATTGGCGCAAAAAACCGCGCCGATGTCCCGCTGCCGCAGGCCTGGTTCCGAT
>CAYGRI010000193.1:0-9983 GCA_964352155.1 uncultured Maritimibacter sp. | reverse complement strand
GTCCCAGTTCATGAACCGGTGCAGCCCGCCCAGCCGGTCGATCCGCTCGGCGCCCGGACGCAGCATCAGGTGATAGGTGTTGCCCAGAAGGATATCGGCGCCGGTGTCACGCACTGATCCGGGCAGCATGGCCTTGACGGTGGCGGCGGTGCCCACGGGCATGAAGGCGGGGGTGCGGATCTGGCCGCGCTGGGTCGAGATGACGCCGGTGCGCGCAGGGCCGTCGGTGGCATGGAGATCGAAGGAGAACATGGCCGTGCCATAGCCTGCGCCGCGCCATTTGCCTAGAGCTTGCGCGCCCGGTTCCGCATCGCCCAGGCTGCGCCCTTTACGCGGGCATCCATAAACCTTATATGTTCAGTCGGATATCCCAGAGGATGACATGAACGCCGACGCCGCAAATCCAATGGAGGGTGCCCCCCTCATCCCGCCGTCGACCACGGATCACCCGCTTTACGAGAGCATCGTCGAAGCGTGCCGATCTGTCTATGACCCTGAAATTCCAGTAAATATCTATGATCTGGGGCTGGTCTACACCATCGGTATCACGCCCGAGAACGAGGTGAACGTGACGATGACGCTGACGGCGCCGGGCTGCCCCGTGGCCGGAGAGATGCCGGGCTGGGTCGCCGATGCGGTGGCGCCGGTTGCGGGCGTCAAGGATGTCAACGTCGACATCACCTGGGACCCGCCCTGGGGCATGGACATGATGTCGGACGAGGCGCGCCTGGAACTGGGCTTCATGTAACCCCACCAGCCAAAGCCGCGATGGCCTTGGCTGATTCATCTGGCGTCCGGAACGGTCTCAGCCGCCGAGAACGCGCGGATGATCCGGCGTACCGACCGTGTTTGCGCCCCGTCCGGTGTCGATGTGCCCTTGATTCTCGCCGTTGTGGTCTCGCAACCGTCCAGGCATTCGAGAGATGCAACGCCCCCACCCCATTCATCCAAAAACCTTGACCACAGCCCCCCCGTGGCGGCCTCTGCGCCACCGGGCCTTTCATCTTGCGGCGTCCAAACAGCGCGACGCGCAGGGCCAGCCATCTGCGGCGGCGCGCTTTGCGGATTCGGCTCGCCGCCGGGCGGCGAACAGAGCGCGTTCGGCGCGGAAACTGGTGTCAGGTTGCGGGATCAGGGACGGGATCTGGACCGCGCGGTTTCTGGCGCGGCACATCCGGCGGATCTGGCAGCCGGGCGCCCCTTGGGTGCCGGAATTCCTCGCCTCCAACGCCACGGTCGACATCGCCCGGCGCGAGGCGGACATTGGCGTGCGCAACCGACGGCCCGAGCAAAGCTGGCTGGCCGGGCGGCGGACCTGCCGGGTTCACTACGCCGTCTATGCCTCTGACCCGAGGGTCACCGGCTATCTCGCCCTGCCCGAGGGGCACGCCTCCACCCCGTCCGACCGCTGGGTCCGGGCGCAGCATGGTGACGCAATCGTGACCGGCGCGTCGGACAGCCGGCTGGCGCTCGGTCTGGCGCTGGCGGGGGTGGGGCGGCTGGTGATGCCCACCTTCGCGGGCGACGAAATCCCCGGATTGGTGCGCCTCGGCGCCGTGCTGGACGAGATCGGCCATGATGAATGGCTGGTCTCGCATCACGATGCCCGCCACGACCCCCCGATCCGCGCTGCGCTGGAGGCGCTGGCCGCGTTGCTATCGGATGTCACATTGCGCCCCCTGCCCGGCCCCGGGGCTTGAGCGACCCCGCTGGAACGACTATCTTGTGCGCAAAGGAGATCCCCATGTTCGCCATTCCCGGAAAGCAGGCCGTCAGCCTGACCCCCGCCGCCACCCGCCAGATCGCCAAGCTGATGGCGCGCGATGGCGCCAGCGGTCTGCGCATCGGCATCAAGAAGGGCGGCTGCGCGGGGATGGAATACACGATGGATTACGTGTCCAGCGTCGATCCCAACGACGAGGTCGTCGAACAGGACGGCGCCGTGGTGATGATTGCTCCGATGGCGCAGATGTTCCTGTTCGGGACGGAAATCGATTATGAGGTTTCGCTGCTTGAGGCGGGCTTCAAGTTCCGCAACCCGAATGTAACCGATGCCTGCGGCTGCGGCGAGTCGATCAAGTTCAAGGATGTCGAAGAGCTTGAGGCGGAGCGCAAGGCGGGATGAGCCTTGGCGACGCCGACATTGCCTTTGCGCGGGAATTGTTCGCGGGCCTGGGCGGGCTGGCCACGCGCAAGATGTTCGGCGGCCTTGGGATCTACAGCGAGGGCACGATCTTTGCGATCATGCGCGGTGACGGCTCTGTCCTGCTGAAAGGCGCCAAGGGCTTTGGGGCAGAGCTGGAGGCCGCAGGCGGCACGCCCTGGGTGCATCAACGCGGCGCGATGCCCTATTGGACGCTGCCCGACGCGGCGCTTGACGACCCAGAGCTTGCCTGCAACTGGGCCCGGCGCGCGCTGGCGCATCTTTAGCGGCGAAAGTCCGGCCGACACGCCCCCTCGCCCCTTTTCGCCGCCGCCCGATCCGCTTATGGCTTGGGGCGACACATGACACAGGGGAAAACGATGGCCCGTCCAAGCAAACTCGCCGCAGGAAACTGGAAGATGAACGGCCTCGGCGCCGATCTGACCGAGGTGGAGGCGCTGGCCGCCGCCAACCCCGCCCCGAAATGCAATGTGCTGATCTGCCCTCCGGCCACGCTGATCGCCCGGATGGCCGGTGGCGCGATCGCGGTGGGCGGGCAGGATTGCCACGCCAATGCCTCGGGCGCCCATACCGGCGACATCTCGGCGGCGATGCTGAAGGATGCGGGCGCCACCTATGTCATTCTGGGCCATTCCGAGCGGCGCACCGACCACGGCGAAACCGATGACAGCGTGCGCGCCAAGACCACCGCCGCCTGGGGCGCCGGGCTGACGGCCATCGTCTGCATCGGTGAAACCCTGGCAGAGCGGGACGCGGGCGACACGCTGGCGGTTGTGGGCGGGCAATTGTCCGGCTCCCTGCCCGATGGCGCCTCCGGCCAGACCACCGTTGTCGCCTACGAGCCGGTATGGGCCATCGGCACCGGCAAGATCCCGACGCTGGACCAGATCGCCGAGGTGCATGATTTCCTGCGGGCCGAACTGACCACGCGATTCGGGGATAAGGGCGCGGCGATCCCGCTGCTGTACGGCGGGTCGGTCAAGCCGGGGAATGCCGACGAGATCTTTGCCGTGTCGAATGTGGATGGCGCCCTTGTGGGCGGCGCCTCGCTGAAGGCCGCGGATTTCGGCGGGATCATCGCCGCGCTGGAACGGGCGGGCTGACACGGCCTTGGGGCCAATAGCACGCGATGGACGTCAGCCGGCATCGCGGGCTGACGCCTGACGCGACCACTGGCGATCTTCCAAGGCTGGATCGGGGCGCGGGATGGCTCCGACGGTCGCGTCAGAGCCTGCCCGCGTTCAAACAGTTCCAGCGAGCATCAAAACGCGCAAGCGACAGGCCGCGCATTCTGGTGCCAATTCAACGCGGGCACGCCCTAGCCCTGAGTAACATCATGCCCGTATAGCCAATCGAATCGGCGCAGGGCGGCGTTGGGAGCCAGGGCTCCGCCCAGCCGCAGCGCGCTATGCCCGACGAAGCGCACCAGCGGGTTGCGATAGTGGAAGTTCCGCGCATTGGCGTTGGCCGCGGCGATCGCCCGTTCCACCCGGGGGCGGCGGCGCGACTGGTACAGCGCCAAGGCCTCGGCCGGTGGGCGCGCGGCGAGGCAATCGGCCAGCACCCAGGCATCCTCCAGCGCCATATTGGCGCCCTGGGCCAGAAACGGCAGCGTCGGATGCGCCGCATCGCCCAGTAAGGCCCAGGCGTCACTGTGCCACAGATGCGCCACGGGATGCCGGTGCAGGCCCCAGATATGCACCTGCTCCACCGCCGACAGCCAACCCTGCACCTCGGGCGAAAAGGCCCGGAAGGCGCGGCGCAGATTGTCGGGGTCGTCGCGATGCGACCAGCCCTCTTCGGTCCAGCCCTCGCGCTCTTCCACCGCCACGATGTTGCGCAGACCGCCCGCCAGCGGATAGGTCACCAGATGCCGCCCCGGCCCCATGAAGACCTGCGATTCCGCCGCGCCTGTACCGGGAATCACCGCCCGCCAGGCCACCTGCCCGGTAAAGAACGGCTGCTCCGGCCCGTTCAGCGTCGCCCGCGCCTGTGACCGCACGCCCTCTGCCACGATGCGGACCTGTTCGTCCGGCAAGGGCGGGTCCGAGGGCCGCACCTCCTGCCCCAGCCGGATCTCGACCCCGGCGTGGCGGGCGGCCTCCGCGAGGCAGTCGATCAGCCGGGCGCGGTGAACCAGCACGAAGGGATGCGGCCCTTCGGCATAGCGCGCCAGATCCATCCGCAGAACCCGGGCGCCCGCGGCGTGATCGCGCAGGGTCACCGCGTGGCTGACCAGCCCCGCCGCGCGCACCGCCGCGCCAACACCCAGAGCCACCAGCACCGCCATCCCGTTGGGAGAGATCTGGATCCCGGCCCCGACCTCGGCAATCTCCGGGGCGCGTTCCAGAACTGTGACCTTGGCCCCGCGCCGGGCCAAGGCAACGGCGGCCGCCAGCCCGCCAATCCCGGCGCCGATGAGTGTCACCTGAAGACCGATCAGCATGGCGACCTGCCCCTCAAACAAAAACACCGAAGCCTGCGCCCCGGTGTTTCCAGATTTCTGTCATCCCGCGCGATGTCAATCGTCGCGATGCACCTTTTCACGGCGCTCGTGTCGTTCCTGCGCCTCAAGGCTCATAGTCGCGATGGGACGGGCATCCAGCCGCTTCAGCGAGATCGGCTCCCCGGTCACTTCGCAATAGCCGTATTCGCCTTCCTCAAGTCGCCGCAGCGCAGCATCGATCTTGGCGACCAGCTTGCGCTGACGATCCCGCGTGCGCAATTCCAGCGCCCGGTCGGTCTCTTCGCTCGCGCGGTCGGCGATGTCGGGGACGGCCCGTGCGGAATGCTGCAATCCTTCGATCGTATTGCGGCTTTCGCCCTGCAACTCTGCCTTCCAGGCGATCAGCTTGCGCCGGAAATACTCCGTCTGGCGCGCGTTCATGAACGGTTCGTCTTCGGCTGGCGTATAATCGTCTGCCAGAAAGATCTCGGCCTTCATAGCTTGCTTCCCTGCTAGGCCGGATAGGTCGATGTCGCGTCTAAAGACCACCCGGCACCCTCCTTTTGCCGTCCGTTTATAGCATGCGTCTGACGTTGTCACGCCCGAATGCCGCACGCTTGCGCCTTTGTCGGCGCGCCGTTATGCAAACGTGAACAATCCTATGCAGTGGTTTGACAGCACATGAAATTCACCGGCACCGACAACTATGTCGCCCCCGAGGACCTGACCGTCGCCGTGAACGCGGCGGTCACGCTGGAACGTCCGCTTCTGGTCAAGGGAGAGCCCGGGACAGGCAAGACGGAACTGGCCCGGCAGGTGGCGACCGCGCTGGATGTGCCGATGATCGAATGGCACATCAAGTCGACCACGCGGGCGGCCCAGGGCCTATATGAATACGACGCCGTTTCGCGCTTGCGTGACAGCCAATTGGGCGACGATCGCGTGAATGATGTGCGCAATTACATCCGCCCCGGCAAGCTGTGGGAGGCGTTCACCGCCCCCGCCCGCTGCGTCCTGCTGATCGACGAGATCGACAAGGCCGATATCGAGTTCCCCAACGACCTGTTGCAGGAACTCGACCGGATGGAATTCCATGTGTACGAGACCGGAGAGACCGTGCGCGCGCAGCATCGCCCGGTGGTCATCATCACGTCGAACAATGAAAAGGAATTGCCCGACGCCTTCCTGCGGCGGTGCTTTTTCCACTACATCCGTTTCCCCGATCCGGAAACAATGAAACAGATCGTGGCCGTTCATTTTCCGGGCATAAAAGAGGCATTGTTGACCGCCGCGCTGACCCAATTCTACGAGATTCGCGACACCGCCGGGTTGAAGAAAAAGCCCTCGACCTCCGAGGTGCTGGACTGGCTGAAGCTGCTGCTGGCGGAGGATCTGACGCCCGAGGATCTGAAACGGTCCGGCGCCAACGCCCTGCCCAAGCTCTATGGCGCCTTGCTGAAGAACGAACAGGACGTGCATATGTTCGAGCGGCTGGCCTTCATGACGCGCGGGCAGCGCTGACACCCCGCCTGTTCCGCGTCTGCCCCCCCAAAGGCCAATCCGGGCCCTATCCGCAACGACCCGGCGAATTATCCTCAAATCGCCTCAGTTTTGACCGCCTCATCGTTGATCTGTCGGATTGAGACAGTTTATGACATTGTGGGCAGACCGGTGAAACCCGGTCGAGGCCCGGAGGCACAGAACGCGTGACAGTAATCAGGCCCATCGAGGCGCGCGACCGCGCCGATTGGGACAGGCTTTGGACGGCCTATCTCGACTTCTACGAAACCAGTGTCGGGCCAGAGATTTACGAGTCCTCCTTTACGCGGCTTCTCAGCAACGCGCCGGTCGAGTTTCGCGGCTTTCTCGCCGAAGTGAATGGCAAGGCATGCGGTTTGGTGCACTATGTCTTTCACCGGCATATGTGGAAGATCGAAGACGTGTGCTATCTGCAGGATCTTTATGCCGACCCGGAGGTGCGGGGACAGGGCATCGGGCGCCGGCTGATCGAGGCGGTCTACGGCGCCGCCGACGCGGCGGGCTGTCCAACGGTCTATTGGCTGACGCAAGATTTTAACGCCGATGCGCGAAAGCTCTATGACCGGATCGGCCGCCACACCCCCTTTATCCGTTACAACCGGACCTGACTGTATGCGCATTCTCCTTCTGCCCTGCCTCGCGATGATTCTGGCCGCCTGTACAGCGCCGGTGCGCGACGACACCCCCACCCGCCGGGTGACCCTGCCCACGGCGGAATCGCTGCCTCCGATGAAGCCCATTCCGACCCCGCAGGTCGCCCCCGCCTCGCGGTCGAACACCGAGATTGCGCGCGATTTTCTGGATCTGTCTTTCGAGCTGGAAAGCGGGCGGAAACTGCCGGTGCTGACCCGGTTCGAAGGCCCGGTCAGCGTGCGTGTCACCGGGCGGCCCACGGCCAGCATCGGCCCCGATCTGTCGCGCCTTCTGCGGCGCCTGCGGCAGGAGGCCGGGATCTCGATCACCCAGGTCTCGCCCAGTTCGGACGCGTCAATCACCATCGAGGTTCTGCCGCGCCGCGAATTGCAGAAATACGTGCCCCAGGCAGCCTGTTTCGTGGTACCGCGCCTGTCCAGCTGGGCCGAGTTCAAGCGCCTGCGCCGCACCTCGGCGGTGGATTGGACCACCCTGGAAACCCGCACCCGCATGGCGATCTTCCTGCCCGGCGATGTCAGCCCGCAAGAGGCGCGCGATTGCCTTCACGAGGAACTGGCCCAGGCTTTGGGCCCGCTCAACGACCTCTACCGGCTCAGCGACAGCGTGTTCAACGACGACAATTTCCACACCGTCCTGACCGGCTTCGACATGCTGATCCTGCGGGCCTATTACTCGCCAGACCTGCAATCGGGCATGACAAGAGAGGCGGTGGCCGCACGCCTGCCCGCGATCCTGGCGCGGCTGAACCCGCGGGGACAATTCGCGCCGCGCGCCCTTGCCTCCCGCACCCCGCGGGCCTGGATCTCCGCCATCGAAGAGGCGCTGGGCCCCCGCACCTCGGACAACCGCCGGCAGGCGGCCGCGAAAACCGCCGTCGCCATCGCCCGGCAGCAGGGCTGGAACGACAATCGCATGGCCTTCAGCCTGTTCGCCCTGGGACGGCTGGCCCTGGCGGGCGAAGCCGACATCGCCCTGGCCTCGTTCCTGCAGGCCGGGTTAATCTATGGCCAGCGGCCGGAAACCAAGCTGCAGGGCGCCCATGTGGCGATGCAGCTTGCCGCCTTCGCCCTGTCCTCGGGTCAAAGCGAGGCGGCGATCGGGCTGGTGGACGACAACATCGGCGTGGTGGCCCAGGCCGAGAATGCGGCGCTGCTGGCGACGTTGTTGATGATCAAATCCGAAGCGCTGGAGGTTCAGGGCCGCATTGTCCAGGCCCGCGCGGTGCGCAATGACAGCCTTGGCTGGGCGCGCTATGGTTTTGGGTCGGATGCCGCGGTGCGGTCCCGCCTGGCCGAAATCGCCGCGCTGAGCGCGCGGCTCAAGACGGTGGGTCCGGTATGATTTTTCTGGCAGCCGGTCTGTTCGGCGTGTTCCTGGGTCTGGCGACCGCCCGCAAACACAAGGGCAACCGCAAGGATCAGGCGCAATACGCGGCGGTCTTCGGCATGATCTTCGCGCTGCTCGGGCTGATCGTGACGATCGTGATCGAGCGTATCATCACCTGATGTTTCTGCCCTTTTTCGACAATCTGCGAAGCGCCGGAGTACCCGTTTCGCTGCGCGAATACTTGGCCTTTCTGGAAGGGATGCAAAAGGGTCTGGTCACTTACGATGTCGAGGGGTTCTACTTTCTCGCCCGCACGGCGATGGTGAAGGACGAGCGCAATCTCGACAGGTTCGACCGCGCCTTTGCGACCACCTTTGAAGGGTTGGAAACGATCCCCGACAGCGCGGTTCTCGAATCCCTGGACCTGCCCGCCGAATGGCTGGAAAAGCTGGCCGAAAAGCATCTGAGCGCTGAAGAAAAGGCCGAGATTGAGGCGCTGGGCGGCTTCGACAAGCTGATGGAAACCCTGAAAGAGCGGCTGAAAGACCAGCAGGGCCGCCATCAGGGCGGGAGCAAGTGGATCGGCACCGCCGGTACCAGCCCCTTTGGCGCCCATGGCTACAACCCCGAAGGCGTTCGCATCGGCCAGGAGACCAGCCGCCACCGCCGCGCCGTCAAGGTCTGGGACAAGCGAGAGTTCCGGGACTTCGACGATACGGTCGAGCTTGGGACCCGCAACATCAAGGTGGCGCTGAAACGTCTGCGCAAATGGGCCCGCGACGGCGCTGCAGACGAGCTGGATCTGAACGGCACGATCCGAGCCACCGCAGAGCATGGCTATCTCGACGTCAAGACCCGCCCGGAACGGCGCAATGCGGTAAAGGTGCTGCTGTTTCTCGATGTGGGCGGCTCGATGGACCCGCATGTCAAGGTGGTGGAAGAGCTGTTCAGCGCCGCCCGGGCGGAGTTCAAACATCTCGACTCCTACTATTTCCACAATTGCCTCTACGAGGGCGTCTGGCGTGACAACCGGCGCCGCTGGAACGCGCAGACACCGACCTGGGAGGTGCTGAACACTTACGGGCCGGACTACAAATGCATCTTTGTGGGCGACGCCTCGATGTCGCCCTACGAGGTCGCCTATCCCGGCGGCGCCAATGAACACTGGAACGCCGAGGCCGGGCATGTCTGGCTGGCGCGTGCCCGCGACAAATGGGCCGGGCATCTGTGGATCAACCCCGTGCCAGAGCAGCATTGGGGCTACACCCAGTCGATCCGGATGATCCAGGACATCTTTGGCGAGGATCGCATGGTCCCGATGACGCTGGACGGGATTTCCCGCGGCATGCGCGCCCTGGGGCGCTGAGCGGGCCCCGGCCCGGCCTCCAGCAAGGCCTCCCCGTCCACTTTCCGCCTTGCCGCCGGTGGCAGACTGGCCTTTGCTGCGCCTATGTCCGACTCCCCTGCCCGCCCCGGTCTCTGGACCCGCCTGACCAAGGCCTGGCGTAAGCACCCGGTGTTATGGACGCTGTTCCCCGCCACGCTGGCGCTGACCCTGTTCTTTGCCGTCGAGGCCGGGTGGCGCGCCATCTACTGGGCCGATCCCGCCCATCGCGACCAGACCATCGCGGGCTGGATGACGCCGCGCTATATCAGCCGGTCGTGGGAGATTCCGCCCGACATCATGGCAACCGCCCTGGGCCAGCGTCCGGAGGGGATCGAAGGCCCCCCGACGCTCGACCGGCTGGCCGCGGCGCGCGGCATCGACACCGCCGCGCTGATCGCCCGGATCGAGGCGGCGATTGCCGCCCATCGCGCAGGCCTGCCCGCGTCCCCTCCGCCTCCCCCTTTGCC
>CAYGRI010000192.1:0-9985 GCA_964352155.1 uncultured Maritimibacter sp. | reverse complement strand
CTGTAGGCGGACTCGCGCTCTGCCTCGCCCGGGCCGCGGCGGCCTGCTTCAAGCGCGGCATCGACCTCGGCATCCGAGAGGTATTCCGGCGATTGCCAGGTGCCCGGGGTCGACGAGTGATACATGCCGTAGAGCAGCGTATCGGGGTCGCCGGTGACGGCGTTCACGAAGATCTGGCTGATATGCGGTGTGTTCTCGGGGCTGGCGACACGTTCGGTGAACAGCGCCCAGGGCAGGGTCTCGATCTGGCTGGAGATGCCAAGCTCGGCGAAATTGGCCTGCATCAGCAGCGCAAAGCGTTCCTCCAGCGGCACTTCGGCGATCCAGCTGATCTCCAGGTTCCAGTCTTCGGGCGGCGTCGGGCACTCTGCCAAAGCGGCGCGCGCCGCGTCCATGTCGCGCGACAGGACCGCGTCCGCCGGGTTGGCGCCGAACATGCCCACCGGGATCGCTCCTGTCGAGGCAGAGCCGGAGGAGACATCGTCGGTGATCGCCACCATCTGCAGCGCGGTGCCATAGTCGAAGGCATGGACCAGCGCGCGTCGGCAATTGACATCGTCCAGCGGCGCCTTGGTGGTGTTCAGCTTGATGTAGAACGCGCCGGTGCCGCTTTCGGTCAGAAGTTGTGCGCCGCTATTGGCCAGCGCCCGGATCACTTCGGGCGGCAGCCATTGGCTGGCGATGTCGTGTTCGCCCTGCGACAGCAGGGTGCGGACGGTGGCGGCCTCCAGGGAATAGCGCAGGACGACCTCATCGGGGGCGGCGTCCTTCACCTCGCCGAAGTAGTCTTCGTTCAGCGCCATCCGGGTTTCGGACTGCGGGTTGTGAGAGGTCACGGTATAGGCCCCGCTGCCGCCCGCATTGCCCGAGAAGAACGTCTCGGCCCAGGGATCGTCACCGGTCGCGTTCGCTTCGGCCAGGGCCTTGTCGACGATGGGCAGCCGCACTAGCGAGGCTACGAAGGGCGCATAGGGTTCCTCGAGGGTGAAGCGGATCGTGCGCGGGTCCACCGCCTCGGCCGAGACGCCGCCGAACAGATAGGACAGGCCCTGGCCGATCTCCTGCATCCGCGCCAGCGAATAGGCCACGTCTTCGGCGGTCAGCGGGTTGCCGGATTGAAAGCGCAGGCCCTCGCGCAGGGTAAAGGTATAGGCCGCGCCATCGACCGCCCAGCTTTTGGCTAGGTGGCCGACATGGCCGGGCGCGCCCTGCTTGGGCAGAACGAGGGTGTCATAGACGTTAAACATGAGGATCGAGTCGGCGTAGTCCGAGGCCTTCGCCGGGTCGAGTTCGCCCACGGCGACCTCGTCCAGGCGCAGGACGCTTTGCGCAAAGGCGGGCGCGGTCAGCGCCGTCGCAGCCATCAGGGCCGCGGCCAAGAAAGGGGGTCTGATCATGTCTGAGGGTCTCCTGTTGGAAGGTTGCACTCGTCCCCATGGACTGAGGTGCTGTTATGGATGGGGGAGGGGGCATCGCCGAAGATATCCATCGTCCCGGCCCACAGGATCGAGACGGGCCGGTCGGTATGGTTCCATGTGGAATGCACGCGGGTGCTGTCGAAATGGATCGAATCGCCGGCCCCCAGGATCTCTATCTTGCCTTCGATCTCGACGGTCACCTCGCCGACCAGAACGAAGAACATCTCTTCGCCGCGATGGCTGATCGGTTCGCCGCGGTGGCCCGGCGGCTCGTGAACGACGACCGAATAGAGCTGCGATCCGGGAAAGCTGGACGAAAGCCGCTCATAGCGCGGCCCCATCGCGTCCACGGCATAGGTCACGCGATCGGTCCCGCGCGTGGTGCCAAGCGCGGACGGCTGGTCGAGGAAATCCGATATCGGTGCCCCGAGCACCTCAGCGATGCCGACGAGCGAGGACAGGGAGGGCGCTGCGAGATCCCGCTCCACCTGGCTGATGAAGCCCACCGAAAGACCAGCGCCATCGGCCACGGTCTGCATCGACAGGCCAAGCCTCTTGCGCCTTTGCCGAAGAGCATCGCCCAATGAGGATCCTGTCTTGGGGAGCGCGTTTTTTACCATGACTAAAAAAGTAAGCGCAGGACGGCCGCCCTGTAAAGACATTTTTAGCACAGGTAAAAAGGGTTGGGTTTTCGGCCTTTTGATCGCCGCGCAAGGGGCACCGCCCGGGCGCGACCGCAAGCCGACCCGAACACCGTCGTCTGCCGATCTATGCTCGGTTGGGGTGGCTGGAAGGGCGCCGTTTGCGTATGAACTCGCCTCGTGTCCGTTCCGATTGTCAGCGGCTCTGCGGAGACCTTTGAATGCCCTTGAGCACAGCTACCAAGGCCGCGCGATTGTCCGTGGCTCATCGTCGCTCCCCCGTCCGCGGCCGTGCAAAACAACCCAAAAGACTACCCCGACCACCAAACCGACGAAAAGCCCCTGAGGGTCAAGCAAGATATCTGAAAAGAAGATTCGCGGGATGTTCAGCGAAGCCATGACGACGCCGAAGGCAGACATGACGATTTGTCCAACGATACCCGACGCGAGAATTGTAGGGAGCCATCCATCTGGAAGGGACCTCTCAAATCTTCGATTGATTGCAAAGAGACTTGTCAAGACAGGCGCGGCATACGGAGGTATTGCGGGAAGCAACTGCGGCAGTGCGCAAGGGCTGTCGAAACAAGCCCCCGGATCTGATAGGACAACGTACCCTAGACCCATCGGGACAACGATGGCCATGAAGCCAGCGATCAGGTAACTTACAACCGCTGGATCCCGATTGAAGACCAGCATTGCTGTCCCGGCGATCCAAACCGTCTTGCGAAAAATACGCGCAGCGATGATGTCAAGTTTCAGGCACCGGTTCAAGAGCACCGGACGTGCGCAGCCAATGCGGCATCTGATGATTCCAGACGGACATGATTAGCTCTTGAATTGGCTCTTGCTAACGAGTTTTGGCGCGCGCTGTTGGCGACGCAAAGCCAAGCTTCGCCAGCGCAGCGCCATCGTTCCAGATCTTCGTGATCTGCCGGATCTTGCCGTCATCGTTGAAGGAGATGTGGCGAACGTCGTCGCTATGGGTTTGCCTTCCGGTCGTTGGTGGCACCGGGCCCCGAGGGGCGGTGTGCGCGCCGCTGAAAACAGCATAGGCGACTGCGGCATTGCGTTCCTCATCAATGCCGAAGCTTGCGATAGCATGGGTGCCATCGGGCAGGATGGCATGCGGATCCTTCATCCTGTCACAACCGGCGCCAAGGGTATCCAGAACCGCAAGCTCCCCCGATTGCGCCGAAAAGCTCGCATCATTTCTGCACCACACCTGCATGTGTCCCAGCCCAGTCACGCTTCTCAAGCATCAAGGCAGGCAAATGCCTTTGATCTGAGGTCGGTCATGCAGAGTGTCCTGAGTTGTGGGGCGTTTCTGGTGTGTCAGCCGTCACTGAGAGATTGGCTGCGGCATTTCGCCAACGGACATCGCGGGCAACATTGCAATGGCCGACTTTCGCAACACTGGACACAACGCTTGCCAGCATGCGGACAGTTCCGACGTGCACTGCGCCAAGAAATAGTGCCCGCATCTGGCGCCAGACAGCTATCTTGACCGGTGCGGAAGATGCCCCCGATCCGGAACCGGGGGCACAAGGTTTAGCGGTTGTAGACCGCCGTGATCGAAGCCGAGGCGATGCTGTTGGCGTTGACCATGAAGCCCGCCAGTGCGTTGCTTACCGAGCCGTCGATCTCCAGCATGGTGCCCAATGCGTGCACGGTGAATTCGTAGCGGTGGACTTCACCGGGTGGTGGGCATGCGCCCCCAAAGCCGGTCGCGCCGTAGTCATTGGTGAGTTCTACGCCGGGCACCTCATCACCGCCGGGAAGCGACGTGACGTCGGTGGGGATGTTGAAGGCAAACCAGTGCCACCAGCCGGACCCTGTTGGCGCGTCGGGATCATAGACGGTGACGGCAAAGCTTTTGGTGCCCTCGGGCGCGCCGGACCATTCCAGCGTCGGGGCGACGTTGCCACCCTCGCAGCCAAAGCCCTGGAACACGAAATCGGAGCCGAGCTGTTGGCCCTCGGCGATATCGGGGCTGGTCAGGGTGAACCCGTCCGCTAAGGCGGGCGCGGCCAAGGCAGAGGTCATCAGTATTGCGAGTAGAACGTTGCGTGTCATTGTGAGTGTCCTTCCTGGGAACGTGCGTTGTCGATGCGCATAATTTGGCGCCTCAATCGCAATGCCGCTTCCGGCTGCCACTCAAGACGTGTCGAAATTCGATCAAACTGCCGCTGAACGGATGTCTTTTGGTTTGATCCCGAACCTTTTGCGGAACGCATCCGAAAAATGCGACGGGGTTTTGAAGCCGCAGGTCAAGGCAATCTGCGACACCTGTTCGTCTGTGGTCTGAAGCAGGCTCAACCCGTGCTCGAGCCGCGTGTGCAAAAGGATTTTGGCAAAGCCCTGCCCGGACCTGCCCAGCCAGCGGCGCAGCGTGGCCTCGCTCATCGCAAAGTGCTTGGCAACCTCGTCAGTCCGCCAGGGGTGGCTCAGATCTGTTTCGATCAAGCTCCGTACGCGGGCGATCGGCTGGTCGTTTACCTGGCTGGGCAAGTGTATGCCCTGGGCGCGCAGCCAGATTAGCGGCTCCAATAGCCGGTGTTGCCGGATCGCCTCCGGCAGGGTCGTATCATCCACCGTGGCCTGGATGAGTCGCAGAATGCCCGCTGGACGATCGGTCCCCGCGCGGACAATCTGCACGCCGTTCGCTTCTCGCGGGGTCGGCAAATCGCCATAGACGGCATCCACAAGGTCATGGGTGAAACACACCCCCAGCGCCCGGTAACCGGCCCCCAGAACGGGCCGGTTCACCATGGTGACCATCGATCCGGGCGGGAAGATCAGCAGATCCCCTTCCTCGCCCAGCATCTGCCCCTGGATGGGGACCTCGACCTGTTTGCTGCCCCGTTCGATGAAGAAGAAGAAGGTCAGGCGAAAATACAGATCGGCAAAGGTCGCGGTGGTGGCCTGCGAGATGTGGAAGATCGAGACTTTGCGGTCCACCGCGGGTCAGGCCCCTAGGCCACGCGCGCCATGACAGACGGTACGCCGCCCGCCAGCAATGCACCCCCACCCGGGGCCACCTCGGTCAGATCAAGACTGCGCAGGATTTGACGTGTTGTGGCAACCGACGCGGACAGGGTGGGCAGGCCAGAGGCCCGTTCGATCATTTCGATGGCCGGCAGGGACGGCATTTGCACACAGGCCGAGGCAACGATCGCATCGACCCCCCGCACATCCAACTCGCGCCAAAGCTCTGCCGGGGCGCATGGGTCTTGGGAGGCCACCGTCAGGTTATCGGGGATTTCAAGGGCCAGGAAGTCCTGCACTTCGATCCCTTCATGTTCGATGTAATCGACGACCGTTTGGGTCAGCGGCTTCATGTAGGGGCAAATGATCGACACCTTCTTGGCACCCAAATCCTTGAGACCTTCAATTAGAGCGCCCGCAGAATTGAGAACCAGCGTTGGGCATCCGTTGTCGGCCGCTGCTTTTTCCAGTTTTCTGCGGGACGCGTGATGGTATCCCAGGCCCATCGACATGATGGCCACAAGGCAGGCATAGGCTTGCACTTCGACGGCGGCGTCCGACAACTCGGTCGCACAACGCACGGAATCCGCGTCCATCGCCTCCAGCTCTTCCTTCACGACGCTTCTCATTCGCATCCGCGAGGAGTGGAATGTGAAGCGATCTGGAAGAATGGTTTCGCGGGTCTTCAACAGCGCCGGGATTTCGGTTTCCATTGTGATGTTGGAGCTGGGAACGATCAGGCCGACACGGCGGTATCTGGAGGTGTGGGGCATGTGTTTCTTCCTTGTGACAGAGGATCAGAATGCCGGTCCCATGACCGCTTCGGGCAACCAGGTCGCGATGCCGGGGAACAGGCAGAGCAGAAAGATGGCCAGCAGCATGCAGCCGACAAAGGGCAGCGACCCCACAAGGATCGTGCGCAGCGAGATGTCGGGGGCGATGCCGTTGATCACATAGAGGTTCAGGCCAACGGGCGGTGAAATCAGCCCGATTTCCATGTTGATGGTCAGGATCACGGCGAACCAGATCGGATCGAAACCCGCCGCGGTGATGATCGGCAACAGGATCGGGGCGGCCATCAGGATCACCGCCACGGGGGGCAGGAAAAAGCCAGCGATGATCAGAAAGATGTTTACCGAAATCATCAGAACCCAGGGGTTCACATCCAGCGTGCCGATCCAGATCGCGATGCTTTGCGTGATCGACAGGCTGGACAGCATGTAGGAAAACACACCAGCGGCGGCGATGATGAACAGGATCATCACGCTTTCCTTGGTACTGTCTTGCAGGATCGTCCAGATTTTGCGGATGTCGTAAAGCTTGTAGATCACGATCGCGACCGCAAGGCACAGCATCGCCCCCACCGCCGCAGTCTCTGACGGGGTCGCAACACCGCCATACATGGCATAAAGCACACCGATGATGATGCCGACAAAGGGAAGAACGCGGGGCAGAACCTCGAACTTCTGGCTCCACGAATAGCTATGCGTGGCCAGCAGGTTCTGGTCCCTGGACTTCCACGTGGCAAAAAGCGACCAGGCCATGAACAAACCGACCAGCAAAAGGCCCGGCAACACGCCCGCCAGAAAAAGTCGGCCAATCGACGTCTCGGTGGCGACGCCGTAGACGATCATGGTGATCGAGGGCGGGATCAGGATGCCAAGCGTACCACCGGCCGCGATGGAGCCTGTCGCAATGCCTTCCGGATAGCCGCGCTTGAGCATCTCGGGAATGCCCATCTTGCCAATCGCCGCACAGGTCGCGGGGCTTGACCCCGACATGGCCGAGAACAGCGCGCAGGCCCCCAGGTTCGAGATCACGAGCCCCCCCGGTACGCGGGTCAACCAGCGCTCAAGCGCTTCGTACAGATCGGCACCCGCGCGGGTCGAGGCGATGGATGCCCCCATGATGATGAACATCGGGATCGACAGCAGGGCAAAGCTGTCCAGTTTGCCAAAGAAGATTTCGGGCATCAGCTCAAGCGAGCGCATCCCGTCAAAGATGACCAGAAACCCGGCCGAAACGACCAGCAATCCAACCCCGACAGAGACGCCGGAAAACAGGACAAGGATGGTGCAAACGCCAACAAGCGCACCCAGAACAAGCGGGTCCATTACGATGCCTCCAGCCCGAAGGGCGTTTCAGATTTGGTAAGAAGGGCCACAAGGTCCGCGACCAATTGCAACAGCAGCAGACCGAAACCGACCGGCAGCGACAGATAGGGGATCCACAAGGGCACGGCGGTGACGGTGTCGGATGTCCAGCCGCGCGCCCAGGCAAAATGCCAGTGCTCGTAGCCGTAATACAGCATCACGGCGGTGATGATGATCGACAGGCCCAGGGTCAAGATGGCCAGGCCAAACCGCGCCTTGCCTTTCAGGGTCAGCGGGATCAGATCGACATTCACGTGGCCGCGCTGATACTGCACAAATGGCAGCCCGACCAAGGTTGCGGCAATGACCAGAAACACGACAATTTCGGTCTGCCACACGGTCGAGCCGTTCAGCACAAAGCGCACAAAGATCATCTGACAGGTCAGAAACACCGCCGTCAGGATCATCAGGGCAGAACACCACCCGGCAATACTGGAAAGGGTTTGCACTGTCCGCACAAAGGCATTGTCGCTTTTTGTCCGCTGCGCAGCCGAAGGGGCATGGCCTGCCATGTCGAACGTCCTTGTATTGAAACTATGGAACGGATGAGGGGCACCAGGCCCCTCATCCAAAACGTCACTCGACCGCGAGGGCCAGATCGAGCAGGGCCTGACCGTCCGCCACATCGGAAACAAAGGACGCATAGGATGTTTCCTGCGCCAATGCCTGCCATGCGGCAAAGTCCTCGGCGGACATCTCGGCGATCTCGACACCCGCCGACTTGAACACCTCGACCGAGGCCGCGTCTTGCAGCTTGGCTTGCTCAAGGTAGTAGGCTTCGGCCTTGTCCGCAGCCGCCAGAAGGGCCGATTGCTGCTCGGCGCTCAGCTCCTCAAAGGTCGATTTGTTCATCAACAGCGGCTGATACAGGAACCACAGCGCAATGTCCGACGCAGGCGTATAGCAGGACACCTGTTCGTAGATGCGGTAGGACACGAACGACGAGGACGAGGTGTTGGCCGCATCCAGAACGCCGGTCTGCAACGCCGAATAGATCTCGGACGAGGCCATCGACGTGATCGAGGCATCGGCCCCAACCAGCATCTGCTCAAAGGATTTTCCAGCCGCACGCGTCTGCAAGCCCGCGACATCATCTGGATGGGTGATGCAGGTATCTTTGCCCACGAAACCACCGGCCAGATAGCCATGGACAAGCACCATCACGTCATCTTCGGCCATCTTGGCCTCAAGCGCCTCCATGAACGGAGAATGGCTCAGACGCGCGGCGTGATCGTGGTTTTTCACAAGGCCGGGCATCAGCGTCAGGTTAAAGGCCGGTTGCTGGCCGCCCGCATAGGACAGTGGGAAAACCGTCATGTCCAACTGGCCACGCGACAGCGGGCGATATTGCTCGCGCGCTTTGAACAGTGAACCGGATGGAAAGATGGTGATCTCAAGGTCGACGCCCGCTGCCGCCACTTCGTCGGCCACGATCTGAGCCACTTCATGGCGGACATCGCTGGTCGACCACTGATGCGATAAACGCAGGTTTTCGGCCTGTGCCGTGCCACCGGCGATCAAAAGGGCGAGTGCTGTAGATTTCAGAAACTGTTTCATTTTGAATCCTCCCTATGGATTTCTTTGTTAATTATATGTATCCAGATAGCAAGAGAAAAGATTTTTACAGGTATCTTTCGGCTGGCGAAGCCGGGGGTGAAGCTCTATCGAGTGCGCAGGAGGGTCCGGAAATGGCACGCGCGTCAGACAAGCTTATCGATCAGTTAAAGCACGAGATTTTCAGTGGAATGCTCAAACCGGGCGATCAGCTGGATGAGGCCGATCTGGCCGCGCGCTTTGGCGTTAGCCGCACGCCCATCCGCGAGGCGATCCGGTCCATGGTGGATTGCGGTTTACTTGAAACCCGGCCTCGCAAGGGTGCAATGGTGCGCGTTCTGACCGCAAAAGAGCTGAACGATCTGTTCGAAGTCGCGGCAGAGCTGGAAGGCATGGCCTGCAGGTTGGCGAGCGAGCTGCTGACTCAGGGCGGTCGAACGGCTATTCAAGAGGGGTTGGCGCTATGCCGCGCCGCAGTAGAGGCCGACGATATCCCGGCCTACGCCACCGCAAACCTGGCCTTTCATGCGGCCATCCACCAGGCCAGCGCCAACGCGTACCTGGTGGACCAGCTGGAACAAATCCAGGCCCGCATCAACGTGTATCGCCTGATGCCGTACGAGGTCGTCGGCCGGTTGCGAAAGTCGCTCCAAGAGCACCACGAGATCAGTGACGCGATTTTTGCCGGCGAAGGGCAACGCGCTGACACCCTGATGCGCAACCACATGATGTTACAGGGCGCGCGTCTTCCGAGTCTGCTGAAAGCGCTGGAGTAGCATCTTTGATGTACGGAAAGTGCGCGAGCGGTCTTTCGGTCAAGCAGTAGCACTTTTCAAACCTGGCTTTTGACAGACCTCGAATCCGCCGTACCAAACCACCCGAAGACACAGCGATCTGAACTTTGAACGACGTCTTCTAGGCATCAGAGACGCGAAAAAGTCGGCGAACTGGCTTCACCAACGTCCAAGCCGCGGGTCAGGCGGCTTGGTTCTCAGTGAGCTGTTTGAGAATGGACACGTATTTCTCAACTCCTTGGGCGCCGGAGACGAGGTGCTTGCGTTCAAAGATGATCGCGGGCACGCATTGTATGCCCCTTTGCAGCCACATCCTTTGCTCTGCGCGCACATCATCCCTGTAGCGTTGGTTGGACAGAACGTTCAGATCTTCACGCCTGTCCAGGGCTGTGTCCGAACGGTTGGTGTAGGAGGCCGCGCGCGGAGCCCCGGCGTAGCGC
>CAYGRI010000191.1:0-10090 GCA_964352155.1 uncultured Maritimibacter sp. | reverse complement strand
GTCTTGGGGGACATTGGCCCAGTCGGGCACCTCGTCGCGCGTGGCGGAGTTCACCGGGCACCCCCGGATCGCCTGGATCGGCGGCAAAAGGGCGGCCAGTGCGCGGACGGCGGTGGACTTGCCGGTCCCCCGGTCGCCAAAGACCAGCACCCCGCCCAGACCGGGATCGACTGCGGTCAGGATCATGGCGAGCTTCATCTGCTCCTGGCCGACGATGGCGGAAAAGGGAAAGGCGTGGCTCATGCAGGGGCTTCCAGGTGTTCCAGTGGACGTTGCCCCCTCCAGCTACCCTGATCTCCGACGACGCGAAAGCGGGCATACAGCTCTTCGCGGAACCAGTTGCCTTCGCGCACGGCCCGGATCGCCTGGGCATGGGGGCCGTTCAGCCGGGCAAAGGCGGCCATGCTGGCGGAATCGGGCCAGATCGAAAAGGTGACCTGATGTAGCAAGGGCACCTCGCCGATGCCGATCTTGAAGGCGACGTTCGGGTCGGATCCGATCATCGCGCTGATATCCGGGACCCGGCGCCAGAAGCGCAGCGCCTTGTGGGGCCGGACGCTGGCGCGGGTCAGCGCGGCGATGGGCCCCGCCGAGCCGCCGGGCCGGGGCGCGAAGGGTGCCACGCCGGCCCAGGCCCCCCGCGACGATTCCGGCACCAGATACACGGTCCAGGCTTCGGAGGCGCGGCGCATGTATTTGCGGAACACCGGGGAAATGCCGATCTGCCTGCGGGCGGCGTCGACATCGGGCCAGGTGGCGAGAATCGCATAGACGCCGGTGTTTGGGACGGGGGTAAAGCCCTCTCCGGTGCCCGAGCCGCACAGTTTCCAGAAACCGATTCCCGGGATCCGCCGCATCGCCGGACGCGCCAGCCCCATCATCGCAAAGGCCCAAAGCCGCGCGGTCAGGGTGTCAAAGCGAAAGAAACTCAGGGTCACGGTCTGGGTTGGTGGCGGAGCGGTCACACGAATGCCTCCCACGGGCAGGACAGGATGGGCGAAAGATTGCGGAACAGGACGGACTTGTAAACTTTAATTTACACTTGTACGCTTCGGTTATGTTGACACGTATGGATTCCAGCCTGAGCGAACAGGCAGAGGCAGCGCGCGGGTCGTCCGCCGTTGTGATCGGTGCCGGCCTGGGTGGCCTGGCGGCGGCTATGCGACTGGGCGCGCGGGGATACCGCGTGACCGTGCTCGACCGGCTGGACGTTCCGGGTGGGCGGGGATCCTGCCTTTGGCAGGATGGGCACCGGTTCGATCTGGGCCCCACGATCGTCACCGTGCCCAAGGTGTTCGAGGAGTTGTGGCAGGTCTGCGGGCGGTCGTTCCACGAGGATGTCGAGCTGCGCCCGCTCGATCCGTTCTACGAGATCCGGTGGCCCGATGGCAGCCGCTTTACCGCGCGCCAGGATACAGATGCGATGCGGGCCGAGATCGCCCGGCTGTCGCCCCGGGATGCCAAGGGCTACGACAAGTTCCTGAAAGACAGCGAGCGGCGCTATACCTTCGGGTTCGAGGATCTGGGCCGCCGCCCGATGACCAAGCTGATGGACATCGTCAAGGTGCTGCCCCAGTTCGTCCGCTACCGCGCCGACAAGTCGGTCCACGCCCATGCCGCCAGCCGGTTCAAGGACCATCGGCTGCGGATGGCCTTCTCGTTTCATCCGCTGTTCATCGGCGGCGACCCGTTCCGCGTGACCTCAATGTACACGCTGGTCAGCCATCTGGAAAAGGAATTCGGGGTGCATTACGCCGTCGGCGGGGTGGCCGCGATTGCCAAGGCGATGGCCAATGTGGTCGAAGCGCAGGGCGGTATTGTGCAGCAGGGCGCCGAGGTGGACGAGATCCTGTTGCGCCGGGGCCGGGCCGCGGGCGTGCGCCTGACCGGGGGCGAAGTGCTGACGGCCGATGTCGTCGTCTCCAACGCCGATCCGGGCCACACCTACACCAAGCTGCTGCGCAACGCGCCGCGCCGCCGCTGGACGCCTAGGAAGCTGACCCGTGCCCGTTGGTCGATGAGCCTGTTCGTCTGGTATTTCGGCACGAAGGGAACCAAGGGGATGTGGCCCGATGCGGGCCATCACACCATCCTCAACGGCCCGCGCTACAAGGGGCTGGTGGACGACATCTTCATCCACGGCACGCTGGCCGACGATATGAGCCTTTATGTCCACCGTCCCAGCGTGACCGAGCCCGGCGTGGCGCCCGAGGGCGGCGACACCTTCTATGCGCTCAGCCCGGTGCCGCATCTGGGCCATGAGGATCCGGTGGATTGGCAGGCGATGGCGGAACCCTATCGCCAGAAGGTGCAAAAGGTGCTCGAAGAGCAGATGCTGCCCGGTCTGGGAAAGCACCTCACGGCCTCTTGCGTCTTCACGCCAGAGACGTTCCGGGATCGCTATCTCAGCCCGCATGGCACCGGTTTCTCCATCGAGCCCCGGATCCTGCAAAGCGCCTATTTTCGCCCTCATAACGTCAGCGAAGAGGCCAAGGGGCTGTACCTTGTCGGCGCCGGCACCCATCCCGGCGCGGGCTTGCCAGGGGTCGTGTCCAGTGCCGAAGTGCTAGACCGTCTCGTTCCCGATCCCATTCATGTGAGACCGCAATGATCGACCCCAAGGACATGGACCATTGCCGCGCGGCGATCCGTGACGGCTCGCGCTCGTTTCATGCGGCGTCAAAGCTGCTGCCGGCGCGGGTCCGGGATCCGGCACTGGCGCTTTATGCCTTCTGCCGGTTGGCGGATGACGAGGTTGATCTGCAAGACGCCAAGGCGGATGCGGTTCTGCGCCTGCACGCGCGGCTGGATGCAGCCTATGAAGGCAAGCCCCGCAACGGCCCCGCGGACCGGGCCTTTGCCGCGTTGATCGAAGAGTTCGACATGCCCCGCGCGCTGCCCGAAGCATTGCTGGAAGGGCTGGCCTGGGACGCGATGGAACGCCGCTATGCCACGCTGTCTGACCTGCGCGCCTATTCGGCCCGGGTCGCTTCGGCGGTCGGGGCGATGATGTGCGTGCTGATGCGTGTCCGCGACCGCAACGCCTTGGCGCGCGCTTGCGACCTTGGGGTGGCGATGCAACTGACCAACATCGCCCGCGACGTGGGCGAGGATGCGCGCGAGGGGCGGCTCTATCTGCCCACCGACTGGCTGGAAGAGGCCGGAGTCGACCCGGACGCGCTGCTGGCCGCGCCCCGGATCACCCCGGCGCTGGCCTCTGTGGTGCGGCGGCTGCTGCGGACGGCGGATTCGCTGTATGTACGTTCAGAGGCCGGAATCGGCCTGCTGCCCCGCGCCAGCCGCCCCGGCATCTTCGCGGCGCGCTATATCTATGCCGGGATCGGCAACGAACTGCGGCGGCTTGGGGGCAATTCCATCGACCACCGCGCCCGGACGGGGACGGGGCAGAAACTCGGCTGGCTGATGCTGTCGACCCTGCGGGCGGGCGTGACAATGACGATGCCCCAATCGTCGGTGATCTACGCGCCGGTTCTGCCAGAGACGGCATTCCTCGTCGATGCCGCCGCCGACCACACCGCCGCGCGGCAAACCTGGGGCGACTCGCTGTTGTCGACGATGGCAACGCTGAAGTCTCGCGACCAGACACGACAGAAGGGGTTGAACGGGCAGGCGATCCATAGCAGATACACTGGATGATCTGGCTGTGCTTTGCCCTCTTCCTCACGGCCTGTATCGGGGCCGGCGCCACTGGCGGGCTGTTCTCGCCCGGGCCATGGTATGAAAGCCTGAAAAAGCCCCGGTGGACCCCGCCCAACTGGCTGTTTCCAGTGGCGTGGAGCATCTTGTATCTGTGCATGGCCGCCGCCGGGGCGCGCGCGGCTGTCAGCGCGGACAATGGTGTGGCGATGGCGCTGTGGTCGGTCCAGATCGCGCTGAACGCGCTGTGGACGCCAGTGTTCTTCGGTTTGAAGCGGATGCGGCAAGGGCTGCTGGTATTGTCGGCGCTTTGGGTGTCGGTCGCCGCCACGATGCTTGCGCTGTGGAGTGTGGATTCGATCGCGGGCATGCTGTTCGTGCCCTATCTCGCCTGGGTGTCGGTCGCCGCCGCGCTGAACCTGGCCGTGATCCGGCTGAACCCGGAGCAGGCCGCCGCGGAATCGAGCGCTAATCCCGGCTGACACCGCCCGCACTGCGCGCCAATCCCGGCTGACACCATCTGTGACGCGCACCGGTCCCGGCTGACACCATCTGCTGAAAAACGGTCTGGCCCGCGCTGCTGCGACCGGGCCGCGGGGGACCTGGAACCTGTGGGGGAGGAGCGGCCCGCGCCGACCGCACCGTGTCAAGTGTCCGGCGGGAACTGCCATCCGGCCCGGCGCGGCACTCTGACCGCCAGCATCGGTTTCAGCAGGGGAGAGCGGAACCGCCGCAGATCCAGCGCTTCGTGCACGCCCACCGTCTCTTGCCCGTCAAGCTGCGTTTTCACGGCGGATCGGCTGTAGAACGGGGCGTCCAGCATGTTCTGCACCTGGCGCGGCGCATAGCCCGCATCGGCGCGGGTCTCGCGCGCCACCGCCCAGTTCGACCGGCGGAACCGCGTTCTTGGGGGCAGATCCACCATCCGAGCGGTGCCGTCGGCGTCGAAATGCACCCCGGCGGCCAGGGCGCTGCCATCGCGCCGGTCGGCATCATAGAAACAGGTGCTGCCATCGCCCACGGGATAGCGGCCCCAGGTCCAGTAGTCGAAGTCCTGCTCCAGCGCGCGGGTGCCGAAATTCGCGTCGAAATAGCCATGCCCGTCCCAGCGCCAGCCTGCCGCGTCCAGATCCACCTTGATCCGGCAGGTCGGGGCAAAGGGCCGCCAGATATGGCTTCCGTCCCGGGTCAGTGGCAGCTCGACCGAAGTGACGGCGCTGGGGATCACCTCGATCCGGCCACGCACCCGGCTGACCACCGGCAGGGCCGAGATCTCGTCGATGTCGATCACCAGGCGGTCGCCCGTCCAGCGCATCGACGAGGGGCCGACCGTGAAGCTGTCCGAGGTCTGCCGGAGCGCCGCGCGGCCGCGATCGGTCATGGTAAAGCGCCCGCCGGGCCCGTAGGTGGCGACGTTGATGCAGACATTGTTGTCGGGCGCGCGCCGCCCCGACCAGGCGTACCAGGGCGAAAAGACCGATCCTATGAACCCGATGACGCTGACGGCGCGCTCGCCGCCGTCGCGGAGCCCGTCGATGTACCACCAGGCATAGCCGTTCGGCGGGACTGCGAGGTCAAAGCGTGGTCCTGCACGATCGCCTCGGCCGCGTGCCGGCCGGAGAGGGTTGCCATCGGCACTCCCGCGCCCGGATGGGCTCCGCCGCCCGCCAGGTACAGGCCGCGGATCGGCGTACGCGCCGTCGGGCGGTGCAAGGCCGCCGTCATACCATGCGGGCTCTGCCCGTATAACGCGCCTTGGGAGGCCGGAAACAGGCGGTCGAACCCCGCCGGTGTCGTCAGCGCCGTCTTGTCCGGGGTAGGATCGAAATGCAGGCCGAAGTCCGCGAGCGTCTGGAAAGTCCGGGTGCGACATGTTTCGGGATCCTCGTTCCGGGCGCCCAGCGGGGGCGCATTGGCAATGGTTTCGAACCGTTCGAGCGCGGGCCGCAGCGCGGTCTGCCCGCGATCCATGGCGCAGATGTACAGCGTGGGGTCGGGTGTGGTCTCGCCGCGCGCCAGAGCGTCGAATTCCGGCTTGGGGTCGCTGCGGAAGAAGACGTTGTGATGCGCCAGCTCTCGGCCGTGCGGCTTTGCGGCAAAGGCCCAGACCTCGGCCGACAGGCTGCGGGGCAGGCGGCGGGTCTGTGGCGCCACGCGCTGCAGATCCGGGCCAAGGGCGCCGGTCGCCAGGGCGCGCGGATC
The DNA here is from genome assembly GCA_964352155.1 of uncultured Maritimibacter sp. Taxonomy (GTDB): domain Bacteria; phylum Pseudomonadota; class Alphaproteobacteria; order Rhodobacterales; family Rhodobacteraceae; genus Psychromarinibacter. Next base: position 4,231 of record CAYGRI010000191.1, on the reverse strand, counting down.
GCCGTTGAACAACACGCACTCGGCCGCGATCCGTTGCCCGCCCGCCAGGGTGACGCCCGTGACGTTGCCGTTCCGGGTGTCGATCCGCTCTACATGGGTGCCATAGTGAAAGGCCGCGCCGCGCGCCTCGGCCAGGGTGGCGATTGCCTGTGCAAGGCGATGCATCCCGCCCTCGACCACCCAGACTCCGGCGGCTTCGGCCTGCCAGATCAGCGCCAGCAGCGACGGCACCCGATAGGGCGAGCCGCCCACATAGGTCGCATAGCGCCCGAACAATTGCGCCAGCCGGGGGTCGTCAAAGCTGGCCGACAGCAGCCCCGCGAGGGTCTTCAGCGGCGCCATCCTCAGCGCCAGACGCGGATTGCGCATCACATGCAAGGCCAGTGCGGCCAACTTTGGCTGGGCCGCCCGCATCATCGGCCCGTCGAACCCGTCAAACAGCACGCGGGCGCGGGTGTCGAAGGCCGCGAACTGGCGGGCGGCGCGCGGGCCGGCAAAGGCGGCGATGGCCTCAAGGTTGCGCTGCGGATCGTCGAACAGATCCAGCGTGCTGCCGTCGCGCCAGAAATGGCGGGCCAGCACATGCTGCCGGATCAGGGTGACATGCGCGTCCAGCCGTGTGCCCGCCGCGGCGAACAGATCCTCGAACACCGGACGCATCGTCAGCACCGTGGGGCCTGTATCCACCGGGCCCGCCGCCGAGGGCAGGGTGCGCATCTTGCCGCCCGGGCCCGCGTGCCGTTCCAGCACCGTCACCGCCTGCCCGCTGTGCGCCAGCCGCAAGCTGGCGGCCAGCCCGCCGATGCCAGCGCCGATCACAACGGTATGGGGGCGCCGGGCCAGGGAAGGGGGTGCGGAAATCATGCGCCGATTGTTGACTCGACCGGTTGGATTGTCCAGTCTAGTTTACACATGTCCTGTCACGTCGCATGGACAGTTCTCGGCAAGGGAGGCCCGGATGGCCATATCGGAACGGATCGACGGCGCGGTGCGCGCAGCGTTGCAGCGGGCCCAGGGCGGTGTCGCCCCGGCGCAATTGGCCGAGGCGTTGAGCTATGCCTGTCTGCCGGGCGGGGCGCGGATCCGTCCGACGATCCTGTTATCCGTGGCCAAGGCCTGCGGCGATGACCGACCCGCCCTGGCGGATGCGGCGGCGGCGGCGCTGGAGTTCATCCATTGCGCCAGCCTTGTGCATGACGATCTACCCTGTTTCGACGATGCCGATCAGCGGCGTGGCAAGCCGTCGGTCCACCGTGCCTATTCGCAACCTCTGGCGGTGCTGGCGGGCGACAGCCTGATCGTCATGGGGTTCGAGGTTCTGGCCCGCGCCGCCGGCACCGATCCGATGCGGGCGGTGCAGCTGATCCAGTCGCTGGCGGAGCGCACCGGGATGCCCAACGGTATTTGCGCCGGGCAGGGGTGGGAAAGTGAACCAAAGGTGGATCTGTCGGCCTACCACCGTTCCAAAACCGCGGCGCTGTTCATCGCGGCGACCGAAATGGGCGCCATCGCGGCGGGCCACGAGGCCGAGCCCTGGCACGATCTGGGCGCCCTGATCGGCGAGGCTTTCCAGGTGGCCGACGATCTGCGCGACGCGCTGATGGATGCCGATGCCCTGGGCAAGCCCGTGGGGCAGGATGACCTGCATGGGCGCCCCAACGCGGTGTCGGTGCTGGGCGTCGATGGCGCCGTGCAGAGGCTGAACGACATTCTGGCCGGGGCGATTGCCTCGATCCCCTCTTGTCCCGGAGAGGCGGCGCTGGCGCAAATGGTGCAGATGCAGGCCGAGCGGATGGTTCCGAAAAATAACGCTCGGAACCGGGTCTGATCATGGCGGCCGAGGCAGACAGCCCCGCCCCGCGACGGTCGCGGCTGGAAGGCTGGGCGGCGCGTTTGGTGGCCAGCCCGAAGTTTCAGGAGTTTGCCAGCCGCCTGCCCATCGGACGGAGGATTGCGCGCCGGGATGGGATAGAGATTTTCGATATATTGCAGGGATTTGTCGCCTCGCAAGTGCTGACTGCCCTGGTCGAGCTGGACATTCTGGGCCGCCTTCTGGAGTCCCCTAAAACACCGGCGCAACTGGCCTTGGGCGCGGGGCTTGCGCCGGACCGGATGGCGATTCTCTGTCAGGCGGGGGCAGCGGTCGGCTTGCTGAAAAAGCGGCGCGACGGGCGCTATGGGCTGTGCCGCAAGGGCGCCGCGATCCTCGGGGTGCCGGGGTTGATGGACATGATTCGCCACAACCGGGCGTTCTATGCGGACATGGCCGATCCGGTGGCGCTGTTGCGGGGCGCCGATGACACGCATCTGGCGCGGTTCTGGCCCTATGTCTTTGGCAGCCCCGACATTCCCGCCGCCGAGGCCGAGCGGTATTCCGAGCTGATGGCGCAAAGCCAGGGGCTTGTGGCGCAGGACACGTTGCGGTTGATCCCCCTGAAAGGCGTCAAGACCTTGCTGGATGTCGGCGGCGGCAGCGGCGCCTTCCTGCAAGCCGCGCTGGACCGGTATCCGAAGCTGACGGGGCGGCTGTTCGATCTGCCCCGGGTGCTGCCCGCCGCCGAAACGCGGCTGGAGCGGGCGGGCGTGGCGGAGCGGGTGCAGCTGTGCCCCGGCAGCTTCCGTGAAGGCCCGTTGCCGGAGGGGGCCGATGCGATCTCGCTGATCCGGGTGCTCTATGATCACGACGATGCCACGGTCACCGATCTGCTGGCCAAAGTCTTTGCCGCCCTGCCGCCCGGCGGACGGCTGGTGGTGTCAGAGCCGATGGCGGGCGGCGCCGTGCCAGAGCGCGCGGGCGATGTGTATTTCGCCTTCTACACCATGGCGATGGGCACCGGACGGGCGCGCTCCGCCGAAAGAATTGCACAGCTTTGCAAAGCGGCTGGCTTCGTCGATATCCGCATCCCGCGCGCCCCACGCCCCTATGTCACCAGCGCGCTTGTTTGCGCCAAGCCCGGCTCCGGCGAATCCGGCCGTCAAGGTGTACATTAAACTTGACACTTTAGAGTGTTAAGTTAAGCTTACAGTAACAGAACCGCTGTTGGTCACGCTGCCAAAGGGGCCAGCGACGCGGATGGGAGGCAACAATGGAAACCAGTGCCGTATTTCTGCAGGGCCCGAGAGATATCCGGGTGGACAGCCTGTCGTTGGCCGCGCCGTCCGAAGGCGACATCGTGGTCGACATCGCCTATTCCGGGATCTCGACCGGGACCGAAAAACTGTTCTGGACCGGAGAGATGCCGCCTTTCCCCGGCATGGGCTATCCGCTGGTTCCGGGCTACGAGGCTGCGGGCGAAGTGGTAGAGGCGGGCGCCGGCACCGGCTATCGCCCCGGCGAGTGGGTGTTCGTTCCGGGCGCCAATTGCTTTGAGGGTGCCTTTGGGCTGTTCGGCGGCGCGGCGGGCCGTCTGGTCACCCAGGCCGACCGCGTGACGCGGATCGATTCGGCGATGGGCGCCGAAGGAGCGTTGCTGGCGCTGGCGGCAACGGCGCGCCACGCGATGGCCGGTCTTCACGTCACCTTGCCGGATCTGATCGTGGGTCACGGCGTCATGGGCCGGCTGTTGGCCCGGCTGACGCTGGCGGCGGGTGGCCCGGCGCCGACGGTGTGGGAGATTCAGCCCGACCGCCGTGGCGGGGCCGACGGCTACCAGGTGCTGGACCCCAAGGACGACCCGCGCCGCGACTACCGCGCGATCTACGATGCGTCGGGCAATGCCTCGGTGCTGAACGAATTGATCGGGCGGATCGCCAAGGGCGGCGAGGTCGTGCTGGCCGGGTTCTATCCCGGGCAGATCGGGTTCAATTTCGTGCCCGCCTTCATGAAAGAGGCCCGCCTGCGGGTCGCCGCCGAATGGACCCGGGCCGATCTGGCCGCGACCTCGGCCCTGATCGACACCGGCGCCCTGTCGCTGGCCGGCCTGATCACGCATCAGGCGGCGGCGGCGGATGCGGCCTTGGCTTATCCGACAGCCTTTGACGATCCGGCCTGTCTGAAAATGGTACTCAACTGGAAGGAAGCCGCGTGAAAGACGATGTCCCTAATCTGAAAGACTTCGACCAGCGGTTGCGTGACGAGGCCAACGAAGACCTGGCCGATCTGGTGACCGACGAGCCCACCAGCAAGACGCAGATCATCGCGATCTACGGCAAGGGCGGTATCGGCAAATCCTTCACGCTGGCGAACCTCAGCCACATGATGGCCGAGATGGGCAAGCGCGTGCTGCTGATC
>CAYGRI010000190.1:0-10175 GCA_964352155.1 uncultured Maritimibacter sp. | reverse complement strand
CCCATGATCAAGCTATTGACGCCAAAGAAAATGAGGCCGAGATCATAGCCATGACCGTGCAGATCGAGGAACACCAGCGCAAGCGCGTTGGCTTCGACGAGCTCGTTGGGGCCAGAAATCAGAAGCCACGCGGCTTGCAGGACCATGAGGTTCGCGGCAATCAGCACGGTCTGGATCAGCCGGAACACCATCGCAGACAGGGCAAGCCCCGGCGACGCGGCCCGGAAGATCAGATAGAACAGTAATGCGAGCCCGGCATCGCAAAGCGCCATCACCAGATCGGCGGCGATGGCCAGCCGGAACTGGCCCGGGGCGGCCAGGATCGCCGCCGCGGTGCCTGCCGCATCGCCAAGGTCGATCAACGGGCCACGCAGGCCCAGCTCGGCCCCAAGGCCCGCGACGATGATGAACAGGTACAGCATGCCTGCAAGGCGGGCTTGGCGGGCAAACTCGGGCGTCAGCGCGGGATTGGTCATCTGGGCCGCCTTTCGGTGCGATTGGCCATGACATACTGGAACGGATTCGCACCGAACATTGCCAGAAACGCACCGGTGCGGTTCATGATCATTCCGCGAGCTGGGGCGGGACCCGCCTCCGGCTTTGCCGACGCTGGGGTCGTCGGGCGGTTCGCCCGTTGACCTGCCCAGACCGAGCCGAGGACGATCAGCGCGCCGAGTCCCTGCAGCAGGGACAGCGACTGGCCCAGCACCACCCAGCCAAGGATCACCGCCGTCACCGGGCTCATCATGCCCAGCATCGAGACCGCGCCGGGCTCGATCCGGGCGACGCCCCGGAACCAGAGCGCATAGGTGGCCGCAGCTCCGATGAGCCCGAGCCAGACAAGCCCGGCCAGGGTCGTCGCCGTGAGCGGCGGCAGCGCGGGTTCTAAGATTAGCGCCAGGGGAAACAGGACCAAACCTCCGGCAGTCAGCGGCCAGGCTGTGAAGCTGAGGGCGGAGACCGGCGGCTGCCATCTTCGGCTGAGAACCGTTCCGGCGGCCATGGACGCGGCGCCACCGAGGCCGGCGGCGATGCCGATGGGGTCGAGGGCGGCATCGGGCGAGATCAGCAAAAGCGCCACGCCCAGAACACCAGTGGCCGCGGCGGCGACCGCGCCCGCCCGGATCGGCGTGCCGAGCCAGCCGCGCGCCATCAGGATCACCATCATGGCCTGCAGCGACCCGAGTGTGGCCGCGACCCCGCCGGGAAGCCTGTAGGCGGCCACGAACAGGAGCGCCCAGAACAGCGCGAAGTTGAAACTGCCGAGCAGGAAGACGCGACCGAGCCAGACACGGGGTGGCAAGCAACGGGTGACCGCAAGCAGCAGCAATCCGGCTGGCAAGGCCCTAAGCGCCGCCATCGTGATGGGGTAGCCTGCGGGCAGCGCCTCGGTCGTGACGAGATAGGTGCTGCCCCAGATTGCCGGGGCGAGGGCTGTGAGAAGGATGTCGGTGGTGCGGGACGCCATCACGCGGCCTCTTGTGACGGGTTGGCCCCCGCCAGCCGCGCGGCGATCCGGGCGACATGCGCGCCCTGGAAGCGCGCGCCGGCAAGGTCGGTATCGGTGGGCGCGCGTGCGCCATCGGCCCCGGCGATGGTGCCCGCGCCATAGGGCGCGCCGCCGACGATGCCTTCGGCGGTCGTCTGACCGGCGAAGGTGTAGGGCATGCCGGCGATCAGCATTCCGAAATGCTGCAGCGGGATCTGGGTCGACAGCAGCGTCGCCTCGTGCCCGCCATGCTGCGAGCCGGTGGAGGCGAAGACGGCGGCGACCTTGCCCACAAGCGCGTTGCGCGCCCAGAGGCCGCCGGCCTGATCGAGGAACGACTTCATCTGCCCGGCCATCATGCCGAAAAGCGTCGGGGTGCCGAAAAGGATGGCGTCGTAGGCCTCGAGATCGGCCAGCGCGGCCACGGGCGTGTCATCGGCGGCGAAGCCAGCCTTCTGCCGGATGTCCTGGGGAACCGTTTCGGGCACGCGGCGCAGGTCGACATGGGTGCCGGGGACGCTTCGGGCACCTTGCGCTTCGGCCTGCGCAAGGGCACGGACATGGCCATAGCTGGAATAGTAAAGAACGAGAACGCGGGTCATGGGATCCTCTCGGGGTTTCAGGTTTCGATGCCTGAGAGGATCGGGGATCGGCCGGGCCGGAATAACCCGCCGACTGTCACTTCAGTCTTTACGCAGGTTGAAGAATGTCAGGGCCGGAGCGCCGCGCGCAGGTGGTCGAGAAAGGCCGTGACCTTCGCGTCCATCCCCAGCCGCGAGGCCGTCACGGCGAAGATCTCTGGCGCGGGAAGCTCCCAATCGGGCAGAACGCGCACCAATGCGCCCCGCGCCTCGGCCGCGTTCGAGACGAAGTCCGGCAAGGTGCCCAGGCCCTGGCCCGCGATCAGGAGATCGCGCAGGACGAGGCTGTTGCCGACACGAACCGGCGGATCGAGGTCGATCGTGACCGTGCCGGAAGGGCCAGTCAGCGCCCATGAGGTCAAGTGGTCCGCAAGCAGGAAGCCGATCACCCGGTGCCGGGCGATGTCCTGCGGGACAACCGGCAGGCCCGCCCTTTGCAGATAGGCGGGGGCCGCGAAGATCCGCTGCCGCATTGGCCCGATCCTGCGCGCCACCAGCGCCGAGTCCGGCATTGCGGCCCGAATGCGGATCGAGACATCGAACCCGCCTTCGACCATGTCCACCACCCTGTCGTCCATGGACAGCGTCAGACGCAGATCGGGATAGGCATCAAGAAACCCCGGCAGGATTGGCGCGATCACTGTTTGCCCGAACGAACTGGAGGCGTTGACCTTCAGGTGCCCCCGCACGGCCCCGGCACCATCACGGATGCGCGTCTCGACCCCGGCAACGGCATCCAGAATGCCTGTCGCCTCGTCGTAGTAGAGCCGCCCGGCATCAGTGAGCGACATGGAACGGGTCGTGCGGGTAAGCAGCGTGGTGCCGAGACTGTCCTCGAGCAGCTTGATCTCGCGGCTCAGAAGCGCTGGTGACACGCCAAGATCCTCCGCCGCACGCGCGAAGCTGCCGCGTTCGACGATGCGGCGGAAGGCGTGCATGACGGAAAGCTTGTCCATTCTTCTCGGTCGTTCCTCGCGTGAGCGCCCCTTGCGGGTTGCATGCACCTCGATCCTATCACGGGCACGGCAAGGCGCGAATGGATTGCATTCGCGCCCGCCGATGGACCGTGACCGCCGCCTAGGCCGCGTGCCGAACCGCAAGCCAGTCCAGGATCGCCCGAGTGGTCTCGTCGGGCTTCTCCTGCTGGATCCAGTGGCCGCAGTCGAGGCTGAGCACCTCCACATTCGGGACGAAATCCGCGAGGTTCCTGGATGGTGGGATCATGTCCCGCGTCCCGTAGATCATGAGTGCCGGCTGCCGGACGATGAGGTCCACATCCGCGAGGATATGCCAGTTGCGATCCATGTTCCGGTACCAATTGATGCTTCCGGTGAACCCGGTTTCCTCACGCTCTTTGTCGATTTCCTCTACGAGAGCCTGCTCGAGCAACGCGCTGACGTCATCGGCTGATTGTCACTTCGATGTCAATTCCCCATCAGGGCCTTGATTTCGCCGATGAACGTCGCGTCGTTCTTGGCCTTTCGGTCTTCGAGCAAAGCCTCGGCATCGGGCCCGGCGCGGAACCGCAGGCGGTCCCCGGTGTCGTTGACGGCGTGCCAGATCACCTCGGCGACAACCTCGGGGGCAGACGGGTTCGCGGCCAGCTTGCCGAACAACCGACCCATCGCCTCGGCGGTCGGGGCGTAGTCCACGAGTGTTTCATCCATCGCGAAATCGAAGGATCGACCACCGAAGTCCGTCTTGATCATGCCCGGCTCGATGATCCGTACCCGGATGCCGAGCGGCTCCAGCTCGTAGTGCAGCGCCTCGGACATGCCTTCGACGGCGAACTTGGTGCCGTGGTAGAGCGTGCCGAGCGGAAATGTGATCTGCCCGCCGATGGACGAGATGTTGATGACGGTGCCCGAGCGGTTCGCCCGCATGTGGGGCAGCACGGCCTTCGTCACCTCCAGAAGCCCGATCACGTTGGTGTCGAACTGGCGCCGGATGCGCTCGACCGAGAAGGCCTCGAGCGGGCCATAGGCGCCGTACCCGGCGTTGTTGAGGAGCGCGTCGATCTGGCCGAACCTGTCGATGCCGGCGGCGACAGCGTCCGCGATGGAGCCCGCATCGGTCACATCTAGCCGGGCGACAAGCACGTTCTCCATCGCCAGGAGATCCGCACCCGCGGCGGGGTCGCGCATCGTGGCGACGACGTTCCAGCCTTCGGATTGGAACCGCAGCGCAGCGGACTTGCCGATGCCGGATGAGGCCCCGGTGATCAGTATGGTCTTCATTGATGTCTCCTCAGGCGTTCAGGTCGAGCATGCGCTCGATGCCAAAATTCGTGAGAACAGTGCGCGTCACGTCGTGCAGCGCGTCGTTGTAGCGCTCGATCTCGGGGCCGACGCCGGTGTGGTCGACGACCGTGCGGAAGGGCTTCTGCCCAAACGGCATGTCCAGCAGGGCCGCCACCGCCTCGGCGATGCGCTCGGGCCGCTGGCCGGGCGTCGCGTCCAGCATCTGCGCCAGCCCGGCCGCCGACATCGCGGGTACTTGCGCGAACTCGCCGTAACCGGCCTCGCGGTCGGGATCGTTCGGAGCCACCATTCCGTCGAAGAAGGCGGTCGGCATCGCGCCTGGCTCGATGATGCAGGATTCGATGCCGAAGCCCGAAAGCTCCGTGCGGTAGCATTCGACGATGGCCTCCAGCGCCCATTTCGACGCCGAATAGGTGCCATAGAACGGCGTGGCGATCCGGCCGATCAGGCTGGAGGTGTAGAGGACCGTGCCGTGTCCTTGTGCGCGCAAGAGAGGCAAGGCCGCGCGCATCACCCGTTGTACGCCCGTGACGTTGACGTCGAAGACGTGTGCCATGTCCCCGGGCGACATCAGTTCCTGGATTCCGTAGGAGCCGATCCCGGCATTGTTGAACAAGACATCCAGACCGCCGAGCGCCGCGATGGCTTCGGCCACTCCGGCTTCCGTGCTGGCGGTATCCGTCACGTCCATCTCGACGACCCGCGCACCGGCGGCCTCCAACTCCGCCACAGTGTCGGCGTTCCGCCCCGCGCGGCTGCGCACGCTGCCCGCGACCGCGTGCCCGCGGTCCAGAAGCGCCTGCGCCGTGGGCTTGCCGAAGCCACCCGCAATCCCCGTGATAAATACCTTCGCCATGTTCGTCCTCCTTGTGCCTTGGTCAAATCGACCATAGTACAGTCGGCGCGCCCATTCTTTCCTGATTGACCGGATTTCTTGCCTGATCCTCCGGAAGAGGAAAATTTCGTACAAGACGATAGGGCGCCTGTGCTAGGAAGGTCACAAGGAGGAAAGCATGGCCCACAAAGCCCTTCTGGATCATGTATCGGCTTTGCTCGACCGGGAAGGCCGCACGCAGGGCGCCCTCGCGCATGCCCCAAGCGGCCTGCATTTCCTGCGGTTTGCGGCCCCGACCAGACAGGACGCGACCGTCTACCGCCCGCTTCTCTGCCTCGTTCTGCAAGGCGCCAAAGAGGTCGGCACCAGCAAAAGGACCCTGCGTATCGCCGACGGACAATCGCTGGTCGTCAGCCATGCCCTGCCGATCGTCTCGCGCATTACCGAGGCCACGCCGGATCGTCCCTACGTCGCACTTGTCTTTCCGATCGACCTCGACCTCCTGCGGGGATTTGCCGCCGACGTGGCGCCCGCCCATGCCGCCAGCCAGCCTGACCCGTTCTCGATCTCGCTCTGCCAGACCGACCTGGAGATGGAGGGGGCGCTTCTGCGCTATCTCGGGCACTGCGATCACGGGGAGTCGCGCCGACTGCTGGCCCCGATCACGGTGCGCGAGATCCATGCGCGGCTCCTCCTCGGCGCCCATGCCGAACCGCTGCGCAAGCTCCTTTGGCACGAGACGACGGCCAGCCGCATTTTCCAAGCCACGCGCGAGATCCAGTCCGATCTTGCCCGCCCGCTGGTGGTCGGCGCGCTGGCGGAGCGTGCGGGCATGAGCAGTTCGGCCTTTTTCGAGCACTTCAAGGCGGTCACCGGCACCTCGCCGCTGCAATACCAGAAGGACTTGCGACTCCTGCGCGCCCGCGAGGCGTTGCGCAGCACAAACGAGAAGGTCTCCGAGGTGGCGTTCGGGGTCGGATACGAAAGCTCGGCTCAGTTCTCCCGCGAATTCGCCCGCAAGTTCGGTATGCCTCCAAGACAGGTCCGCGCCGTCCGCGCAGCAGAGTAACTTTCCGTCATCTATGAACTGATTTGGATGGCAGTCGCTTTGTGAGAAGATGGCCAGTTCAGATTTGGCAAAACGAATAAAAACAATTCACTAAGGGATGGAGGGGGTAGGGCGTCAGGCCTATCCCCTCCGCGACCATCACCATTGCGAACCCGTTCTGGCCGCCCGACAAAGGCGGATCTTCTCCCGATTTCAAAGGGATTTGCCAGGTGGGTGCGAACCGTTGAGACGCCGGCGCGGAGCGATTTCCGTCTCTGAATGGCCTCCCGTCCCTGGTCGGGCGAACCGCGCCGCTCTCGGTTCAGAACACCGGCCGAGGCGTTCCTCGCCGTTCCTGGAAAAAGCCTTGCGATCCGCTTCAATGCACCTGTTGCGCTTCGCGTTTGAAACCACCACTCGATCAGCGCGAAGACAACACGAAGAATAGTGAGCCGCATCACCACGACGCTACTTTTGGGCACGACGAACTGCGGAAGGAATGCCAAGAAGAACAGCGCCGTCTTCGGAATCAGGACTTCAGCCAAGATTGCCTGCCTGAAAGCCTGTGGGCGGTGATTGGAACACGACCTTGACCAAGATCAACCGAGGTTTTCTCGATGATGGCCTTCAAACCAAGATAAGCCAGATAGGCCGCGCCGAGATATTTCACGAGGGTGAAGACGGTTGCGGACGCCGCGATGATCGCGGAGATGCCGACAACGGCCATGATTGTGTGGATAAAATCGCCGGCCGTGATGCCCGCGCCCGTAGCGATACCTACCTTGGTTCCCGACCTCGTCGCTTGGGCAACTGTTTACAGCGTTGCGGGAGCGGGGGTGAAGACGAAGTCAAGAACGATCAGCGAGTCCGTCAGCGATACGGAAGGGTCGATCATTCTGGTTTCTCCATAAGCATCTGATGTTGCAGCAATCCACAAATCTGACTCGATGACAAACAAACAAACAACCAACCAGGCGGGATGCGGGCCGCACCCTGCCAAATGCCCCGGTTGGGCGCCTTGAGGAGCTTGGATGCGCCGCCGCAGGCGCCAGGTCGTCAAGAACGGGACCGGTGCGATCGACCTCTGCAGTCCGTTGCGATGATGCAACGCAGCTTCACCGGACCGGCCATGGCCGCATCGCGCGGCATTGTGAGGTCGCGGGCCAAGGCGCCGCGGGATCTGGCCGTCATGCACCGCGCTTGCTCTTGTGCCTCTTCCGGTGCGAACCTCTGTCTGCGGGATGTCACCGCTGGCTCCCTCGGCAACGGAGCAGCGCGGCGCCCCATTTTGAAAGGAGTATGTCATGACTTCCAACACCACAGGCTCCACACCGCCAGACAATCCGAGGCAGCGGCAACCGGCCCCGCCCAAGGTCAACGAGCTGACCGCGGACGACATCACCGCGTCGCTGAAGGCGGGGTTTTCCGACTTTCTGGCGCGCCCGGTGATGAGCGGCTTCTTCGGCCTTTTCTATGCGGTTTTTGGGATCCTCTCTGTCTGGAGCCTGGTCTGGCTCGGCAAGGTTTGGATGGTGATTCCCGCCGCTGTCGCATTTCCACTGATCGCGCCCTTCGCCGCCGCCGGGCTATATGAAATGTCCCGCCGGTTGCAGAGCGGAGCGCGTTTCGGTTGGTCTGAAATCCTCACCGTCATGGGCCGGCAGCGCAAACGCGAGATGGGCTGGATGGCCTTTGTCACCCTGTTCGTTCTATGGGTTTGGTTCTACCAGTTTCGGACCGTGCTCGTGATCGTGCTGCAAGATTCCTCCTTTTCGGATTTGGACGGGTTCTTCCATACCGTTTTCTTCACGCCGGAGGGCTGGACCTTTCTGGCCGTAGGCACCTGCGCCGGCGCACTGCTGTCGGCTGTGCTGTTCGCGGTGACCGTCGTCGCCATGCCGATGCTGCTCGACCGGGACGTTGATTTCGTTTCCGCCATGCTCACGTCCATTCGCGTGGTCAAGGAAAACCCAGCGGTCATGCTCACTTGGGCGGCGATCATCTCGGTCACCATGCTGTTGTCGCTGGTTCCGGCGTTTCTGGGCCTGATCTTCACCCTGCCAATCCTTGGGCACACCACTTGGCATCTGTATTTGCGGGCGGTGCCACCCACTGAAGGGTGAGCTATCCGGCCATCACGTTGAGAAGCGGCCCTTCTATTGTTGCCGCAATTTGTGCGCCGGGCATGACCGGACTTCCGCCGTTTCCGGCCCGTTCGCGGTTGTCCGCCGGCTATCATGGATGCCGCGTGGCGGCCTGACAGAGCCGACGTTCGCTGCGTTTGCAAAATGCCCGGGCCTTGGATGGCGGAAGTGCGGGGGGAAGCATCTCTCTGAGCGTATCGGTCAAAAGACGGCAGCTCCGCCGAGGCTCAAACGAGCCAGTGCGAGGCTGTCATGTTCTTTCGCGATGCTGATCGATGAGAATCATGTTTCCGTCCGGGTCGGCGAGGCGAACATGTGCGGGCCCTGAGCCCTTGACATCACATTTTTCGCCCAACACCAGACCCGCGGCTTTGAACCTGTCCTGAAGGGCTCGCACATCGTCAAATGCGTCAAGGTTCTGTGCGGACTGATCCCAGCCTGGGTTGAACGTCAGACAATTGCCGTCCAGCATCCCCTGAAAAAGACCGATGAGCGTGTCGCCGTTCTTCATGATGAGATAGCCGTGATCGGCATTTCCGCCCAGCTCATGAAACCCGAGCGCCTCGTAGAATGCGCGTGAACGCTCCAGGTTCCGTACGGACAAGCTGATCGAAAATGCGCCAAGTCTCATGACCGTTGTCCTCTTTCGTTCTCAATCGTTCTCCAGGCGCGCTGCCGGATCTTCCCGGATCTGTTTTGGCGTGGCCAACCGCTTGAGACCGCTGGTGCCGGCGACGCTACCGGACAGACAGCAGAATTCGACCCCCGCGAGGCCCCCGCGACCGCCCGTCGGGACCCAGACGTGCGGAGGCAAAGGGAATCAGACATTTCAACCAGGGTCCCATGCGGGCCCTGCAGCCTAAACAATGAGGGCCACCGCCCCGATGACCAGAAGTGCAGCGGTTCCGGCTGCAGACACAAATCGTCCTGCCTTCTTCCAGGCGGGGGCGTCCATGTCATCGAACAGAATGAACGGGTGAATCAGCCTCACGATCACCAGCGCAATGCCGTATGCATGAAGCAGACGAGGCTCAAATCCCCGCATTTCCATGAGCAGCAACAACAGAATGGCGACCGCCGCATATTCGGATAGGTTGCCAAAACGCCTGATGGCCAAAGCCATCGCAGCGTTGCCGCCATCCCCAAGGGCCACCCCGGTTTTCCCGCGCATAAAGCCAGTCCAGGTCGATAGTACCGCCATGAGCAATGCAATCACCGCCGCATAGATCGGTGTTACGGATACGTCTGTCATTCTACGTCCTCTTCAGCGCTGTTTGATAGCAATACGCGGCGACCTCGCGCCATCGCGCCTGATCGGCGGCGCCAACGACGATCCAATCCTTCATCGGCGGCTTGGTCTTGAACGGGGCCAAATGCTGCCAGTGAGACAGACCAAACGCGCTGACATCCGCATCGCGTCCGACCCGTGCGCCCAGCCCGATGCCGCCGCCCTTGGTCGAGAAGAAAGCAAACACCTTTCCTCTGAACAGCAGCGCATCGGCAGACATCATGCGCCCGCGTGCGATGTCGGGGTGCTGATCCATCATGGCCAGAACCAGCCTGTCCCATTCCGCTCTGAGCTTGGCATCCATCACATCTCCTCTTGCGTTACGGGATTGCTATGGTGTTTATCTATGTTAGTCAACATGGATTAGAGCATGCGTCTGAAGCCCGAGAAAAAGCAAGAACTGCTAGAGACCATCCGCGCCGGCGCGGCGAAAGCCTTTCGGGCGCATGGCTATGATGCCGTAAACCTT
>CAYGRI010000189.1:0-10250 GCA_964352155.1 uncultured Maritimibacter sp. | reverse complement strand
GCGCCAGCCACCATTGCGGGAAGGTGTTGGTGGAATAGCGCTGGTGATAGATCGCAAAGGCGCTTTCAAAGCGCTCGTCCTTGAGGTCGGGATAGAATTCCGCGACCTGCTCGGCCAGCATCATGCCCTTGTAGATGATCGACCGGCAAGACAGGCTGGCCATGTACAACCCGCCGACCTGAGCCGCCGCTGCTGCCTTTTCGATCCGGCGGCGGATGACGTAGAGCTCGCGCTCGAACGTCTCTTCATCCACGTTCTTGGAATTGGCGATCAGGATCTGCTCGATCTCTGGCCGGGTCGCGTTGGCCTTTTCGCCCAGAACCTCGATGTTCACCGGAACGTGGCGCCAGCCGTATATATAGTAACCCATCCGCAGGACTTCGGTTTCCACGATGGTCCGGCAGGTCTCCTGCGCCCCGAAATCGGTGCGGGGCAGAAAGACCTGGCCCACGGCGATCAGCTGGTCGGTGCGCGGCTTGTGGCCCGTCCGCTCGATCTGCTCAAAGAAGAACCGGATCGGGATCTGCACATGGATCCCCGCGCCGTCGCCCGTCTTTCCATCCGCATCCACCGCGCCGCGATGCCAGATCGCCTTGAGCGCGCTGATCCCGTGTTCCACGACCTTGCGACTGGGCTGACCGTCGATCGACACGACAAGGCCGACCCCGCAAGAGGCATGTTCATCCTCGACACGGTACATCCCGTCCTTGGCCATCCGCGCGCGCTGTGCTTCCTCGCGGGCTACCCATTCGGCATCGTATTTGGTCATGTCCCAGCTCCTGTGCTGCCGTCTGCGGCCATTGGCCCTCGACGCTTTTCTTGTCCTGTGTCCGCTGCCCTCTTCGGGCATGGCAATTCCGCGTGGCGGGCCGGCCCCGGTCACCCCGGCCTAGCCGTCATCCAGCACCCCGAAGGTCTCGACGCATTGCTGCCTTGTCATCAGGGTGCGCCCCTCGCCCGCGAATGCGTAGCTGTCGGGCTTGTGGTCGATGTAGATCTCGTTGGTCATCGTGAAACCGTTCGGATCGTCAAAGACGCCCAGCGGGATTTCGAGTTTGCCCTTGTAGGGGCTGTCGATCGTGACTTCGAAATAGAGGCCCGTGCCACACTCGGCACACCAGGCGCGCTGCGCCCAAGGGCTGGTCTGACGGCGGCGGATGTGCTCTGCCCCCTGCCAATCGACCATGTTCGCCGGCACCGACACGCCCACCAGGGCAGAGCCGGTCCAGCGGCGGCACATCTCGCAATGGCAGACGCCGATGGTGTCCGGCACATCCTGTGCCGTGAACCGAACCGCGCCGCACAGGCACCCCCCTGTCCGATTGCTCATTCCCAAACCCTCCATCCCGCTTCGTCCGCCGCGCAATTGTAGAGCGGTGTCGTTGCCAGCCATCCGCGCTCGTCCTCCGCCGCGAAGGTCGCCGGACCGGCCGAGACCGACGTGACCCGGTCGCCCAGACGCAACGACCCCGCGCCTTCGAGGAAAGCGTCGAATTCCTCGCTATAGTACCCGGCCTGCACCGTTTCCAGCGGACCGAGGGGGGGCGGAATGTCGACCAGGATCCGGTTTTCCATGACCAGCAGCGAGTGCCCGTCCACCTCTGTCCGCGCGCCGGTCAGGCGGAAGGCGCCGGTCATCCGCACTTCATAGGGGGCGGGCCTGCGGAAGTAGAAATCCACCGGATAGTCAAAGTCGCTGACACCATCCTCCAGAATCTCCCGCCGAGAGATCGGCTTTGCCGGACCATCGCGCACCACCAGCCCGGACCGAGACCCCACGTCGACCGAAAACAGCACCGACCAGTCGGCGGTCATCTCTTCGATCGTGTCCAGCCCGTCAGGCCCGTAATTCTGGACCCGGATGCTGGCCCCGTCGGGCTTGTCGCAGCGCATGT
The DNA here is from genome assembly GCA_964352155.1 of uncultured Maritimibacter sp. GTDB lineage: Bacteria > Pseudomonadota > Alphaproteobacteria > Rhodobacterales > Rhodobacteraceae > Psychromarinibacter. The sequence goes on along the minus strand of CAYGRI010000189.1, from coordinate 8,355 downwards.
AGATGTCGACCTCGCAATCGACGGTCTGGACGGTCAGATAGGGCGTGCAGCCCGCCGGAACCTCGGGCGTTGCCGCCGCCGGTCCCGCCAGAGCCCACAGAGCCACCAGACCTATCGACACGCGCTGTTCCATGCGCCCCGCTATTCCGCCGCGACCTGCGCGGGCGCGTCAAGATAGTCCATGATCGCCTCTGCCGCCTCGCGCCCGTCACGGATCGCCCAGACCACCAGCGAAGCCCCCCGCACGATGTCCCCGGCCGCATAGACCCCTTCGACAGTGGTGGCATGGGTGCGGAAATCGGCCTTGACCGTGCCCCAGCGGGTCACTTCCAGCCCATCGACGCCCCAGAGCTTCGGCAGATCCTCGGGCTCGAACCCCAGCGCCATCACCACCAGATCCGCGTCTTCGATGTAATCGGCGCCCTCGATGATCTCGGGGCTTTGGCGGCCACTGGCATCCGGCGCGCCTAGGCGCATCTTTTGCACCATCACGCCTTCGACCTTGTCGCCGGTGAACCCTTTGGGCGCGGTGAGCCAGACGAATTCCACGCCCTCTTCCTCGGCATTGGCGACCTCGCGCTGCGAGCCGGGCATGTTGTCGCGGTCGCGGCGATACAGACACTTGACGCTTTGCGCGCCTTGCCGGATGGCGGTGCGGACACAATCCATCGCAGTGTCGCCGCCGCCGATCACGACCACCCTTTTGCCCGCCGCGTTCAGCTCGCCGGAATCGAATTCCTCGACATCGTCGCCAAAGCTCTTGCGGTTGGACGCGGTCAGATAATCGATGGCGCGCACGATCCCCTCGGCCCCGACGCCCGGCGCCTGCAGATCGCGGGACTTGTAGACGCCGGTCGCAATCAGCACCGCGTCATGCTTGCCGCGGATCGCCTCAAAGGCGATGTCTTCGCCCACATTGCAGTTCAAAGCGAAGTCCACGCCGCCCTGGGCAAGCTGGTCCATCCGCTTCATCACCACGTCCTTTTCCAGCTTGAAGCCGGGAATGCCGTAAGTCAGCAGGCCGCCACCGCGATCATAACGGTCATAGACGGTCACCTGCACCCCGGCCCGCCGCAGCACATCCGCCGCCGCCAGCCCGCCGGGTCCGGCCCCGATGATGCCAACCGATTCCGTGCGCTCGGTATCGGGCTGGATCGGACGGACCCAACCCTTATCCCAGGCGGTGTCGGTAATGAATTTCTCGATAGAGCCGATGGTCACCGTGCCATGGCCCGACTGCTCGATCACGCAATTGCCTTCGCACAGACGGTCCTGCGGACAGATCCGGCCACAGATCTCGGGGAAGGTATTGGTGGCCTGGCTGATCTCATAGGCTTCCTGCAGCCGCCCCTCGGCGGTCAGCTTGAGCCAGTCGGGGATGTTATTGTGCAGCGGGCAATGGCTTTGGCAATAGGGCACGCCGCATTGGCTGCAGCGGGCGGCTTGCTCCTCGGCCTTCTGGGCTGCGTATTCGGCATAGATCTCGTCGAAATCCTCGCGCCGTTCATCCGCGGACCGCTTCGCCGGCATGTCCCTTTCCAGGGTGACGAACTTCAACATTTTTTGCTTCGCCATTGCGCATCAGCCTCCTTCGACGCAGTCTCCGCCCTGGCTATACGGAATTGTGAAACGGAAATAAAGTCAGCATTGTTGACCCTATTTGAGGCAATCAAGGGTTGAGGCATCTTTTTTGCCCGTCGCATGCTGATTTTACGTCAGTGGAGCTGACCTAATGCCCGTCTTTCCTTTGAGTCGCAAGCCGTTAGTCTGCCGCCAACGAATCAGAGAAGCCAGCCTATGCCCCTATTTCAACTGTTCCTCGTCGCCCTGATCCAGGGTGTCACAGAGTTTTTGCCGGTGTCCTCCTCGGGTCACCTGATTCTCCTGCCGAATCTGACCGGGATGGAGGATCAGGGGCAGGTCATCGACGTCGCCGTGCATGTGGGCACCCTGTTCGCGGTGGTGCTGTATTTCTGGCCCGATGTCCGCACGGCCCTCGCAGGCGTGCCGCGCCTTTTGACCGGGCGAATCGACACGCCGGGCTCAAAACTGGCCTTCTTGCTGGCGATCGCGACGATCCCGGTGATCGTGCTGGGTCTGGGGCTGAAGCTGACCGGGCTGGATGATGCCATGCGGTCCACGGCGGTGATCGGCTGGACCATGCTGATCTTCGGTCTGGTGCTGTATTGGGCCGACCGAGGCACCGCCGACGGCAAAAGCGCCGAAGGCTGGTCGATCCGCGAGGCCTTGGTCATGGGCCTTTGGCAGGCGGTGGCTCTGATCCCGGGCACCTCGCGGTCGGGCATCACGATCACCGCCGCGCGGATCCTGGGATACGGGCGGCACGACGCGGCCCGGCTTGCGATGCTGATGTCGATCCCGACGATCCTTGCCTCCGGCCTGATTCTGGGGGCCGAAGTGATCGTGACCGCCGACGCCGCCGCCGCCCGCGATGCCGGAATTGCCGCCGCCTTCGCCTTTGTCGCCGCCCTGTTCGCACTGATCCTCATGATGCGCCTGCTGCGCAGTGTCAGCTTCACGCCTTACGTGATCTACCGCGTGATCCTGGGCGTTATCCTGCTGTGGATCGCCTATAGTTGACCAGCCCGCCGGACAGCAAAAAGCCAGCCCGCGTTGGGCTGGCCGGATTGCGGCGCGCCTTTGCGCCAGTCTGCGTTGCCCGTCAGGCCTGGCGGGAATTCGCGGCTTCTTTCATGGCGTCGTATTGGCCAGAGGAGCGGTAGCACCACAGATATTCCGGCAGTTCGACTTCCAGCGCTGTCGGAGTGATACCCAGATCGGCCAACCCGTTAGCGCCCTCCGCCACGACATTGTCCACCCGCAGCGACAAAAGCTGATCCCCCGTGACCGGCCCCTGCACCAGCCCGCCGGTGATCTTGGCCCCGATATCCGAGACCGAGGCAATGATCGACCCGAGCCAGAACGGCAGGTTCATCACAAGACGGCGCCGCCGGATAACATGCAGCATCTTTTGCATCAGCGCGCGGAAGGTCGCAACCTCGGGCCCGCCCAGCTCATAGACGCCACCCGGAGCGGTTCCCAGAACGCCCATGACGGCGGCCTGCGCGATGTCGTCTACATAGACCGGCTGAAACCGCGTGCCGCCACCGAACAAGGGCAATACGGGAGACAGCCGCGCCATCGCTGAAAAGCGATTAAAGAACTGGTCTTCCGCCCCGAACACCACAGAGGGGCGCAGGATCACCGCGTCCGGCTGATGCTCCAGCACCGCCGCCTCGCCCGCTGCCTTGCTTTTGGCATAGCGGCTTGCGCCCTCGGGATCGGCGCCAATGGCAGAGATATGCACCATCCGGGTGATGCCCGCGGCCTTCGCCAGCCGTGCAATCCGCGCGGCGCCTTCGTGCTGGACCGCCTCGAAATTGTTCTTGCCGCCCGCATCGAACGTGCCCACGCAATTGACCACCGCATCGGCAGAGGACATCGCCGCCTGCACGCTGGCATCGTCGCGGATGTTGCAGAACACGGGTTCCACCTGGCCCACGACGCCATAGGGCCTGACAAAGACCGCCTCGTTCGGGCGGCGGACGGCGACGCGTACGCGCCATCCCTCTTTGGCCATGCGCCGTGCGATGTACCGACCGATAAAGCCCGATCCGCCAAAGATCGTGACGAGTTTCGACATTGTCAGCCTCCGATTGTCGCTGCGTCCTGCTTAGCGGCGCCTTGGGCGCAGAACAACCCGGCATCACGTCGCGGGCCTGCCGGAAACCTGTATGTGAAGATGATGTAAAAACCTTAGCGATGCCCCGTTGACACCCGAAATGCGCCCGTATAAACGCCGCCTACGACACCTGCCCAGGTGGCGGAATTGGTAGACGCGCTAGCTTCAGGTGCTAGTATTCGCAAGGATGTGGAGGTTCGAGTCCTCTCCTGGGCACCACTTATCAGATTTGACCCTGAGAGCCCCCCTAACATCTTGAACGGGAACGATATTTCGGGGGTTCTAGGTCCTTGATTTCGGTCGTATTTGATGCGGTCTGCGAAGGTCATTTTTAGGACTGTACGGCGTGCCGTTACTGATCCTGTTTCCCATAGTTTCAATGGGTTAGATAGGAACAAAATCAAAGGTTCTAGTTTTTCTTCGAATGTGCCGAATGGGACGGCCTGCGCGTCGCGTTGTTCGGCCATGAGGGCCTTTGCCTTTTCGAGCTCGGCCAGTTTTGCCTCGTATGCGGCGATCACCTGGGTGTTGCTGGCGCCCATGATGCGGTCGAGGAGTGTGGTGGTTTCTTTGTCGAGGCTGGCGAGTTGGCGTTTCGCGGCGTCGCGGATCGTCCTGGCCTGCTCATAGCGCGCGTCCCAGGCCTTGCGGAACATCGCGCGCGCCAGCGCGATCAGGCCGGGGGTTGGCTGCAGCGTGGCGATCATTTCGCCGACGTGGCCTTCGACTTGATCGCGCTTGATCGACTTTCCATAGGCCTCGCAGCTTTTGGTCTGGCACAGGTAGTAATGGTAGTGCCCGCCATTGCCCTTGGTGATCGATGAGCGCAGCGGCACGTCACAGCCAGCGCAGCAGACGATGCCGCGTAGGGCGAACGCATCGCCGATGTTTTTGCGACTTGGGGCCTTTGCCGTGCCCTTGCGACGGGCTTGCACTTTGTCGAAAGTCTCCAGCGAGATCAGCGCCTCATGCTGCGCCTTCAGCCAATGGATGCCGTAATTCTCGGAGCAGATGTGCCCGGTGTAGACAGGTTGCGTTAGGATATCGGTGACGCGCTGCTGCGTGACCTCGCCGCGTTTGTTGCGGGGGAAGTCGGGGAAGCCTTCGAAGAACCGCTTCACCTCGGCCTGGGTTTGGAATCGCCCGCTGGCGTAACCCTCAAAGGCCTCGCAGATGATCGCGTCAAAAGGCGGATTCGGGAAGAGCATCCGCCCGCGCCCCTTAACTTTCTCGTACCTGTAGCCGATGGGCGCCTGGTGAATCCAATAGCCTGAGTCCATGCGCGCTTTCATCTTCTGAGCGACCTGAAGCGCGTTCTGCTTGCGCTCGAGCTGGCCCTGGGCGGCCATGATCGTTTCGATGAACTCGCCCTCGGGCGTGTCCTCAAAGTTGAAGTTCAGGCATTCGAGCTTGGCGTTGCGGTTCCGGAACGCCTCGCGCAGGCGGAAGTGGAAGTCTCGGTCGCGGGCGAACCGCTTCAGGTCGTCAAAGATCACGACGAAGCGCTGGCCCGGGTGATCGTCCAGGAACGCCAAAAGCGATTGCATGCCTGGGCGCTTCACAAAATCGCCGCCACCCGAGATCGTGTCCGGGAAGACCATGGCGACGTTATACCCGCGCGCCTGCGCATATTGGCGGCAGCGGGTCTCCTGGCTTTCCAGCCCGTGCCCATCGGTCTGCTGGTTGCGTGTTGAGACGCGGCAGTAAATGACGGCGTCTAGATCTGGTGTGATGTCTTTCATACCTCCTCCTTTTTGTCTGGGTTTTGGGTGGCCTTTTCGGTCCCGAGATCGATTGGGAGGAGGCTTGGTTCGTCCGTCGCGGAGCTTGCCTTTGAGTATAGCACGGCCGCCTCCAGCGCGGCGCGTAGGTCGAGGGCTTGTCCACAGGTTTCTTGTTCCGCGTCGCTGACCTCCCAGCCGAGATCGACGAAGGCGATGACGATGGCCCAGAGCGTTTCGATCATCTCACGCTTCTGGGCGTCGGTGAGGTCGCTGTCCTCGACATAAGGCAGCCACTCTTGCCAGTCGAAGGTGATCTTCGGGGGTGACCGCCATGCCCTTCCTGTCGCGGAGCGCATTGAGCCTGTCGATGTATTCGCGCCAGATGGTCAGCGCCTCGGCGTAGCCCTTGCCGAAGCCGGGGCTTTCGATCGACTGCCAGCCGTTGCGCCGGCAGGCCTCCGCCCAGATCAGCGGCTCCAGCCAGTCCACGCTGTCGATGACCACCGTCGAATAGGCATGGTCCTCGTCGAGCAGATGGGGAGGCAGAAGGGGAGCGTACGGGGAGGAATTGATTTCGTCAGAAAGACTCTCTATGTTTCTGACACGGTAGAGCACTGAAGGACCACGCAGATGACTGGCATTGCTGATCGAATCATGAAGCGCGTGCGCGCAAAGGGTCGTGGCCGCTGGGTATGCACTCCCAAGGACTTCCTTGACCTCGGCAGCCGTGCGGCGGTTGACCAGGCGCTGTCACGTCTGGCGAAGAGCGGTGATCTCCGCCGCGTTGGGCGCGGGCTCTACGATATGCCCCGCACCAGTGGCGTTCTGAAGCGGCCAGCACCGGTGGACATGGACAAAGCGGTCGCTGCCCTCGCGCGGCGCGACAGCATCCGCATCATGCCGGACGGAATCGCAGCGGCGAACCAGCTGGGCCTGACGAACGCGGTCCCCGCGAAGACGAGCTATGTGACGGACGGAGCGACGCGGGACGTGAAGATCGGTAACCGGACCGTTCGCCTGCGGCATGCAGGTCCGAGCGTGATGGTGTGGGCCGGAAAATCCTGTGCGCCCGTGGCGCAGGCGCTGCGCTGGCTTGGCCCGCAGGCTGCTTCGTATGTGCGGGTCGCAACCACACTCAAACGGAAACTACCGGATGCCGTGAAGAAGGATCTCGTCCGCAACAGCGGCAGCCTACCAAGCTGGGCTGTGCCTCTAGCGCATAGTCTTGTCGAGCCGCAAACCGCTGCACGATGAGCGCGAGCTACGCGCGGTTTCTCGCGCTTTCGGATCAGGACAGAAAGGACGTGTTCGAGGCGGCGGCCGACCGTCTCGACACGTTGCCCAGCTACGTCGAGAAGGACTTCTGGGTCTGCTTCGTGCTTGACGCGCTCTACAACCGCCTGCCGGACGGCCAACCGCAACTCCTGTTCAAGGGCGGCACGGCGCTGTCCAAGGCGTTTGGGCTTATCCACCGCTTCTCGGAGGACATCGATCTAGTCGTCTATCGCGACGGGCTAGGCTTCGGGGCCGATCGCGACCCGACAAACCCTGAAGGCATATCCGGAAAGAAGCGCAAAGCGCTGTTCGACAAGCTGAAAGAGGCCTGCAGCGCCTACATCCGCGGCGATCTCGCTGCGGCTCTGGGGCCGCTTCTCGACGAGCGCTGCGAGATCGTCCCCTACGACGAGGATGCGGATCAACAGACACTGCTGATCGAGTACCCCACGCTCTACCCGAGCGCCGATCTTCCCTACGTCTTGCCGCGCGTTAAGCTCGAAGCGGGCGCGCGCTCGGCGCTGGATCCGAATGTCATGGCGAGCGTGACCCCCTATATCGCTTGCGACCTCGCGGAAGACTGGTCGTTTGAGGTCGGCAACATCCATGTAATCTCCCCGGCGCGAACCTACCTGGAGAAACTCCTCATTCTGCACGGTGCGTTCTGCGGCCATCGCGACGAAGATCGGGTGCCTGCGGACAAGGACAGGATATCGCGCCACTACTACGACGTCGCGATGATCACTGGCACCGACATCGTCGGGGCGGCCCTGGCCGACGAGGCGTTGCTCACGGCGGTGCGTGAGCACAACCTCATCGCGTTCAAGCAGGCCTGGAAGAAGTTCGATGAAGCTATTCCCGGGTCGCTCCGCGTGGTGCCGTCTGACGAACTGCGCGCGGCGATCGAGAAGGACTACGGGGCCATGCAGGGCATGATGCTCGGCGACGCTCCACCCTTCGACTGGGTTATGGAACAACTTCAATTGGCTGAGGACACCATCAATCGGCGCGAGCCCGCTGCTGCTCCAGGAGCTCCCTGATGCGAAGCCTGCAGGACCCGCCCGTCGCCTCGATCAAGTCCCGCCAATCCTCGTGATCCTTGAAGATATCTCTCATCCGGCTCGACGACTTGAACTCCAAGTCGGCGAACATCAACTCGGTGCTCACGCTTTCCACGCCATCTTCCCATGCGTTGAAAAGGTACTCGACGATCTGGCGCCGCTTGTCGCCGCTAAACTTGAACTCCCTGTCGCCCACCCAGAAATGCCGGAACCCAGCTGCGTGGCGCACGGGATCGGCCGCTCGGGAAACCGGGCCGGTCTTCAATTGCGCCGCGAGGTAGGTGGGTTCAATGATGAGCCCCGCGCTGTGGTCCACCAAGTCATCCAGCGCGATGATCTGGTGCCGTGACAGCTCGGCTTCGGCGAGACCGTGGGTCGCCGAAGTTGTCACCACGACCCTGAAATCCGCGGGAGGGCGGCCGCCGAGATAAGCGACGACCTGCCGCCAGACATCCCGATCGGTCAGCCTCCGCGCGAACCAGACCGGAACCCGGCCTCCGCGTCCCTGCAATCGGACATCGCCCAATTCCCATAAGGTGCCGGAAATGCGTTCAGCCGGCCGAGCCTTGACCGGCAGATCAAGCCGGGCTGC
>CAYGRI010000188.1:0-10365 GCA_964352155.1 uncultured Maritimibacter sp. | reverse complement strand
ACAAGCGGATATCAAATCCGCCGACGATGTTGCACCTCGCGTCTGAGTTCACCCCTCCTTGTCGTCGGCGGCACTTTAGCGGCAGATTAAATCATTTTAAATCAAATTCTTACCTCGCGGAGAAGGTTGTCTTTCAGGCCCATCCCCTCCCCCGTTAAGGTCGCGCGCGCCGCCAATTGCGCAAAGTGGTGCAGCCTCTGCGCAGCATAAGGGCCGCTGCCACTGTCTGTTCTGTGTCAGGTTCGAATGGGTCTGAAACTCTCATGTCGATTAACCCGAAAAGGCCGGGGCGTAGGCCAGATCGATGAAATCCTGCGCCGAGGCCAAGCCGCTGTCGGGATCGCCGAGCGCCGTCAGGATGCGGCCGTGGAGCAGCAGGGTCGCGAGGCCGTGGGCGAGTGACCAGGTCCGGATCGCGCGCAGGCGTCCGTCGTCGTCTGCGACCTGCGACGCCGAGAGGCTCCGAAGACGCTCCAGAGCGACGCGACGCGCGCGGGCGAGGTCCGCATCCTCTGGGTCCAGAACGTCTTCACGCCACATCAGGTCGAACATCCGCGGCGCCGCGACGGCGAAGGCGACATAGGCGCCGACAAGGAACGAAGGACCGGGATGGCGGTTCCCGGCAAGGTCGGCGTCGAGGCGCGACACAAGCTGTTCAAAGCCGCGCGCTGCCAAGGCGCTCAGCAAACCCTTGAGCGAGCCGAAGTGATGGATCGGTGCAGCCGGTGAGACGCCCGCATCCCGCGCGCAGGCGCGTATCGTCACCGCCTCGATCCCGTTGTCCGTCAGCCGACGTTCGGCCGCATCCAGGATTGCCCGGCGCAGATCGCCGTGGTGATAGGATTTTTCCCGAGCGTCCGGTTGATCCAACTCGCAGTCCTCCGCGTAGTTTAAACAGTGTTTAGATAACGGATAACTCAAAGATGACCAAGTCCCTCTCGCTCCCTCGTCGCCTTGGGCATGTCGCCGGCATGATCGCCGCCTTTGCCGGGCCGCCAATCCAACGCTGGTCGCCGCGTCCGCCGCTGCCCGCATCCCCCGTGCCTACGGCGCATCCCCTTGGAGACGGCATCACGCTCTGGCGGCTGCCGGTCGGTGCGGTGCGTATCCGCGAACGTCACCGCGCCCTGCCGCCCGACCTTGCGGAAATCGACGACAAGCTCCGGTTCCCGGTGATGATGTCGGATCGCAGTATCACTGGCTGGCTCGACTGCACGGCGTGGCTGATCGATCACCCGGAGCGGCGCATCCTCGTGGACACGGGAGAGAGCGCGGCGTTCGGCACACCGGAGTACTTCGGCGATGCAGCGAAGAGCATGGGGAAGATCTATCCCAAGATCATTGATGCAACCGCTGCGCCAGGCAACGATCTGGAAGCCATGGTCAAGGCCACGGGGCATGCGCTTTCGGACATAGACATGTGCGTTCTGACACACTCCCATTCGGACCATGTCGGCAATCTTGATCTGCTTGCGAAGACAACCCAGCTCCTGGTCTCGCCCGAAGAACTCGCCCCCGTGCCACGCTCGGGGCGCTTGTTGGCAAAGCTGCCGCAGGACGGGCGGGTGCAGCAAACCGCGAGAACCGAGGCGCATGATGTCTTCGGTCTGATAATGCCCTTGACAACCGGTGGCCAGGTATTCGTGGCCGCTACACCGGGGCACACCGGCGGGCACCAGAGCGTGGTGATCGACCTCGGCGACCGCCGGATCGTTCTGGCCGGCGACGCCGCGTTCGACGACGATCAAGTGTCGGGCGGTACGATCCCCGGAATCGTGGAGGATCGCGCGGCAACTCTGAAGACCTATGACATGCTGAGGCGCGCGGGAGAAGAAGCACGGACCCTGACGCTATTCACGCACGATCCGGCCAATCCGGCGAAACTGAAGAGCTTCCTGGCGTCGTCCTGATCCCGGTTCAGTCGTCGATGGACGGGCACGTCAGTCTCCAATCAGGGCGTCGATGAATGGCCCAGCGGGTGCATCAGCCTGTTGGCCCAGCCGAAGATGGAAATGGAGTGGATGAGATCCTGGATCTCGTCGTTGTCCATGCCCACGGCGCGCAGGGCCGCGATGTGGCCGTGATCGGCGCGGGGCGGTGTGACGCTCAGCGCCTCCGCAAAGTCCAGGATCGCCGCGTCTCGCGGCGCCAGGGCATCGCGTCGACCGGCGAACAGGGCCGAGGTGGCCTCGGGTCCTGCGAGTTTGGCGTGTTGGCGCGCATGGACATTGGCGCAATACTGGCAGCCGTTGACGAGCGACGCCCCGAGCGCGCCGAGTTCGCGATCCTCGCGGGGCAGGCCGCCCTCGACATACATGATGGCGTTGAACAATTCCGTGCGCGCCACATAGCTGTCTGGATCGTGGACCAGGGTGCGCACATAGGGCGAGACCTTCTTGGCCGACGGCGTCACTCGCATGGCTTGCCGTTGCCGCTCGGTGGCGTCCGCGACCTCGACCGGCGGAAGATAGGGCGTCCAGGTCAGGGGTTTGAGCGTGATCCGGGCAATGCCATCACCCATCGGAGATCTCCTTTAGCAGCGACAGCCCATGCACGATGCGCGTCTCGTAGCAGACCTGCGCCAAAAGCTCGGAGAGGGCGATGATCTGCGGTACGGAATAGCCTGCCGCCAGAAGATCCCGCAGATGGGCCTCGGAGGCCCTGCCGGGGGTTGCCACGATCATGTCGGTATGGCGCGCCAGTGCCGCCAGCGCGGGGTCTTGCGGGAGCGCGCCATGGGCCAGGTCGCGTAGCGCCGGGTCATCCGGGGCGGGATAGCCGGCAAGAAGCGCGGGGTTCGCCGCGAAGGCCGCCGCCCGATGGGCCACAGCACGGCGCACCGCCGAAGACAGGCCGAGATCGTCGTCGGGGGACAAGACGCTCGCGCGGCAGGCCTCCGCCCCTTCGACAAAGGCGGGCCTGTGGGCTCTGAGTCTGCGCAGGGCATCGTCGCAATGCACTCCAAGGGCGGTGTCGATGGCGTCTTTTGAGGTCATCTCTCGGCTTTCGGTCGCCGTGAACAGCGCGGCGTCTCGCTCGGGATCATGGGCGGGGTCACGGCTTGGCCGGTCCCATCACCAGATCCGGCAGCCAGAGCGTGATGATCGGGAAGGCCGTGATCAGGATCAGCGCCACGAAGGGGGGGATCAGCAGCGGCAGGATCGCGATGGACAGCCGCTCGAACTTCACGCCGGACACGGCCGACATCAGGTACAAGCCGACGCCGAGGGGTGGCGTGGCGATCCCGATCAGCAAGGCCAGCGTGATGATCATGCCGAATTGCACGCGGTCTATGCCAAAGGCATCTGCGGCGGGCAACAGCAAGGGCAGCAGGATGATCTTTGCCGGGGTCGCCTCCATGAAGCAGCCGATCACCATCAGCAGCACCACCACAAAGACCAGAAACAGGGTGCGGCTGTCGATCGCATCGAGGAACCCGGTGGCAAAGGCCTGTGGCACCTGTTCGAAGGCAAAGAGCCAGCCCATGGTCTGCGACGCGCCGATGATCATCATGATCAAGGCCGACAGCATCGCGCTTTCCTTAAGCGCGGTCCACAGCAGGTCGAGCGTCAGCACGCGATAGGCCAGCCCGACGAGCAACGTATACACACAGGCGATCACACCGGCCTCGGTGGCGGTGGCGAACCCAAAGATGATGGCGCCCAGGATGATGGCGGGGGCGACAAGCGCCGGTATCCCCTCCAGCACGGCGCGCTTCATCGAGGCGAGGCTGCGGGGCTCTTCGCGCGGCATTTCCTGAAACATGCACAGCACGCGGATATAGGCGATGAAGGACACGGCGACCAAAAGCCCCGGCACGATCCCGGCCAGAAACAGACGCGCCACCGATTCATTGGCCAGCCAGGCATAGACGATCAGGCTGATCGACGGCGGCACGATCGGGCCGACCAGCGAGGTGGCCACGGTCAGCGCGGCGGCGAATTCGTGGGAATAGCCGCGCTTGCGCATGGCGCGCACCTCGATCTGGCCGAGCCCCGCGATATCGGCGGTCGCGGCCCCTGAAACGCCGGCAAAGATCAGCGAGGCGATGACGTTTACATAGGCCAGCCCGGCCCGCACGCTGCCAATCAGCGCCAGCGCGAAGTTGAAGATCTTGTCGGTCATGCCGACCGCGTTCATCAGATTGCCCGCAAGGATGAAGAACGGGATGGCCAGCAGGGCGGGCTTGCTGGCGCCTTCGACGATCTGCTGCGGAAACACGAGGGCGAAATCCAGCAGATCGGCCCAGTAGAGCCCGGCGACGGTGCCCGCGCCAATGGCGATGGTCACCGGAATGCCAAGCATCATCAGCAGCATGAAGCAGCCGATCACGACAAAACCCAGGGTCATTTCGCGTGCCCCGTGTCGAGGGCGTCATGCGGCGCGGATTGCGGATACGGATCGAGTTCGCCGGTCAGGACGAGCAGGGCATGGACGCAGAAATGCGCCACAAGGCACAGGGCCGATAGGAACAGAGGCAGGCTGGTGACGTAGATCGGCAGCGCGATAGTTTCCATATGCCCGGTTTGCATCGCGGTCAGCTTCAGGGCGGGCGAGAGCACCATATACATGAACAACAGGCCGATCAGGTCGGCGAAGACAGCCAGAGCCCGGCGGACCGGCAACGGCATGCGCGCGGCAAGGATGTCGACCACGACATCGCGGTTCTCGCGCATGTAGACATAGACGCCGAGGCAGGTCATCCAGACGAACATCAACATGGTCCAGTGAAACACCCAGTCATAGGCATCGCCCAGCAACGAGCGGCTGAGAATGTTGGCGGTGTTGATGGCCAGCATGACTAGCAGCAGCAGGGCAATCGCGGCTTTGAAGGCCACCGCGATTGCATCCAGGCATGCTCCGGCGACGGAGAGGAGCCTGCTCACTCTTGCGCGCTTTCACGGGCGGCGCCGACGGCATCCATCAGACCTTGTGGCAACTCTCCGGACGCCTCGCGCGCCGCGTAGAACTCGGCCGTTTTCGCCAGGATCGCGGAGGTGTCGAAACTGTCGGAATAGGTCACGCCGTCCAGTGCCTTGATTCGCGCGACCGTCTCGTCCGCCCCGGAGAAGATGGCGTTCCATGCAAAGGCCGCAGCGTCGGCATGGGCCCGGAGAAGGGCGTCCTTGTTTTCATCCGACAGCGCTTGAAAGGCCGCATCGTTCATCATGAAGGCAATGGCCTGAGGATATTCATCGGTGCGGATGATGTTTGGCGCGACCTCATAGAACCGCGTCGATTCAATGAGTTCGAGTGGCGAGGTCACCGCGTTCACGATGTTACGGTTGATCGCGTCGTAAACTTCGCCCCAGGGCAGAACGACAACCTCGGCGCCCATGTTTTCCCAGGCGTCGATCACCAGCTGGCTGTTGAACTGGCGGATCTTCAGCGCGGCGATATCGTCGGCCGAGGTGATCGGCTCGACACTCAGCAAAGTCCGGAACGAGCCGCGCGGGAAGGCGGGGGCGTCGCCGAGGATCGAGATGCCCGACTGTTCCCTGACATTGCCCAGCCAGCCCTGAACCATATCGCCCCGAATGAACGCGGCCCAGTGATCGTAGTCATCGAACAGGAACGGCGCCGAGGCGTAGCGGATGCTCTCCTCCCACCGCGCGAGGAAGGTCATGGCAGAGGGCGCCAGCTGAATCACGCCCGCACTGAGCTGTTCGACCACGGCGTCCATCTGCCCGATTTGCGAGTTGGGGAAAATCCGGATCGTCAGGTCGCCGTTGGAGTATTCGGCCACTTTCTCGGCCAGGACTTCATAGGCCTGCCCCTCGATACTTTCCGGGGCGACCATAGAACTCAGGCGCCATGTTTCGGCGCCGGCCGGAAGGCAGGCGCAGGCCATGAAGGCCGCGGCTGTGCATAGGCGGGAAAGGTGGAACATCGGGAGTCTCCTGTCGGGATGCGATTTGGGGCTTTTCATCATCGCGATAATGCATGAATATTGGGGCATGATGTCAACAGAGAATAATAAAAAGTTCGATCTCAAGGTGCTGGAGGCCTTTCTTGCGGCCATGTCCTGCGGATCCATGACCAAGGCCGCCGCGCATTTGGGTGTCGGTCAGCCCGCCGTGACCCGTATGATCAAGGAACTCGAGATCGCCGTGGGCTTTCAGCTGTTCCATCGCAACGGCCCCCGCATATCGCCGACGGATCGCGGTCTGCGATTCCACGAAGAGGTGCAGCGGGTCGTTGCTGGCCTGCGCCAGATCGGCCAGCGCGCCGAGGCGATTCGGACGGAGAAGGTCGCCTCGATCGATATCGCGGCGACACCGACCATGGCCGCCGGTCTGTGCGGGCCGGCGCTGATGGCATTGGCGGAGGATTTGCCCCATCAGGTCAATGTGCAGACGATGAACGCGGAGTATGTCATCCGGGCGCTGCGCAGCCGCACGGCGGATTTCGGCATGGCCGCCAACCCGATCGATCATGCCGGCCTGGTGCGGCACTTGGTCTGCGAATCCCGGCTGGTGGGCGTGGTCGCCGAGACCTCGCCGATCGCGGCTGCCGGGCGGCCCTTGTCCCTGTCGATCTTTGCCGACCAGCGCCTGATCACGGTGGGCAATGCCTTTCGCATCCGCCACACCATCGATCAGGTCTTCAAGGAACGCGCCATCACCCCGCCATCGGAATTCGCCACCAATACGTCGTTGAACGCGGTGATGGCGGCGCGGGCTGGGCTTGGTGTCGCTATCGTCGACCCGGTCACGGCCTATGGGGTCCCGGTGCAAGGGGTGCGAATCGTCCCGCTGGAGATCCGGATACCCTATGTCTGGGAGCTTTTGAGCGACGCCGATCGCGCGCTGTCGCGCCACCTCGGGGCCTTTGTCGCCGCCTTTCGCCAAGCCTGTGTCGCCACGGTGCCCGATTGCATCGTGCTGGAGGGCGAGGGCGATCCAGAGCCCACATCCATTCACCAATCCTTGCTCGGAGATGCTCAATGACCGAGCCGAAAAACCTCGCGGAACTGGAAGCCGAATACGCCCGGCAGCGCCAGCTCCTCAACCTGCCGCCCAAGACCTGGATGCCGGTCACGACCGGCCCCGGGAGCGAGAGCGTGCTGGATGTCGCCATCGTCGGCGCCGGGCTCTGCGGTCTGGTCGCAAATGCTGCGCTTGAAATGGAAGGCATCACCAACGTCCGCCTTCTGGACCGGGCCCCAGCGGGCCGTGAAGGCCCGTGGATCACGTTTGCCCGCATGGAAACCCTGCGCACCATCAAGGAAGCGGCCGGTCCGGCGCTGGGCATCCCTGCTCTGACATTCCGGGCCTGGTTTGAGGCGCAATGGGGCCACGACGCCTGGGACGACATGGGCCTCGCGCCCCGGCCGATGTGGATGGACTACCTTAACTGGTATCGAAAGATGACCCGGCCCGATGTGCGCAACGACTGCGACGTCACCGCGATCTTGCCCGAAGGGGCCTTGTTCCGCGTCGTGACGAGCGCGGGCGATATCTGGGCGCGCCGGGTGGTTCTGGCCACCGGTCTCGACGCGCTTGGCGAACCGCGGCTGCCTTCGGTGGCGCAGGGGCTGCCCGAGGGAACGGTCTATCATTCCGCCGATGTCTTCGATGTCGCCAGCCTGAGGGGAAAGCGGGTGATCGTCGTGGGCGCCGGGGCGTCGGCCATGGACAACGCCGCCGCGGCGCTGGAGGCGGGCTGCGCGCGTCTGGATCTGCTGGTGCGCCGTCCCGCCTTGCCGGCCATCGACAAGTTCACTGGCACCGGATCGCGGGGGATGACCGCGGGCTTCATGGCGCTGGACGATGACCGGAAATGGGCGTTGATGGAAGAGGGCGGACGGTTTCCCGTGCCGCCACCGGCCCATTCGGTCGAGCGGGTGGCGCGTCACGCCAATGCACATCTGCACCTGGGCGCGCCGATCAAGGCCATCTCCCATGGGCCACGCGGCCTGTCCGTGCAGACGCCGCACGCGAAAATGGAGGCCGATGTGGCGATCTTCGCGACAGGGTTCGGCATCTCGCCACGGGACCGGCCGGAATTGGCGCAGCTTGCGCCGCATTGGCGCAGCTGGGGCGATGTCGTGGGCGCTGAGAGGGCCGCGCAGAACCCCGAACTGGCCGCCCATCCCTATCTGGGCCCCGATTTCTCCTTTGCCGAGCGCGCCCCCGGTGCCTGCCCGGCGCTGGCGCGGCTATTGTGTTTCGCTTATGCGGCGGTGCCCAGCCACGGCAAGGTCACATCGGGCATCCCGTCGGCCACGGAAGGCGCGCGGCGGCTTGCCACCGGTTTGGTCCGGTCGTTCTTTGCCGAAGATGGGGATATCCATCTTGAGCGTTTCCACGCCTTCGACACACCGGATTTCGCACCCGAGATCTGGCCTGCCGCGCATTTCAGCAAATCGGCCTAGGCCGAACTTCTTAAAGGGCCGTTGCCATGACCTCCAACGATCTTCACGGGCGATCTGTCGTCATCGACGCGTTGCAATGCTCGGATTTCAATCGGGATCTGTTGTTTGATGCGCAGCAGGGCGGGATCAGCGCGATCAACGCCGCGTCGGTGCTGTGGGAGAATTTCCGAGGCGGAATGGACTACGTGTCAATGTGGCGCGAGAGGCTGGCGCAGAACGCCGATATCGCCATGGCGATCCGTACGACCGACGACATCCGCCGGGCCAAGGCCGAAGGCAAGGTCGGGATTATCATGGGGTGGCAAAACACCTCGCCGATCGAAGACAGGCTCGACTATTTCGCGCTGTTCAAAGGCCTCGGTGTGAACATCATGCAGTTGACCTACAATACCCAGAACTTCTTTGGCGCCGGGTACTTGGAGACCCGGGACAGCGGCCTGACGGGGTTCGGGCGCGAGGCCGTGGATGCCATGGCCGACAGCGGCATTCTTATCGATCTGAGCCATGTGGGGATCGAGACGTCGCTTGAAACCATCGACTATTCCCGCAAACCGGTCGCGATCACCCATTGCCTGCCATCCGCGCTGCGCGATGTGCCGCGCAACAAGCCCGACGCGGTCTTTCAGGCTTGCGCGGCCAAGGGCGGTGTCATCGGCACCTCGCTGTTCGCGCCGGGCCTGGCGCGGGGCAATGACGCGACGGTCGCGGATGTGATCGACGCGCTCGAATACACCCTCGATCTGGTGGGGGAGGATCACGTCGCCATCGGCACGGATTTCAACCATAACCGCTCGCGTCCCGGGCCGTGGCTGCTTTGGGCCAACAAGGACAAGGGCACCGGCCGCACGCTTGCGGATTTCGGGTCCGCCAAGATCTCAAAGCCCGAGGGGATCCGGCACAGTCGCGATTTCGGCAGTCTCACGGTGGAAATGCAACGGCGCGGCTGGGACGAAAACCGGATTGTCAAGATCCTCGGCGGCAACTGGATGCGGCTGTTCGATCAGACATGGTAACGTGACGCGCACAAGAAACGGACCCTTGGTGGAACAACCGGCCCCCGCCGCCTGGCATCGCCGTCGCGTCCATGGCAGCCCACAATCCCCGGCATTTGCGGACCAAACCAGACGTTGGACCGACCACCGCGCTCGCGGTCGAAACCTTCGCGCAGCCGATTGGCCAGTTCCGGCGCGGTCCCGATTTCGCCGCCCGGCTCGGTCTCGTGCTGCGGCGGGATTCCTCTGGCGGCAAGCACAAGCTGGGGAATACCATCGAAGATGGGGCAGCGCGATCTCCGGCGATTGCTGGTCAACAGGGCGACAGCCGTGATCCGCAGGACCTCGCGTCGAGGGGCGCCGAAGGGATCATGGTTGGCGCGGATGCTGGAACGCAAGCCGATCGCGGTCGTGGCGGTCGCGCGGGGGCCAACAAGTTGGCGCGTGGCATCTGGGCGATGCTAATGCGCAGTGAAAGCTATCGTGGTCCGGTACTGATCGGTGCCTGATCGGGCATCGAACGGCCAACCGGACCACCGAGTTGTAAGGAAGGCATGATCCGAATGGGCACATGATCGACATGATTCGGGTCGGGCAAATCAGAAACCTGCTCCGAGCCGATTGTGTTGAAAAACTCTCCCGGACGCGGAAATCAGGCTCGAAAGCGGAACATCCTCCCGCCATCCCTCGGATATATCGCTCCTGGAGAGCATTCCGGTCAGAATTGACGACAGGCGTTCCAAGATTTCTGGCCGCAGAATAATCGCCTGCGTTTTTCAACAGAATCAGCCCGGAACGCGCTGTTGGGAATTGGACCCGGTCCGCGCAGGACCATCCCGGCCAGCGGCGCCATGTCAGCCGCACGAATAGGCCTGACAAAAGTACGCACTCGATCACATGTTCAGGCGACCAGGAACTCCTTGCAAACCGTGCGGTGGCGTGCCGCCATTGGGTGGTCCGGGTTGAATGTTGATGCATCGTTGGCCTCTGTTCTAT
>CAYGRI010000187.1:0-10384 GCA_964352155.1 uncultured Maritimibacter sp. | reverse complement strand
GCGATCAGTTTCGGCGCCGCCGGATGGTCGGGGGCAAGCTTGGCGCGCAGGGCGTCCAGGTCATTGTGCCGGAATATGCGCTTGGCCCCGCCGTTGCGGCGGATGCCTTCGATCATCGAGGCATGGTTCAGCGCGTCGGAATAGATGATCAGTCCTTCGAACAGCTTGGGCAGAGTCGACAGCGTCGCGTCATTGGCGATGTAGGCAGAGGTGAACAGCAGCGCCGCTTGCTTGCCATGCAGATCGGCCAACTCCGCCTCCAACGCCTTGTGGTAGACGGTTGTGCCAGAGATGTTGCGCGTCCCGCCAGAGCCGGCGCCGGTGGCGTCAATCGCCTCATGCATCGCTTCCAGCACGACGGGATGCTGGCCCATCCCGAGGTAATCGTTGCCGCACCAGACCGTTACGGGCTGCTCTGTCCCGTCGGGGCGCCGCCAGGTCGCATGGGGAAAGGCCCCGCGGCGACGTTCGATATCGATGAAGGTCCGGTAGCGGCCTTCGTCATGCAGCCTCTGCAGGGCCGTGTCCAGCTGGGCGGTATAGTCCAAGATCGTTCCCCCGAGACTTGTTCGTCTGACGCGCAATATTCAGGCAAATCCCATATTGCAAACCATCAGTAGCGCGGTGATACCTTTTGACGCTATGATCTAAATCAATCCTTAACGACGATGGCGCAATCGTTGCGCGGGGCCGCTTTGTTGCAGGCGGCAACCGCGGCGCCCAGGGCCGTCGCCCCCTGCGCAACCGCGAAACTGCCGGTGCTGCGCGAGGCGGCCATCGCCTTGGCGCCCGGGATCCGGCTGTATTCGGCAAAGGCATTCGTCGCATCCTGAGACAGCTGGAACGGCCGCGACCGGTAGCCACTGGGCAGAAGCTGCGCCGCAACGATACAGGGACGCGACCCACGGGTCCGCACCCGGTTGCATTCCGCAATCGCCACGCCCGCCGCCGTGTTCACATCGTGATAGTTGAACGCCCCCTGCGTCGCCCGCGCCGCCAGCCCCTCATCCGGCGAAAACGCGATCACGCCGTAATATTTGGCGATGTCATTGGTCCGGATCAGAATCTCCACCGTCTTGCGGTCAAGCTCGCTGAGGCCCGCATTCGGATTGATCGCGACCGCCGGGCCGGCGCCAGAAAACAAAAGCCGCCCGGCATCGCTGCCGCTGATCGCCTGAGCAGTGGCCGCCACGGGAAGGGCTGCCAGGGCGGCAAAAGCAATGAGAGTGAGGCGCATGATCGTCTCCGTTCGGTTTCCGGCGCAGGCGCCCCTGTCTGGCGCCCTGTTTCCACGGAATATCTAGCGTGGAAATCCGGCGACGGCCACCCGCCTCGCTGGACAGTGATGCGGCAGGTGCTACCGTGGCCGCGATTTCAAGTGGACTGGAAGGATACTGAATGCGCCTCGACCCTGTATTGGAGCGAATAGACACGGATCTGGACCCCGCAATCGCGCGGTTGTGCGCGTTTTTGCAGATCCCCTCGATCTCGACCGACCCGGCCTACGGATCCGAGGTGGACCGCGCTGCCGACTGGCTGGTGGACGACCTCAACAGCATCGGGATCGGGGCCGAGAAACGCCCCACGATCGGCCATCCGATGGTGGTGGGCCATGTAGACGGGCCCGGGCCGCATCTGATGTTTTACGGCCATTACGATGTACAGCCGGTCGATCCGCTGGAGCTTTGGCACCGCGACCCGTTCAACCCGCAGGTCGAAGAAACCGACAACGGCAAGGTCATCCGCGGCCGCGGCGCCGCCGATGACAAGGGCCAGCTGATGACCTTTGTCGAGGCCTGCCGCGCCTGGAAGGCCGTGCATGGCAGCCTGCCCTGCAAGATGACTTTTTTCTTCGAAGGCGAAGAGGAATCCAGTTCCCCTTCCCTGGTGCCGTTCCTGACAGAAAATGCCGCGGAATTCAGCTCGCCCGATCTGGCGCTGATCTGCGACACCGGACTGTTCGGCGACGACACCCCAGGGATCATCACGATGTTGCGGGGCATGTTGCAGGAAGAGATCACGATCACCGGTCCGGACAAGGATTTGCACTCGGGCATGTATGGCGGGATCGCGATGAACCCAATCCGGGTGCTGTCCCGAATCCTCGCCGCGCTGCATGACACCACAGGGCGGGTCACCGTGCCGGGATTCTACGACGACGTGCCCGAACTGTCCGACGAGATCCGGACACAATGGGCGGCGCTTGGGTTCGACGAGGCCGCCTTTCTGGGCGCCGTCGGCCTTGGTGTGCCCGCCGGAGAGCAGGGCCGCACCGGGCTGGAGATGATCTGGTCGCGCCCCACCTGCGAGGTGAATGGAATCACCGGCGGCTATGCCGGCGACGGGTTCAAGACGGTGCTGCCGTCCCGGGCCTCGGCCAAGATCAGCTTCCGGCTGGTGGGCCAGCAGGATCCGCTGAAGCTGCGCGACAGCTTTCGCGAGATGGTGCGCGCGATGGTCCCGCCGGATTGCAAGGTGGAGTTCACCAGCCACGGCGCCACTCCGGCCAGCACGATGGAAACCACCGACGCGGCATTCGCCGCCGCCCGCGGCGCCCTGTCGGCGGAATGGCCAGAGGAAGCGGCCTTCATCGGCTGCGGCGGGTCGATCCCGATTGCGGGCTATTTCAAAGAGATCCTGGGCGTATCGTCGATGCTGATCGGCTTTGGCCGGGACGACGACCAGATCCACAGCCCGAACGAGAAATACGACCTGAGATCTTTTCACAAGGGGGCGCGCAGCTGGGCGCGGATCCTCGACCGTCTCACGCAGGAGTAAGCCCATGCTTGTCGTTACCGGCGTCACCCACGTCGCCCCCGAAGACGCCGAAACGGCGCGCCTTGCCGCCGCCAAGGCCGCCACCATCACCCGCACCGAAGACGGCTGCTACACCTACGCCTTTTACGAGGATGTCGAGGTGCCCGGACGCTTCCGCGTCTATGAGGAATGGCGCGACCAGGCCGCACTGGAGGCGCATCTGGCGACCCCGCATATCGACGAGTTCCGCGCTGTGATGGGTGGCCTGAAGATCCTCTCCCGCGACATCAAGAAGATGTTGGGATGCGAGTCGCAGCCGCTTTAAGACCGCCCGCCATGCCCTTCTTACAGCGGGAGGAATTCCGCTGGAGGCGACCACTCTGACAAGGTTTTGAGTGTCGGCGCCATCCCCCCCGATTTCGCATTGTGAAACGTGACATCGGGGGGAAGTGGCGCGGTTGACGGGGCTCGAACCCGCGACCCCCGGCGTGACAGGCCGGTACTCTAACCAACTGAGCTACAACCGCGTGCCGACGGGGGATAAGGCAGCAAGTGCCAGCCGTCAAGCAGCATTTCGCGCCTTTGTGCCGAAATCAGGATTGGCCCGACGGATGGTCCGCCAGGGCCGCCAGCCGCGGCAGGTCCGGCCATTCCACCGGGAGCGAGAAAACCGGGTTGCCGTACAGCAGATGCTCCTTTCCCGGCCGCTCCTGCCCGCCGATCCGGGCGTAGAATGCGCGCGCCGCATGGTTTTCGCGCATCACCGTCAGCCACAGCATAGGCACCCCCAAGACCAGCAGGCGCCGCGCCGCCTCGGCCATCAGGGTCCGCCCGACGCCGCGCCCCCGGGCCCAATCCGCGACATGCAGATTGTCCACATAGGCCCCCTGCCCCCGGTCCAGATCGACGCTGGCGAATCCGGCCAGCCGCGCACCCTCGTATACCACCAGCACGTCCCATCCCCGGTCCGGCAAAGCGGCCCAACGCGCGCCCAGCACCGTCTCCACCTCGCCTTCCAGAAACGCCGTCGGCAGCAAGCCACGATAGGCGTCCCGCCAACTGGCGATCTGCAGGTCCCGGATCTGCGCCACATCCGCCCCGGTCGCATCGCGCGTTTTCAAAGCCATCCCATCCTCCCTGTTTTCAAAGCTCTTTTTGGCCCGGCAGACCGGGAAAGGCCAGCACCTGCACGCCGTCACGGGGGCAATGTTAAGATGACTTTCACCCCTGCGATGCAACAAAGCCCCAACGCGGGTAACGATTCGTCCCGCATTCTGGAAAGTGGAGGCGAATGGTGTCTTTTTGTCTTGCCTACTCGGGACCTATCGCTCACCCCGATGGGTTTTACCCAATCGCGACCCATAGCCGTCGTCTCGGGATGCGGGCGATATGAAGGCTTCAAACCACAGAGTCATTCCGGTCTGCCAGGGTGAATTGTCGGCCTCCGGCGACCCCAATGTCGTGCTTAGCTGCATCCTGGGATCCTGCATCGCCACCTGTCTTTACGACCCGCGTGCGCGGGTGGGTGGGATGAACCATATTCTCCTGCCCGGGCGTCCCGGCGAAGGGGCCGCCCACAACAAGTTCGGCATCTTCGCAATGGAAGCGCTGATCAACGAGATGATGCATCTGGGTGCCGCGAAACGGAATCTGGTCGCCAAGATTTTCGGCGGGGCCAGCACATTCGAGAATGGGCTGGGAATCGGCGAGTCGAACGCTGTTTTCGTGCGCGAGTTCCTCGAGATGGAGGCGATTCCGATCGCGGCTGAAAGTGTCGGCGGCAAACAGGCGCGCCGGGTGCGTTTTTTCCCTGAAAGCGGTCATGCCAAACAGATGCTGACGGCCGAGGCTGTGACCGTGGAATCCGCCGCGCCGGCAAAGGTTCGCACGCGCGACCGGCAACCGGCCACGCCGGCGCCCAGTTCCGGCGAAGTCGAACTGTTTTGAACCTGCTCTCTTTAACTCATCCTTAGTGAAAACAATGCAAGTCTCCCTTCCTACGCGACCCTCACCTTGGTGCCCGACGACGCCGCCCCAGGACTCGTCCCCCCGGCCATGTTTTGCGGTCGCCACCCTTTCGATGGCTGGAGGATTCTATGGCCGGTAACAACGACACGATCGAGATGCAGGTTCCCGCCAAGCTGAAGGCGGCAGAAGCCCCTGCATTGAAGACACTGCTGGCCGACAAGCGCGGGCGGCCAGTCAGCATGGAGTTTGCGCAGGTCACACAGGTCGGGACCCAGTGCATTCAGGTACTCATCGCCGCAAATCGTGCCTGGAAGGCCGATGGCGTTCCCTTCGAAATAAAGAACATGTCCGGCGAAATTCGGGACAGTCTGCTGATCTGCGGCCTGAACCCGTCCGATGTCGGTGCAAAGGAGGCGAATCATGACTCTTAAGGTGCTTGCAATCGACGACTCGCGGACGATGCGCGACCTTCTAAGGGTGTCTTTGACGGAATCGGGTTTTGACATCACGCTGGCGGAGGACGGGATCGACGGTCTGGACAAGCTGGACGCGGCAAATCCCGACGTCGTGATCACGGATATCAACATGCCCCGGCTGGACGGGTTTGGCGTGATCGAGGCCGTGCGCGCCCGTGCCGATTATCGCGCCACCCCCATCCTGGTGCTGACCACGGAAAGCTCGCCCGCCATGAAGGCGCGGGCCCGTGATGCTGGGGCAACCGGATGGATCGTCAAGCCTTTCGACGATACCGCTCTCGCCACTGCAATTCGTCGTGTCAGCGCGTGAGGGTGTCCGATGAGTAAGAATGACGAACTCCGGGTAACGTTCTTCCAGGAATCAGAAGATCTGCTAGAGCAGCTGGCCGACGGCCTTGAAGAAATGTCCGGTGGCGAATCCGATCCGGAAACGGTCAATGCCGTGTTCCGGGCGGTTCATTCGATCAAGGGTGGCGCCGGCGCCTTTGCGCTTGAGGCCGTGGTTCGGTTTGCGCACAGGTTCGAGAATGCGCTTGATGAGATGCGCAATGGCAGACTGCAGGCCTCGGCGCAGGTCATGGACGTTATGATGCGGTCGTCGGATCACCTGGCCGTGCTTCTTGAAGCCGCGCGTGATGGCGTCGGCGAAGAGGAAGACCCCGCTGGCGAGCCGCTCCTTGCAGAATTGCGCGCCATGACCGGTGAGGGCGGCGAGGAAGAAGCGCCCTCGCTCGACGACGTCGATTTCACGCCCATGACGTTGGGGCTGGACGATTTTTCCGCGGACGGTGCCACCGAGCTTCAGTTCAATGTCGCGTTCCGCCCCCATGAAAGCCTGTTTCGGTCCGGAAACGAACCCGCGTTCCTGATGCGCGAACTATGCGCTCTCGGCGAAGCGCAGGTTGAATGCGATGTTTCGGCCATCCCGGATTTCGACAGCCTCGACCCGGAAGGAAGTTACCTCGGTTGGACCGTGGAACTGCGAACCGAAAGCTCCGAGACCGCCCTGCGCGAAGTGTTTGAATTCGTCGACGGTCTTTGCGACCTCACCATCGAAACGGACGCCAGCGACAGTTTGCCTGATCTTGGCTTGCCGGATCCCGCGGGTACAGACGCTCTGGAATCGGCTGCCCCGCCGTCTGAGCCTCGGGCGGCCGAAGCACCGGCGACGGAGGCCGCCCAGCCTGTTTCTTCGCCGGCCGCGGCCCCGCCTGCAGCGAAGGCAGCCGAAAAGAAATCCGAGGGCAGTGGCAAAAGCCAGCCGTCGCAACCAGTGGCATCGACCATTCGTGTCGACCTGCACCGCATCGATCGCATGATCAACCTCGTGGGGGAGTTGGTCATCAATCAAGCCATGCTGACCCAGGCCGTGAAACGCGATGGCGTCCTGCAAGGCAGTGACATCGATGTGGGGCTGGAAGAGCTGCGAACCCTGACGCGTCAGATCCAGGACAGCGTCATGGCGATTCGCGCACAGCCGGTTAAAGCGTTGTTCCAACGTATGTCCCGGATTGCTCGCGAAGCTGGAAGCGATACCGGAAAGACCCTGCGGATGCTGACCGAAGGCGCATCCACGGAGATTGACAAAACGGTTATCGAAAAGCTCGCCGATCCTTTGACCCACATGATCCGCAATGCGGTGGATCACGGGCTGGAGAACTCGAAGGCTCGGGTTGCCGCCGGCAAATCGCCTGAAGGGACGATCCGCTTGTCGGCCGCGCATCTCTCGGGTCGTGTGGTGATCGAAATCGCCGATGACGGAGCCGGCATCAACCGCGAAAAGGTCCGGCAGATCGCGGAAGAAAAGGGTCTGGTGGCCCCGGACGCGCAACTGACGAACAACGACATCGACAACTTGATTTTTCAGCCGGGCTTTTCAACGGCATCGACTCTCACAGCCCTTTCCGGGCGCGGTGTCGGGATGGATGTGGTCAAGAAGTCAATTCAATCACTCGGCGGACGCGTTTCCATATCCTCCGAGCCTGGAAAAGGCAGTACTTTCTCGATTGTCTTGCCATTGACACTCGCTGTCCTTGATGGGATGGTGATAGAAGTCGGTGGCCAGACTGTTGTTATACCGATCTCCGCAATTGTCGAAACCATGCGGGTTCCGCCCGACCAGGTATTCCAACTCGGAACAAATAATGCGGTCGTGAGGCTACGTGGAAGCTACGTTCCCATTGTAGATGTCGGCGCCGTGATGGGGTATCGCGCCCCAGTCGACCCGACCGAGAACTACGTCATCCTGCTGGTCGAGACTGCGGACGGTGTGCGCGCTGCCCTGCTGATTGATGTCATACACGACCAGCGCCAAGTAGTAATCAAAGGGCTCGAGGAAAACTACGGCCAGGTACCGGGCGTCGCCGCGGCGACCATCCTGGGCGACGGGCGGATTGCTCTTATTCTCGACCCATCAGCGATCGTGGGCAACGGCGCCGGCGGCGCGGCTGTCCTTACGACCCCTCTAGCAGCGGAGTGACCCCATGGCTGACCCCACCGAAACAGACGGCGAAGACGTCAACGAACTGATTGCGTTCCGCATTGCACAGCAGGACTTTTGTTTCAACATTATGTCGGTTCGGGAAATCCGCGGATGGACGCCGGCAACAGTTCTGCCTCACGCACCGTCCTATGTACGGGGTGTCATAAATTTGCGCGGCGCTGTAGTTCCGATCGTGGATCTCGCGTCTCGTCTTGGTCTGGATGTCCCGGAACCGACCGCACGAAATGTGATCATAATCACGCAAATCAACGGTCCGATAGTTGGCCTCTTGGTCGATGCGGTGTCCGACATCCTGAGCGTGACCGACAAGGAAGTTCAGCCGACGCCTGATATCGCCGCAAACGGATCGCAGTTCCTCTCCGGCATCATCACCCGCGAGGATCGCATGATACGTTTGCTGAACCTGAGCGCCATTCTTCCAGAAAAAACGGGCGTGGCCGCATGACCAATCCTGGCGTCTTCAACCGGGGGCATCCGGCTGGCGGCGGCTTGCAAGAGTTGTCAGCGGCAGAATTCCACCGGATCGCTGCAGTTCTTCAAAAAGAGGCTGGTATAGAGCTGACCGACGGAAAACTGCCGCTCGTACACTCGCGCCTCAGTGCGCGTCTGCGCAGCCTGGGGCTTAAGAACTACCGCTCCTACTGTGACTTTGTGGAAAGCTCGGACGGCCACCAGGAACGCCTTGAAATGTTGTCTGTTTTGACAACAAATGTCACGCGTTTTTTTCGTGAGCCGCATCACTTCGACTACCTGCGCCAAGACATGATACCCGAACTCCTTGACATAATGCGCAAGGGCGGCAGCGTTCGCGTTTGGTCGGCAGGGTGCGCCTCGGGAGAGGAACCGTACACGTTGGCACTCACTTTTCTTCAAGAGTGTCCCGATATTGCAAAGCGAGACTTTCGCATCCTGGCAAGTGACATTGACCCGGCTATCCTGCGTATGGCAGCGGCTGGCGTATATTCCTCGCGGTCCATCGCGCAGGTCCCCGAAGAACAAAAAGAGAAGTACTTTCACGCCAGCCCAGACCAGCCGGACTCCTGGGAGGTCGGACCAGAAGTTCGAGCCCTTGTTACTTTCCGAAGACTTAACCTGATCGGGGAATGGCCGTTCCAGAGGACATTTGATCTGATCATGTGCCGAAATGTTGTGATCTATTTCGGCACAGAAACAAAGTCCATGGTTTGGTCGCGATTTGTACGCCAATTGCGTCCCGGGGGTTGGCTCATAACCGGGCATTCCGAAAGACTGTCTGAAGAGGCCACCAAACTGACCGAGCCCTTGTATACAACCACTTATCGCCGCCGCGAAGCCAATTCGAAGCCAAAGGAAGAGACCAGATGTCACTGAGGGATAAGCTAAAGATTCTGGTGGTCGACGACATGGCAGTCAGCCGTGGTCTGCTAACCCAGGCACTCGACCAGCTCAATATCAAGAACTACGCCTATGTGAGCAACGGACAGGAGGCGGTTGATTATCTTGCAAAGACTCCGGTGCATCTTGTCATCTCAGACTACAACATGCCCCAGATGGATGGATTGGGCTTGCTAAAGTCGATGCGCTCACAAGCGGCAACTGCCAAGACAGGTTTCATAATGGTGACCGGCTCCGAAGACGCCACGGTCATTCAGCAAGGCGCCAAACTCGGCATGAACAACTTTCTGAAGAAACCGTTCACCGCCGCGAACCTGCGAGAGTGTATCGAAAAAGTCTTTGGCAGGCTTTGAATGGCGAATGCTGCTAATCCAGAAGCCTCCGTAAATAGAATCGTTGATCGAGCGGTATTTTTTTTGCGGCTCTCTGATGAACTTTCGATACTCGGAGTAATGGCAGGCGACCTTCAGGGCGCCCTGCACAACCTTCCCTTGGAAGAGAGCGACCATGCGACCAGAAAAGTACTTCAATCAGCCGACAAGCTGACGCAAAGTCTTGACTGTCTTAGCGCTGCTCTCGGCGGAGTATCAAACTTGCCACTTACGACTCGAGAATATGATATGGCTCAAGTCCTTAAGGGTGTTTATCTTGAAGACTTGAGAGACAGGCTGACTCACGGAACAACATGGGACAGCGAACAGGATCGAAGGGCTCCGGGAGAACTGGATCTCTTTTGAAGCGCGATTCTTGAGGGAGTGCTTTGTGCTCTTGCCTTTGGCACAGCCGCGGACGGTGGTGGCATGATCGGCGAAGCAAAAAGGGTGGGTGTGGGATTTGCCCGCGCTTATGCGGCAGTTGTATTTTGGGCGGTACGTTACCAGGGCCCAGAGCTGCGCCGGGATAATGTCCAGATGCCTGGCCCGTTCTTCGCCGAAGCGCGCCAACTCTCCACAACCATTTGGGCAAAGCGCGATCTTTGCCGGTTCTGCGGGGCTGCCACGGCGGATCGGGCGGGAGTGTCATGAACTCTGTGTATCTTGCGAATTCAACCGTGAGGTGCACCATCGTCGGCCGATTTGATGTCCGCTTGTCGTCACACAAAAAAAACGATGTTGCCATGTCAGGATATCCTCAGAGAGGTGTTCGCGGAAATTCGGGCCAGTCGTTAGAGCGTTTTCCGATCAATCTGCGTCGTATCCGCAGGCGGCGAAGTCGCTTGCGCATTCTTGCGGCGTGAAGCAGTCGACGAATTGCCCGATGGCGTTCCAGAGGCCATCGACGGTCCGTGCCGCGGCTTTTCGCAGCC
>CAYGRI010000186.1:0-10392 GCA_964352155.1 uncultured Maritimibacter sp. | reverse complement strand
ACCCACGCTTGACCACCCATGCCCGTTCGCCCGCGCGGCCTTCCAAAGGAGACGCTCTGATGAGAAAACTGCTCGATCTGCAACATCCGTTCTTCCGCCCGCTCTGGATCCGGATCGCGACGGTTGCGGCCTGTCTGGGCTGGGGCGCTTTGGAATGGAGCTGGGGCAACACCTTCTGGGCGCTGCTGTTCCTGGTGCTGGGCCTGATTTGCGGGTGGGAGTTCTTCATGGGCGAACCGCCCCGCGAGCCGGAAGACAAGGACAAGGACAAAGGCTGAGCGGCGCTACCGCGCGCCTTCGTGGCGGTCTGACCCAGCGGGATCGGTCATCGGCGCGCAAACCGTGCTGCGGTGTCGGATCGGCGGTCGGCGCGGAGGCCGTCGCCCGCTGCCCTGCTGGATCGGGGGCCGGGGCAGACCCTGTCATCCGGCTGGATTGGCGGTCGGCCTGGGCGCCGACGCCCGCTGTCAAAGATGGATATCCGCCGGGTCCAGCCCCTGCACGGCGCGGTCGTGGGCGGCGCGAAGGGCGGCCTCCAGCCCGCGGGTGTAGCGGTCGGTGTCGAACAGGGGCAGTGCCATCCGCTTTGTCTCCAGATGCTGGCGCAGGGCGGCGCGCCGGTCGGCATCGGTGGCCAGGGCGAGGATCAGCGCCTCGTAGCTGGCGGCATCCGGGGCGATCAGTTCTGGCAGGCCCGCCGCCGTGACCAGGCTGGCCGCCACCCGTGCCGCGAACTGCCGCCCGGCCAGCGTGACCACCGGCAGCGCCATCCACAGGGCATCGCTGGCCGTGGTGTGGGCGTTGTAGGCGAAGGTATCAAGGAACAGGTCGGCGTGGCGATGCCGGGCCAGATGCGCCTCGGGCGAGACACGGTCGGCGAAGATCAGGCGCGCGGGGTCGACCCCTCGGTCGCGGGCGGCGCCGCGCAGATTGTCCTCCACCGCGGATTTCGCGCCCAGCAGCCACAGCACGCTGCCCGGGATCTGGCCCAGCACCCGCATCCAGATGTCGAATTCGGCGGGCGTGATCTTGTAGGTGCTGTTGAAGCAGCAGAACACAAGACCGTCCGGCGGCAGGCTGTGATCGGCGCGGATCCCGTCCGGCGGGGGCACCGGGCGGCGGTTGTCGTTGGGCTGATAGCTGCCGCCCAGATGGATCACCGCCTCGCTCAGATGCGGCCGGTCCTCGGGCCGGACGAGCACCGGATCGGCGACGATATAGTCGATGAAATCGGCCCCCAGCGTGCCGGGATAACCCAGATAGTTGATCTGCACCGGTGCGATGCGGCGCGCGAACAGCGCGGTGCGGCTGTGCATCGTATAGCCGGTCATGTCCACGGCGATGTCCAGCGCATCCTCTGCGATGGCGGCGGCGGCCTCTGCGTCGTTGAGGTCGAGGATATCAGTGAACCGGTCGAACCGGCCGCGCATCTCCTGGCGCAGGGCGTCGTCGGTGCGGGGGCCAAAGGCGTAGCCGAACAGCGCCACCCGGTCCCGGTCATGCGCCGCGAGCGCGCCCGCAAACAGCCGCGCGACCGGATGGCTGCGGTAATCGGCCGAGAAATATCCGACCCTCAATTTGCGCCCCTCGGCCGAAACGGCGGGACGGCGCGGCGCGGGCTGCGGGTAATTCGCGCGTGCATAGGCGCGGGCGCGGGCCAGTTGGCGGGCGGGGGCATCCTCCACCGCCAGCAGGGTCAGGGGCGGCACCGGATCGGTGGTGATCCCAAGGCTGTCGCGCATCGCGTCGAAGGCGCCCAGCGCCGACCAGTCGCACAGATGCGCCTTCTGGTACAGGATCTGCGCCAGCGCCGGGGCGTGGTCGGGCCGGGCGGCCAGCGCGCTTTCATAGGCGGCGACGGCGTCTTCGCTGCGGCCCCGTTCCTGCAGCAGGACGCCCAGGTTGGTCCAGGCTTCGGCGTAGTCCGGCGCCAGCGCCACAGCGCGCCGGTAGGCGGCCTCTGCCCCATCCATCCGGCGCAGGGCTTTCAGAGTGTTGGCCAGGTTGTTCTCGGCCTCGGCATAGTTTGGGCGCAGGCGCAGCGCCTCGGCATAGGCCTTGGCCGCCTCGTCCAGCCGCCCCAGCTTGCGCAGCGCCGCCGCGAGGTTGTAATGCGCATCCGCGTAATCGGGCCGCACCGCCAGCGCCTTGCGATAGGTCTGCGCGGCGTCTTCGGGGCGTCCGGCCTCTTGCTGCATGTTGCCCAGATTGGTCAGCGCCTCGGCATTGCCGGGTTGCGCGGCGACGGCGCGGGCAAAGGCCGCCTCGGCGGCGTCGGCATGGCCCCTGTCGCGGTGGATCAGGCCGAGGTTGTTGAGCGCTTCGGAGTAATCGGGGCGCAGGGCCAGCGCCTTGGCAAAGGCGGCCTCTGCCGCGTCGGTCTTGCCAGCCGCGCGCAGGGCCGTGCCCAGATTGCT
Organism: uncultured Maritimibacter sp.; assembly: GCA_964352155.1. GTDB lineage: Bacteria > Pseudomonadota > Alphaproteobacteria > Rhodobacterales > Rhodobacteraceae > Psychromarinibacter. The sequence continues at coordinate 7,975 of CAYGRI010000186.1, read as the reverse complement.
ATGGGCCGCCGCATTGGAGGGCGCCAGTTTCAGCGCCGCGCGAAACGCCACTTGCGCCGGGCCGGTTTCCCCCAGCCCCAGCCGGGCGGCGCCCAGGGCGGTCAGCACCGGAAAGGGCGCCTTGCCCGCCTTGACCAGCCGGTCTGCGGCGCGCGCCGCCTCGGCCAGCCGCCCCTGCCGGTAGAGCACATGGATCGCGGCCAACGGGTCGGAGCCGCCCGCTGGGGCGGCCTGCAACCGCGACAGCGCGGCATGGGCGGCGAAATGGGTGGGCACCCGCTGCAGGATCTGGCGGTAGATCGCGGCGGCCTGCGCCGTCTGACCGCGCTGTTCGGCGGCCTTGGCCTGCCGCATCGCTTCGTCCAGATTGGCTGCCACGCGTTTGCTTTCCCCTTTGCGCCTCGCCCGCCGTTCTAGCCCGATCGTCCGGCCATGGCCAGTGGGCCAGAGCGTGCCGCGCCCGATCCGAGCCGCGCCTTCACATGGCGGACCGAGGCTGCGCTTGGCCCGTCACGGGGCTTCGGTTTGGTGCGTCGTCAGCCGGTCCGGGACAACCAGCTGTCCAGCCGCGCGGCCAGCCCCTGCGGGTCCGCCACCTGGGGCGCATGCCCGCAGGGCATCTCGGTGATCGTGAGGTTCGGCACACCATCGCACATCATCCGCTGCACCTGCGGCAGGACAGAGCGGTCGTCGGCCGCCAGAACGTAAAGCTTCGGCACGGCGGCGAAGGCGGGGCCTGTTTGCACCGCGATATGGCGCCCGGCGGTGGGCTGGGGGGTCAGCCTGCGCGCGGCCTTCGCGGCCACATCCGGTGGCAGATCCTGGAAGAAGTGTCGCTGCGCCGCCTTCGGGGGGACGGAGCTGGTGCGCCCATCGGCCGAGGGCACCACATGCGGCGTGACGCCCAGCCGCTTGCCCGGCCCGGCGATGCGCTCTTGAATATCGTCAAAGCTCTCTCCATCCGGCAGAAGCATGCCTGCGACCCAGACGGCATGGCTGACGTGGTCCGAAAACCGCTCTGCCCCCGCTGTCACCAGCATCCCGCCGCCGGAATGTCCCACAAGGGCAACCGGGCCGGGGCCGCCCGAGATCGCGGTCTCCAGACAGGCAAGGTAATCCGCTGTGGTCACATCCCCGGCCGGGATCGAGTGATGGCCGTTGCCCGGAAGCTCCAGCGCCTCGGCCTGCCAGCCCAGCCCTGCCAACGCGTCGGTCAACGGCGCCCAGACCCAGCCGCCCGCCCATGCGCCGTGGATCAGGATCAGTCGGGCCGGGCGGGGCATCGCCTAGGACGCTGCGCTGACATAGGTGCGGGCATACATCTCTTTGAGATGATCCTCGACGCGGACGGTGGGGTATTTCGGCGTCTCGCCCTCTGCCAGACAGGTGTCGATGCAGCGCACCTGGTAATCCGGGTTGCCGGTGTAGAAGAACGGCACGGAATAGCGTTCGCGCCCGGACCGGTTGATGACCCGGTGCAGGGTCGATCGGTAGGTGTCGTTGGTCCAGCGCGCGATCATATCGCCCAGGTTGATGATATAGGCGCCGGGCATCGGCGGCGGCTCGATCCAGCCGTCGTCGGTCCTGACTTGCAGCCCGCCCACATCGTCCTGCAACAGCATCGTCAGCCCGCCGAAATCGGTATGCGCCCCGGCGCCCAGCTCGTCAGGGACCTCTGGCCGCGAGGGCGGGTAGTGCAGCAGCCGCAGGGTCGCCAGCGGTTGCCGGGTGAAGCCGTCGAACGCATCTTCGGGCAGGCGCAGCGACAGCGCCATGCCCCGCATCAGCGTGGCACCGACAACGGACAAAGCGGCGAAATAGGCCGCCATGGTGGGGCGAAATCCGGGCAGACCGGCGGGCCATTGGTTCGGGCCGTGGTTGAAGCGACCCATGCGCGGATCGCCCTCGCCGATCTCTTCGCCGATGTAATAGCCCTCCTTGCGGTCGGGCATCGCCCCGGCTTGCAGGGTCTGGCCGCCCAGATGCTCATAGCCGCGATTGCAGGGGGACAGGGCCTTGTCCACCGCATCCTTCGCCGCGGGCGGCAGGTCGAACAGGGCGCGGGTCTGGTCCATCGTGGCGTCGATCAGGCCCTGCGGCACACCGTGCCCGGTGCAATAGAAGAACCCGTGCGCCAGACAGGCGGCGCGCAGATCCTCCCCCACGGCGCGGCGCGCCATTGGGTCGGGGGACGACAGCCCCGAGATGTCGATAACAGGAAGGCCCATCACGTCTTACCGAAATTCGCGCCAAGACGCATCTGGATATAGTCATGCGCCGTCATCGGTTCATACTTGCCGTCAGGGCCGGCCAGCACGGTGTCCATGTTCGCCTGCGCGAAATAGGCCATGGAGTAGCGCGGGCCGAGGTATTCCGTGGGCTTTGGCATCCGCACCCGATGCAGGTTCGACAGCAGCTTGTCATCCGACCAGCGCATCAGCATGTCGCCGATGTTGCAGGTGATCACCCCGCCCAGGGGGGGCACGTCCGTCCAGGCGATAGCGCGGCCCTGGCTGTCCTTGCCGGGGCAAAGCTGCAAGCCGCCCTGGCCCTCGCGCTGGTGCAGCAGCGTCAGGCAGTCGAAATCCGTATGGGCACCGGCGCGCCAGAACTTGAAGTCTTCGGGCTTGGCGTCTTCCATCCCCAGATAATGGATCAACCGCAGGGTCGATTGGTACTCTGGCGTCAGCGGGTCATGGCCGTCGGTGAAGAAATCCGGCGGAAAGGCCAGCCGGTCGGCAAAGCAGGACAGGACGCGCATCGCAACCGCCCAGTTGTGCCGCTCGAACGCCAGCATCGTCGCCTTGAACCCGGCCAGTTCCGCGCCGGTGGGCCATAGCTTTGCCATCCGGGGCAAGGTGATCTGATAGCTTTCCTTGCGGTCGGCGGTCCCGGTCGAGGGGCGCACCTGCTCCATGTATTCCCAGCCGGAATTGGTGCCGGGTCTCAGCGGGTAGTGCGCCTTGGTCTCTTGTGGCAGGTCGAAGAACGCAGCCGACGCGGCGAAGGCCTCGTCGATCAGGGATGTCGGAATGCCGTGGTTGAACAATTGGAAAAAGCCGATGTCCGTGGCGGCGGCCCAGAGGGCCTCGGTGATCTCGGCCTTGCGGTTGGCGAAATCCGACATGTCGATCTGCGGGATCTCGCGGTCCACCTCGATGCCGTACCCGCCGATGCCCTTTTCCTTTTCCAGCTCGGCCAGGGTTTTGGTGTTTGCAGTGCTCATGGTTCCATTCTCCGGTCTGTAGGGTGTGGAGCAATGACCTGCGCCGCTGACCGGCAGGGCGCTGACTGCTTCTACTCCGTGTCTCACATCAGGGCGGCGCGGGCCCCGGTCAGGCGCGGGCGACCTCCCTTTGCAAACGGGACACGACGCGCCCGGCCTCCTCTGCCAGCGCGGGCAGATCCAGCCCCGGGATCGCGCCGTTTTCCACGATCTGCCGCCCGCCGACAAAGCTGTGCCGGATGGTCGCGGCGCCGGTGATCATCGGCGCCAGCGCAGGGTCATGCAGGCCCATGTTGCGCGGATGGGCGATGTCGAATATCGCGATATCGGCGGCCATGCCGGGGGCCAGCGTGCCGATCCTGTCATAGCCCAGCACCCGAGCGCCGCCCTGGGTGGCCCAATGCAGAGCCGTTTCGGCGGTCACCGCCGCAACCCCCTTGGACGCGCGGTGCAGCGAGAAGGCCGAATACAGCGCCGCGCCCATGTCGGCGGCCTCGTTCGCGCCCGCGCCATCGACGGCCAGAGCCACCGCGCCGCCCGCGTGGTGCAACGCATCGGCCGGGGCGACGCCGGATCCGAGCCGCGCGTTGGCCTGCGGGCAATGGGCCATGCCGGTGCCGCTGTCCGCCAGCAGCGCCACTTCGTCCGCGTCGCATTCGACCAGATGCGCGAACCAGACATCGGGGCCCAGCCAGTCTTGTTCGGCCAACCAGGCGACCGGGCGTTTTCCGTATTTTGCCAGGGTGAACTCCACATAGGCCATATTCTCGGACAGATGCGAATGCAGCTTCAGCCCGGCGGCGCGGGCGGTCTGGGCGACCTCGTGCAACTCCCCGATCTCAAGGTTGAACGTCGGGGTCGAGGGCGCCGCCGCCACCCGCGTCATCGCAAAGTCCGCGGGGTCATGCCAGCGGGCGCCCGCCGCCTCTATCCCCGCAAGAAAGCCGTCGATCGTCTCGACCGGGGCCGGGGGAATGGCGGGGTCGTCAAAGGCGCGCCCCTTCGTCGCCCCGCCGCGCGCCAGACAAAAGCGCATGCCAAAGCGCTCCGCCACGCCGAACAGCACCTCGGCCGGGTCATAATCGTAGCTGGGCGGGAAAAGGTAGTGGTGATCGGCCACAGTGGTCGCCCCGGTCAGAGCCAGTTCGGCCATGCCGATGGTGGCGGATACCCGCAGGGTTTCGGCATCGAGATGCGGCCAATAGGTATAGGGCACCCGCATCAGCCAGTCGTTGAGCGCGGCGTTCATCCCCCTCACCTCGGCTTTCAGCACCGATTGGAACAGGTGGTGATGGGTGTTCACCAGCCCCGGCGTCACCACGCATCCCGAAGCGTCGACGACCCGTTCGCCGGGCGCGGGCGTCAGATCTCCCACCTCTGCAATCAGCCCGCCCCTGACACGGATCGCCCCCGATAGCCGCGACCCCGTGGCATCGCCGGTCAGGCCATGGGCGATTCCGGTGACGAGGAAATCGGTCACCGCCGCTCCTTGGGTAGGGACCAGGGGAAGAACAGCTTCTGCGCCTGGCTGACTGTCTGGAACAACAGCAGCGACATGACGACCAGTACCAGCAGCCCGGCCCAGGCCTGCGGCAGTTTGAACATCGAGGTCGAGAACTGGATGAAATAGCCCAGCCCCTTTTCCGCCGCCACGAATTCCGCCACCACAGCGCCGATCACGGACAGGGTGATAGAGATCTTCAGGCCCGAGAAAATGTAGGGGATCGCATAGGGAATCCGGATCTGGCTGATCTCGCGCCATTGCGGGGCCCGCAAAGAGCGCGACAGCTCGATCAGCTCCGGCGGGGTCGCCATCAGGCCCGTGGTCATCGAGACCACCAGCGGAAAGAACGAGATCATGAAGGTGATCAGCACCCGGGGCGGATCGTCGGAGCCCATGACCACGATGATGATCGGCGCAATCGCCACCACCGGCACCGACTGGATCACCACCAGCAGCGGATAGAAGGCGCGCGACAGGAACCGCGATTTAGCCAGCCCAACCGCGATCGGCAGGGATACCACAATCGACACTGCAAAGCCCAACAATGCCACGCGCAAGGTCGACCACACATGCTCGACCCAGCGGATCCAGGTGACGGCGTCATAGCCTGTCAGGATCCGCGACGGCGAGGGCAGCACATAGCTGGGCACGCCGAACGCGCGCGTGCCCGTTTCCCACAGGAACAAGAGCACGACAAAGGTTATCAGCGGCAGGATCACCGGCGTCCGGATCAGCCGTTCCATCAGCGGCATGGGCGGCGCCTTGGGCGCGGTCTTTGGCGCGATGTCGGCCTTGGCGGTCATGTCAGGCGACTTCCTTCTTGATCAGCAGGCCGCGCAGATCAGCGGCAAAGTCCTGGATCTCGGGCGTGCGCAGCGAATCCTCGGACCGGGGGCGGCCCAGCGGCACCTTGAGGTCGGCGATCACGCTGCCGGGGCGGCCCGACATGACGATCACCCGGTCGGCAAGCAGGACGGCCTCGGGGATCGAATGCGTGATGAACATCACGGTCTTGGGGCTTGCCTGCCAGAGCCGCAGCAATTCCAGCCCCATCGCGTCGCGGGTCAGCGCGTCGAGGGCCGAGAACGGTTCGTCCATCAGAAGAATATCGGGGTTCAGGAACAGGGCGCGGGCGATCCCGACGCGCTGCTGCATCCCACCGGACAGCTCGCCGGGCAGGCGCGTTTCGAACCCTTCCAGCCCGACGGTGGCGATGATCTTGCGCGCCTGCTCGCGGTCCTGCGCAGAGACCCGGCCGCGCATGTGTTTCGCCGGAAAGACGACGTTGTCCTCGACATTGGCCCAGGGCAGCAAGGTCGCCTGCTGGAACACGATGCCCACATCGTCGCGCGGGCGGGTGACGGGCGTGCCATAGACCGTGACCTTGCCTTCGGTCGCGGGCATCAGCCCGGCGGTCAGGCGCAGCAAGGTCGACTTGCCGCAGCCCGAGGGGCCAAGGACGGCCACGAATTCGTGCTGCGCCAGCGTCAAGTTGACGCCGCGCAACGCGGTCAGCGGGCCGGTATCGGTCAGAAAGGTCTGACCGATACCGGCAAAGCTTATGGCGTCATTGACAAGGCTCACTGGGTCATCGCCGGCAGGAAGGAGCGGTCGACGATGCTTTCGGGGTCCAGCGAAGCCGGGTCCAGACCCTGAGAGGCGGCGACCCGCGTCCAGGTGGCGGCCAGGCGGCCCGGCTCGAACGTGCCCAAACCGTTGGCCTCGGTGACCGGGTTGAACACCAGCTTCGACGCATCCAGCCACGAGGCGGCAACATCCTCGGCGCCCAGTTCCGGCACCATGGCAGAGACAGCAGCCCCGGCCTTGTCGGGGTTCGCCTGGGCGAATTCCACCGATTTCATGAATGCTTCGATAAAGCGCTTTGCCACGTCCGGACGCTCTGCCAGGAAGGTGTCATTGGCGACCAGCGAGGCCGAATACAGCTCCAGTCCAGCGTCGGCCCAGGGCAGAACGACGATCTCTTTGCCGGCTTCCTTGGCCTGGTTGGTGTAGCGCGACACGTCGGTCAGCCAGGCGATGATCACGTCGGACCGGCCGGTCATCAAGAGCGGCCCCAGCGCGCCGGGATCGGCCTTGGTCAGCTCGATATCGGCCTCGGACATGCCGTTGTCAGCCAGCACCAGCGGCAAGAAGACGTTGGACGCGGTGAAGGGCGAGGTGGCGATGGACTTGCCCTTGACGTCGGTGATCGAGGCGATGCCCGTATCTGCGGTGGTGTAGAAAGCATGCGGGCCGGTGTTGAAGATTGACATCACGGCGGTGACCGGCACGTCCTCGGTCGCCTTGGCGGCCATCAGTGCGCCCAGACCGGCGCTGCCGATGTCGGAATTGCCGGTGGCGATCTTGGTGATCGCCTCGGACGAGCCGCGGCCCGGCTCGATCGAGATCTCGATGCCCGCATCGGCGCAGAAGCCTTCTTGCACGCAGACATAGATCGGAGACTTGTCGCCTCCGGGCAGCCAGTCAAGCTGATAAGTGACCTTGTCGGCCGCATGGGCCGCGCCCGCCAGACCGAGGGTGGCGGCGGCAAGGCACAGGGATTTCACGTTCGTCAAACGCATCGGCACGTCCTTTACAAAGAGTTGGAAAATGGGCTGAGAAGCGCGCCTGGGGTGGACCGGCCGCTGCAATGGGCCGGTTCATATCCGGCATCGGCTCCGGTCATCCTGCGCCCGGCTGCCATAGACAAAACAAGCAAAGTCAGAGCTGGACCCCCACCGCTTCTACTCTCGCTCAAGATGGCGTCAAAACCGGCGAGGGAGTCACGCATTTCCGCCAGATGCCAGAAGCACCCCGTGGCGTTGCTGGCTTATTGGGCTGGCTTGCCCGGGAATTGAGCAACCCGTATCCGTGGTGGGGCGGAAGGCCCCCGAGGCGCTTGCCATCGGGTAGAGGCTCGGCTCACGTGCAAGAAAACGGATGGGGGCCCAGATGCCGATGACCGACGATGACGACACCCGGCTGCTGCGCCGGACGATTGAACTGGCGCGGCAATCCCGTGCGCGGGGCGACCACCCGTTCGGCGCCTTGCTGGCCGGTCCGGACGGCGCGGTTCTGCTGGAAGCCATGAACACCTGCGGCACGTTGGGCGACCGCACCGGCCATGCCGAGCGCAATCTGATGACCGAGGCGTCCAAGCTGTACAGTGCCGAGTTCCTGGCGGGCTGCACGATGTACACCAGCGCGGAACCCTGTGCGATGTGCGCCGGGTCGGTCTATTGGGC
>CAYGRI010000185.1:9554-10435 GCA_964352155.1 uncultured Maritimibacter sp. | reverse complement strand
ACCCTGTGCCCGACAGCGCGAACAGCAGGAAAAAGCCCACGGCGGACTGCCATTCCGGCCGGCCCGGATAGAACAGGCGAAAGGCGATGCCGTCGATGAAGGCGATGAACACCAGCCCCACAAAGAACTGCGCGGCGAAAAACAGGCTGATCCAGTCCCGCAGCGCCAGATAAAAGCCCAGAAAGAACAGGATAGAGACCAGCGAGAACACATAGAACGCCGTCAGCCCGATGCCGGCGGCAAAGGTCGACGCCTCCAGCTCTGACGGGGTTTCCAGCGCAAGGCGCACATCCTGGAACGGGCCGAACTTGAAGTTGATCATCAGCGTGACCGTCTCTTCCGGGGCGATGGTCACCACCGGGGTCCGCAGCCGGGTGACCGAATGCTGGGCCGGGTCGAAGGGCGCGAAGATGGAATAGCTCAGCAGGCTTTCCGCCAGCCCGTCGGCGCGGATCAGGTAGATGTCCACCTCGCTGACCAAGGGCAGGTCCAGCGTGACTACGAACGGATCTGGCAGACGGCCATCGTCCAGCGTGGCGTTCACGATCTCGACCGCGCCCCAGGCTTCGGGGGCGTAATTGGTCGCGAGCGTCTGCACCTTTAGCGTTTGCCGGAACTGCCCTGCGCGGAACCGGTCCAGCATCGCGGCCAGATCCGCGGCGGGGTCCGAGGCATAGACCAAGGACGGCCCGAGGTCGGGGATGCCCCGGCCCGGCGCAAGCTCCACCGCCGCGGCCGCCGGAAGCGCGAGCCACATCAGGATCACCCAGAGAATTCGTCGCAGGAACAAGAGCATCTGGCCGCGCGGGTTGCCTTGCACGACCAACCGCCGCGCTGGCGCAACATGGCGGAACCCCACCCCCCCGCGCAAGGGTGGAACG
>CAYGRI010000185.1:8772-9544 GCA_964352155.1 uncultured Maritimibacter sp. | reverse complement strand
GGTGGAACGCAGGCATCGCGCGCAGAGGCGGGCCGCAGGGTCGGGGCGCAGGGTCGGGGCAAAGCGCAGAACGCGGGTGCGGACGAGGGTTGCCGAGCGCCAAGCGCAGTTGGCGCGCACACGCGCCGAGCGAAAGGGCAGAACGCGGGATATGGGCGAGAAGGCGAGCGGCCGGCACAAGCACCGAGCACAGGCGCCGATCACAGGCGCCGATCACAGGCCTGCTGCGAGATTGCGATGTGCAAGCATCATGCGCCCGCGTCCCACGCGGGTCTGCGGCGAACGGGCGGCATGCGGGCCGCGCGCGGGGGGAAATGGGGGATCGACCTCATGGCGCCGGGGCGCGCAGGCGCCAAGTCTCACAGGGACCCCCAAAGGAGAGCCCCCATGCGCCAGATCCTCTGTGTCGCCCTGTTGGCCTGCACCGGCTCGCCCGGCGCCGCACAATCGCTGACGCTGGAGAGCGCCGACCACGACGTGGTGGACATGATCCTGCTGCCCGTCGCGCCCGGAGACATCGCCCCCACGACCCTTGGCCCCCAGGTCAGCGGGCGGCTGGTATCGGTCTGCCTGGCCGTGTCCGAGACCTCTTCCGGTCCAAAGGCCTTCGACACGCTCCGTGGCGGGTCGCCTGCCACAATCGTCGCGCCGGGGCAATCGGACTGCGCCCTGCTGGAACCGACGACGCATGTGCTGTACTTCTTCAAGGACCGTGACGGCGCCCTGACCCCCGTTCTGTCCTACCGCCTCGACCTGCGCGACCGCGACGGCC
>CAYGRI010000185.1:0-8672 GCA_964352155.1 uncultured Maritimibacter sp. | reverse complement strand
TTAGGGTCGTGTTCGACTGGGTGCGGGACCGCCCCGACTGACCGGTGATCGGCCCCCTCCCGCGCGGGGGGCTGCGCTTGCGGATCCAGCGCGCTTAAGCAGGGGCCACCGCGACACCAAGCCCCCCCGCTCTGTCCTACCGCCTCGACCTGCGCGACCGCGACGGCCTTAGGGTCGTGTTCGACTGGGTGCGGGACCGCCCCGACTGACCGGTGATCGGCCCTGCACACCGTTGATCGCATATGAAACCAGTCCAGAGGGCTCGGCCCCATGGACCCCGTCAGCAAACGAATGCCTTTTGGCCGCGCTCCTGCAAGGAACGCGGCCCGTGTGTCACAGAATGGTTGACGGCCGTCTCAGTTGATCGTCACCGAAATCCGCTTGCCTTTGGTGCAGGTCACCTTGCTCGACGTCGCGGTGTAGCGGCCATCCCAACGGTTCTTGCTGTTCAACTTGCGGTACTTGACGCGCAGCTTGGTCGAGGCGTTCTCCACATCTTCCAGGTTGCGGGTGTCCTGCCAGGAACCGCCGTTGTTCAGGACGCGGTTCACCGTGGGCTCCGACCGCCAGACGCTGCTGCCATAGTCGTAATAGTCGATGTCGTAGATCTGAATCGTCTCGCCGGCGTTGTTCTTGATGTCCAGTTTGACCTTCGAGCAGATGTCCAGGCCCCAGGCATTGGCGGATCCGGCAGCGGCCAGCAGGCCAGCGATCAGAAGGGCTTTGGCGGTGGTGTGAATGCGGGTGGTCATGGGTCTGTTTCCTATCTTTGTGTGGTGCCCCTTGGGGCGGTGGGTATCGTGTGTTTCGATAGGATTGTTATGCCGCAGACCGGCCCGCCTCTATATGGGGCCGATCCCCCATACGAAATAAATACCTTACTATCAGATACTTGCGCGGAAATCGCCAGAAACGGAGCGAAGAATCAGGGACCCGGCGGGCACGCGCCGCTCTGGCCAGCCACCGGCCCGCGCGGCCCGGCCGCCTCCCTGTCGCATGTTGATCCACGGCCAGCGACATGCAAAAGATCCAGCACAGCGCGATCCGGGGCGCAAAAGCGGCATCCCGGGCGCCGGACCGACGATGAGACGATCGCGTTTGCCCCGCACCGGATGGACATGCCGCCCGGTCTCGGGGCACCGCCAAAAGGACAGACGAAAACGTCAAACGGGAGGAGACCCAATGACACATCTGAACAGACGCCAGACAATGGGCCTGCTGGGCGCGGCGGCGGCCTCAGGGCTGGCCGCGCCCGCCATCGCCCAGAACAAGAAGGCCGTTGTCGGCGCCCTCAGCCTGACCAGCCATTCCGGCAGCTTCATCGCCGCCGAACGCGGTTATTTCGCCGATGCGGGCCTGGATGTGGAGCTGAAGTTCTTTCAGGCCGCGCAGCCCATGTCGGTGGCGATTGCCAGCGGCGATGTGGATTTCGGGGTCACCGCGATCTCTGGCGGGTTGATCAGCCTGGCGCAAAAGGGCGCGATCAAGGTCGTTGGCGGCGCGCTGAGCGAAGAGCCGGGCATCGACGGGCAAAAGATCCTGGCCTCTGACGCGGCGTTCCAGGACGGCCTGACCTCGCCCACCGGGCTGGCGGGCAAGCGCTTTGGCGTAACGACTGCCGGGTCCTCGTTCCACTACATGGGCTCCAGGATCGCCGCGGGCTATGGAGATGCGCCGCAATTCGTGCCACTCCAAAAGGTCGGCGCGGTGATCGGCGCGCTGAAGTCGGGCCAGATCGACGCCTGGTCCATCGTGCCCCATATCGCCAAGCCGCTGGCCGGGTCCGGCGCCGTGCATATCATCGGCAATGTCGCCGACTATCTGCCGAACTATCAGGTGACCACTGTGTTCACCTCGGCCGACAATGCCAACAATGATCGCGGCCTGGTCGAGACCTTCCTCGGCAGCTTTGGCCGGGGTGTCAGCGATTACAACGCGACGATGGTCGACAAGAAGAACGGCGATGCCGCGATTGATGAGATGGTGGCGCTGATCCATAAATATGTCTATACGGATCGCCCGCTGGAAAAGGCGGCACCGTCGATCATCGCCGGCTCGATGCGGATCAACGAAGGTGCCGCGATCAACGTTGCCTCGGTGCGCGACCAGATGGAGTGGATGCAAAGCGAGGGTTTGATCGACAGCGATATCACGCTGGATACCTTCCTCGACACCTCCTACGTCGAGACGCTCGGCGCCTGAGGGATCCAAGGGAACGGGGCGGCCAGGCGCCGCCCCGTTCCCCAGTGCAAAGACGAGGCGCCCATGGACATCCGACTGGACGGCATCAGCCACAATTACGGCGCGACCGAGGTGCTGCGCGACATCTCGCTCGACGTGCCATCGGGGCAGATCGTGTGCCTGGTCGGGCCATCGGGCTGCGGCAAATCCACCCTGCTGCGCTTTCTGGGCGGGCTGGAGCGCCCGGCGACGGGCCGCGTCCTGCAATTGGGCGTGCCGCCCGAAGGCTGCCTGAACCCGCTGACCTTCGTGTTCCAGGATTTCGCGCTGCTGCCCTGGCGGTCGGTCCGGGGCAACGTGTCGCTGGTCCTGGAGGATCACGGGATCAAGGGCGCCGCCGCCGATGCCATCATCGACGATGTTCTGGCGCGCACGCGGTTGACCGATTTCGCCCGCGCCCTGCCCAAGCAATTGTCTGGCGGGATGAAACAGCGCGTGGCCATCGCCCGGGCGCTGGCCGTCAAACCCGCGGTGATGCTGATGGACGAGCCGCTGTCCGCGCTCGACAGCCAGACGCGCGAATTGCTGATGGACGATCTGATCGCGCTGTGGACCCGGCAACCCTTCACCGCCGTCTATGTCACCCATAATCTGGCCGAGGCGGTACGGCTGGGCCATAGGATCGTCGTGCTGTCCCGCCGCCCCGGACAGATCCGCGAGATTGTGACCATCGCCCAACCGTTGCCCGAGCGCGGATTTGCCGACCCGGATCTGGAACAGACCCAGCGGCATCTGTGGGACCTGATGCGCGAAGAGGCCCGCGCCGCCGACGAGGAACTGATCCATGTCTGACGCAACGACCGCCGTCACCGGCGGCGGCGCCCCGCCCGCCGCGACCAAGACCCAGCCGACAGAGGTCCGGTTTCGCGGCGGCGGCTTTGCCCCTCGGCGCCTGCGCTGGGTGGGTCCGGTCGTCTTTATCCTGCTGATCGCCTTCATCGAATGGGGCACGCAAAGCGGCGTCATCTCGGCCCTGACGCTGCCCAAACCCTCGGACGTGCTGGCGACCTTTGGCGAGCTTTGGCAATCGGGCTTGCTGTTCAAACATCTGCTGCCGTCTCTGTCCCGGCTGGCCGTCGGCTCTGCCCTGGGGATCAGCACGGGCATCCTCGTTGGCGTGCTGATCGGGCTTTTGCCCTATGTGCGCGCCGGGCTGGTCCCACTGGTCGCGGCGATCTTTCCGATCCCCAAGATTGCGCTGCTGCCGCTGTTCGTGATCTGGTTCGGGATCGACGAGCCCTCGAAATATGCGCTGATCGCCTTTGGCACCTTCACCCCCACTGTCGTCGCGACCTATGGCGCGGTCGACAATGTCGACCGGTCGCTGATCCGCATGGGGCAAAGCTTTGGCCTGTCGTGGCTATCGATCGTGCGCAAGATCGTCCTGCCCGGCGCCATGCCCGGCATCCTGTCGGGGCTGCGCATTAGCCTGGCCATCGCGATCATCCTGCTGGTCGCGGCAGAGATGCTGGGCGCCCAATACGGGATCGGCGCGTATATCCTGGAGGCAGGATCGCTCTATGATCTCGAACGGCTGTTCGCCGGGGTGGTGATCCTGTCGCTGCTGGGCGTGCTGACCTCGGCCGGCATCGGCCTGATCGAGCGGCGCCTGCTGGCATGGCGAACCTGACCGCCGGGCCGAAGGACGCTTAAATCGTGATCATGTAGCCCGCACGCCCCGGGCCCCGCGCCATCCGCGCGCGGGAGGCTCTTGCCATCGTCCTGTATCGGGGGATGATCGGGCCAGGGATGACCAAAGGGGCAATGCCGTGTTTCTTCCGATTGACCAGTCAAAGCGAACCACGGACCTGCCCCGCAACTGCACCTTTGCCGAGAGCGACTGGCGCATCCTGGCGCGCTTTTGGCACCCGGTCGCCTTTGCCCATGACATCGGCGCCAAGCCCGTGGCCGCCCGGCTGCTGGATGTGGATCTGGTGATCTGGCGCACGGGCGACGATGTGTCGGTCGCGCGGGATCTCTGCCCCCACCGCGGCACCCGGCTGAGCGCGGGGCGGGTCGACGGCGACCAGCTGATCTGCCCGATGCATGGGCTGCATTTCAACGCGGCAGGGCAATGCACCCGCATCCCCTCGAACCCGGATCAGGAGGCCCGCGTCTCTCCCCGTTTGCGGCTGCAATCGCTGCGGGTGGAACAGCGCTATGGCATCGTCTGGACCTGCCTGTCCGACGACCCGGCCTGGCCCTTGCCCGACTGGCCCGGCATCGGCGACGCGGGCTTGAGAAAGGTCTATGTCCCCTCGGGCACCTGGGCCGCCGCCGCCAGCCGCCATGTGGAGAATTTCAACGATGTCGCCCATTTCCCCTGGGTCCATACCGAAACCTTCGGCGGCAGCGAAAACGACCGGATCCCCCCCTACGAGGTGCGCGAAACCGACTATGGGCTGACCTTCGACCTGCCCTATCTCGAAGGCGGCAACCGGTTTCCCGACGATGCGCCCGGCGACGCGCGGCGGGTGGTCTATACCTATCAGCTGACCTTTCCGTTCTCGTCGATCATCCTGATCCAGCCGAATGACAGTTGGTACATCCAGTATTTCGCCGACACGGTGTGCCCAGTCTCGGCCCATGAAACCCGTATCTTTCAGGTGGCCACCGACACCACCGGCGCCCCGGACGAGACCTTTCTGATCAAGGAAAGCCTGATGATCAACGACGAGGACAAGCCCTTGGTCGAGAACCAGCACCCCGAGGATCTGCCGCTGGGCATCATGGACGAGGTGCACATCCCCGCCGACCGCATGTCGGTGGCCTATCGGCGCGCGCTGGTCCGGAAATTCGGCCTTGGCGCCCCGCTCAGCAGCTAGCGTGGGCTGCGTGCAGACGGGGTCTGCGCGCTGGCGCCGCCGACCTCACCCATCGCCGGACACTTGGCGCCCGGCGACCCAGGTGCCGCCCAGATCGCCCGGCGTGGCGCACATGACGATGGCTTGCAGCAGGTCGTTGGGGCTTTGCTCCACCAGCGCGGCATCGGGCAGATCGACCAGAACCGCGTCGAACTGACGGCCCGGTTCGAACAGCCCCACCGGCAGGTCCAGCACATCGGCGCCCCCGGCGGTTGCCAGCCAGAAAGCCTCGCGAAAGTCGATCCGGCTGTCGGCTACGCCGCGCGTGCCCGGCGGTGCTTCTGGGTCCACGCCGCTTTCCAGCATCCTCGCGCTGGCCACCGCCGCCCGGGCGTTGTCGAGCAAAAAGGCGCTGGGGCCGCCAGAGATGTCAGTGCCCAAGCCCACCCGCAAAGATTTTTCCAGCGCCCGGCGCAAGGGGAACACCGCGTTGGCAAAATAGGTGTTGGACAGCGGGCAATGGGCCACCCCCGCCCCGCGCGCCCGGATCAGATCCATATCCGCGCCATCGATGAACCCTGCATGGGCCAGCACCGTGCGCCGCGTTAGCAGGCCAAAGCCGTCCAGCGCGTGGGTGTCGGTCATCCCGCAGCGGTCCAGCACATGCCCATGCTCCCAATCGCTTTCCGAGCAATGGGTCTGCACCGGCGCGCCCGTCTCGGCCGCAAGCTGGCCCAGCCCGGCCAGGGCCGCATCGGTGCAGGCGGGGATAAAGCGCGGGGTGATCGCGGGTTCGACCAAAGTGTTGCCGGGCAGCGCCCGCACCGCCGCGACGAAAGCGGCCGTCTCGCGGATCGCGCTCTCGGCATCGGCATCTCGGTAGTAATCCGGACAGCCATCCATTTTATCCATCGCCACCCGGCCGACCAGCGCCCGCTGGCCCAGCGCCACGCAGGTCTCCGCCAGACGCAGGCTCGCCGGGCCATGGATCGTGGCGAAATAGACGGCAGTGGTGGTGCCATTCGCCAGCAGGCGCCGCACCAATGCGTCATAGACGCGGGTGGCAAAGGCCAGGTCGGCGTAGCGTGCCTCCATCGGGAAGGTATAGCGCTGCAGCCAAACCTCCAGCGGCACGTCTAACGCGGTGCCAAGCTGGGGAAACTGCGGCGCGTGGATGTGCAGATCGACCAGCCCCGGGATCAGCACCCCCTGCCCGCGCAGATCGGTGACGTCGGGCGGGCATCGCGCGGGGTCGCAGGGCGCAACCGATGTGATCTCACCCGACCCGCTGACGGAAACGAGCGCATCCTCGATGCGCTCGATCCGGCCCCGCTTTGGGCTGTGTATCAGGTCGGCCCGAAAGGTGGGCACGCGGCCCGGCCTCTATTGCGGGATGCGGGTTTCGACGCCGGCCACCAGCCAGTCGATCCCCAGCATGGCGTCATCGGCGATGGTCTCTCCGTCGGCCAAACGCTCTGCCCCGTCCTGATCCACGATCGGACCAGTCATCGGATGGAACGCGCCGGTGCGGATCCCCTCGGCGGCGGCCTCGATGGCAGCCATCGTCTCGGGCGAAATCGCGCTCGACCAGCTTTTGACATCCACGGTACCGTCGGCCATGCCGCCCCAGTAGGCCTCGCCTTCAAAGGTGCCGTCCAGCGTTGCCTCGGCGCTGGCGATGAAGAAGCTGGACCAATCCGCGATCTGCGAGGCCAGCAACCAGTTCGGCGCATATTCTTTCATATCGGACGAGGTGTTGATGACCCAGACGCCCAGCTCTTCGGCGACGGTGACAACCGACGGCGTGTCCTGATACAGCGAATAGATCACGTCGGATCCCTGTGCCTTCAGGGCGCGGGCGCTTTCCTGCGCCTTGGGCGGATCGAACCAGGAGTTCAGCCAGACAACCTTGACCGTCGCATCCGGGTTCACTTCCTGCACGCCCAGGGTGAAGGCGTTGATCATGCCCACGACCTCGGGGATCGCATAGGCCGCGACGATGCCCACCGTATCGCTTTCGGTCACATCGCCAGCCGCCATGCCGACGAGGTAAGAGCTTTCGTAGTTCCGGCTTTGGAAGTTGGAAAAGTTCGGCGCGGTCTGGTAGCCGGAGGCGTGGATGAATGTCAGCCCCGGGCGCTGCTGCGCCAGCCGCATCCCATCGTTCATGTAGCCGAACGAGCCCAGCATGATCATGTCGGCCCCCTGCGCGGCCATTTGGTTCATGATCCGCGCGGCATCGGGGCCTTCGGGCACGTTCTCGACAAAGATGGTTTTGACGCGGTCGCCAAAATGCGCCTCGATGGCGAGACGGCCGTGGTTGAGTTCGGCCGACCAACCGACATCCGCCACCGGCGACGGATAGACGAAGCCGATCGTCAGGTCCTGTGCCGCGACCGGCACGGCCAGCGACGCCAGCACGGCACCCGCGGCCAGGGATTTCTTGAGAGACGCAAACAGCATAAAGAGTCCTTCCTTGATCAGATATTGGGTCACGACAGCTTCAACGTCTCGCCCAGGCTGGCCGGGCTGTTGAGGCGGATGAAGACGGGGTTGCGAGAGATCACGGCCAGCATCACGATGGTCACCAGATAGGGCATCGCCGACATCAGCTGGCTGGGCACATTGACGCCGAAGGCCTGGATCGACAGCTCCAGCAACGAGATCGAGCCGAACAGATAGGCTCCAAAGGCCACCCGCCGGACGATCCAGGTGCCGAACACGGTCAGCGCCACGACGATCCAGCCGCGCCCGGCGATCATCCCCTCGGCCCACAGCGGCGTGTAGGCGGTGGACATATAGGCCCCGCCGATCCCCGCCATCGCCCCGCCGAAAGCAACGCAGCCGGTCCGGACCAGCCGCACTTTCAGGCCAAGTGCATGGGCGCTTTGCGGGCTTTCGCCGACGGCGCGGATGATCAGCCCCAGCTTGGTGCGGTTCAGCCCGTACCAGGTGGCAAAGATCAGCGCGATCCCGAGATAGACCATCGGATCCTGCCGGAACAGCATCGGCCCCAGCACCGGAATGTCGGACAGAACGCCCAGGTCTAGCTCTGGCAGACCGGCGACCGTCTTGCCCTCGTATTGTTTGCCAATGGCAGAGGACAGGCCAAGCCCCAGAATGCCGATGGCCAGCCCCGAGGCGGTCTGATTGGCGCGAAACACCAGCGTCAGCGCCGCATAGACCAGCGACAGCGCCGCGCCCAGCCCCGCCCCCGCCACGAAGCCCACGGTATAGGACCCCGACAACGTCAGCGCGACAAAGCCGGTGGCGGCGCCGGTGGCCATCATCCCCTCGATCCCCAGGTTCAGCATCCCGGATTTCTCGGCCACCAATTCTCCCATCACCGCGAAGATCAGGGCGGTGGCGGCGGCCAGCGTGCCGCTGACAATGAAGATCAGAACATCCATTACCCGGCCGATGCCCCCTTGGTCAGCGCATCGGGCGAGATCCGGCGGATGCGCGAGGTCAGCAGGAAAGAACAGGCCAGGTAAAAGGTCAGCAGCATGCCCTGGAAGATGCCGGTGACGGCGTTGGGTACGCCCACCGACAGGAGGGCGAAATCGCCGCCCACATAGACAAGCGCCATCAGCGCCGAGGCGAACAGGATGCCCACGGGATGCAAGC
>CAYGRI010000184.1:0-10452 GCA_964352155.1 uncultured Maritimibacter sp. | reverse complement strand
TCACCTATGTGTCCTTTCCGGACCCGCATCATCCGTTCAACCCGCCGGGCCGCTATTGGGACATGTACAGCCCCGACGATTTTGATCCGGGGGTCCGCTACGAGGCGCACCGCAACCCGCCCCCCCCGTTGCAGGCCGCGCGGCGGGATCTGGAACAGGGGATCGCGCCTCAGACGCCTCAGACCTCTTTCATGGCAAGTGATGCGCATATCCGCGAGGCCATGGCGCTGACCGCCGGGATGATCGCGATGATCGACGACGCAGTGGGGTCGCTGGTCGCGGTTCTGGAGGAGACCGGGCAACTCGACAACACGATTGTGGTGTTCAACTCGGACCACGGCGATTACCTGGGCGATTTCAATATGATGCTGAAGGGGGCCTGGGCGCATGAATCGATCACCCGGGTGCCGATGATCTGGGCCGATCCGCGCGGGGATGCGGGGGTGGAGCGGCGGCTGGGCTCGACCGTCGATATCGCGCCGACCGTGCTGGCCGCCGCCGGGGCGCTGCCCTATGCGGGGATGCAGGGGCAAAGCCTGCTGCAAGGCGACGCGGAGGCGCGCGACGCGCTGCTGGTGGAATACAACGACGGTCTGGCGCGGCAGGGCTTTGCAACGCCGGCGCGGGTGCGCAGCGTGCTGACGTCGGAGTGGCGGTTGTCGATCTACGGGGGTGAGGCCTGGGGAGAGCTGTATGACCGACGCGGCGATCCGCGGCAGAGCCATAACCTGTGGGACGACCCGGCGCACGCAGGCACGCGGGCGGCGCTGACGGAAAGGCTGGCGCAACTGCTGATCGGGCAGATGGACGAAAGCCCCAGGGCGCGGCGCCTCGCCTGACGCGCGACATGGTGGCGCGATCCGGGGGGCGGCGGCGTGATCCGGCAGAGCCGCTTGCGCGGCAAGCTTGAGTCTCCGCCGCCGCCTGCGGCTTTGGCGTCGGGGCCGTCCGCCCCCTGACGCGTGGATCAGCGGCGGGATGGGCGACGGGCGTTGCGCGTTTTGTGGGCCGGGGAGGCTTTGGATTTCGGAGGCGGCATCGGACTTTACCAGGGAGACAATGGCGGGCATAGATCGTGCGACGGACCGTAGCGATGCCGGGAGCCTGTTGTGCAGATTGCAATTCTTGACCTTGCGTCGCCCTTTCCCGGGATGGACGGGCAAGACGGATCAGGCGAGCTGATCCGGGACTGGCTGCGCCAGTCGATGCCGGACGCCGCTATGTCGATCCTGAAGATTGCGATGGGCACCTCCTTGCCGGATCCGCAGGATTTCGACGGCTATGTGCTGAGCGGGTCCGAGAAAGGGGTCTATGATCAGACGGGCTGGATGGATGCGCTGCGGGCGTTCCTGCTGGCGGCGAAGCGGGCGGGCAAACCGCTGTTCGGCATCTGTTTCGGGCATCAGATCATGGCGGACACCTTTGGCGGTCGGGCGGAGAAGGTGCCGCTGGGGGTTCAGATCGGCGCGCGGGCCTTTGCGATCGGCGACCAGAGGGTGGATGCCCATGTCTGGCATCAGGATCAGGTCACCGTGGTGCCGCCGGATGCGACGGTCACCGGCTTTGCGCCTTATTGCCCGGCGGCGGTGCTGTCCTACAGCTTTCCCGCCATGTCGGTCCAGTTCCACCCGGAGTATTCCGGCCGCTTCCTGGCCTTCGAGGTCGGCATGGTCACCGGCAGCGTGTTGTCCGAGGCCCAGGCGGCCGCAGCCTGCGAGAGTATCCGGGCCGCCAACCCGGCGCCGGATCTGATGGCCGCGGAGGCCGCACGGATCCTACGTGGCGCACATTGATCCCGCACCGGGTTGGCGCCCTGGCTTGATCCAGGTCAAGGCGGGGCCTGCGGCGGCGCGGCATCTTCGGGCGAAACGGCTCCCGCATCCGGAGGAATTCACATGTCCCGCCTGCTGTCCGCTTTGCGCCACTTGATCGAGGGCCCGGAGCCGGGTCCCACAGATCGCGATCTGGCCGATCTGGGTTTGTCGCGCAGAGACCTTGCCCTTTTGCAATCCGGCACGCCAGGCGCGCGCCAGCGAATGGAGGCGATGGCGGCTCAGTTCGGCCTGTCCCCGTCTGACATCAATGCGGATCGCGGTGCGGCGATTGACGCGGCCAAGGCCTGTGCCCAGTGCGGAGAGGCGAAAGCCTGCATGGCCGCCCTGCGGCTCGACGCGGTGATGCCCGAGGCGAACTGCCCCAATACCGGCCTTTACCGCGCCTTGTCCTTCCTGGATGCGGCCCGCGATACCGAGGCCCGCGCCGGAGCTTGAGGTGCCGGGGCCGCTGCGGTCGCCCCGCCAGAGCGTGCTGCATGCAATCGGTGTCTCCCTCCCGGGCGCGATCTGCGGTGCATAGGCTGCCGTGGCTTGACGACCTGACCCCGATTGTGTGCAGCACGCGTTGAAACACGGGCTCGGCGCGGGTGTGCCTTGCCGGGATCGGCGCCACCCGGGGGGGGCTGCGACAGAAAAAGGGCGCCCCCGGGGGAGGCGCCCTTTGCGGTGTCGGGATCCGATCGGGATCAGTTCACGTCCGCGTCACGCGCGGCGTTGACCTCGGCCTCGGCCTCGGACACGGCGGTTTCCAGTGCGGTAAAGATCTCGTCCCCGCGGGCGACGTTGCTCTTGAACCAATCGTAGACCGGGGCGGCGGCCTCGGCGAAGACAGCCTTTTCCTCGGGCGACAGAACGTAGAGGTCGCCACCGCCGGCTACAAAGGATTCATAGGCTTCGATCGACTTGCGCTTGGGGCTGGCAAAGGTGGCCTGCTGCAGCCCGTAGAAACCATCGACCACGACGCGGCGCAGCTCTGGCGACATCGACATGAACTGATCGTTGTTCATCCACCACAGGGCGCCCATATAGGCATGTCCGTCCAGCGTCAGATACTGCAGGCCCGCATCGGGGAACTTCATGCCCATGATGTCGGTGATGCCGTTCTTGGAGCCCTCAACCACGCCCGTCTGGAACGAGGTGAACAGCTCCGGCCACGGGATCGGCGTCGGCGAAGCACCCAGCGCCTTGACCAGCTCCTGCGGGAGGTCTGCGACCACGGTCCGGATCTTCAGCCCGTCCATGTCATCGGGCTTGGTCACGCGCAGCTTGGTGTTGGCAAAATTGCGCCAGCCGCCGGTGTTGCCGATGGTCATAAGACGGATCATGCCGCCGGAATCCTCCAGCGCCATGTCGCGCATGGTGCGGGTGAAATCCCCCGACAGCACATGTTCCGCAATGCGGTCGTCGGCCATCATGTAGGGCAGGTCCAGAACCTGCACGTAGGGAAAGATCCCAGAGGCACCGCCCGAGGTCGAGATGTAGATGTCGATGGAGCCGTCGGCCACGCCCTGCAGGCATTCCGCGCCGTTCGAGCACAGCTGCGTGCCGATGAACAATTCCACCGCGATGGCGCCGTTCGAGGCGGCTTCGACATAGTTCTTGAACACGACAAGGCCGTCGTAATCCTCGTCATTGGTGTTCGAGTTGGCGGTGGCGCGCAGGGTGTATTCCTGGGCGACAGCCATCTGGGCAGACCCGGCGACAAGCGCCGCGGCGGCCAAGGTGGTCAGGTGTTTCAGCATATTATACCTCCCATGGGTTCTTTTTGGCTGAGAAAACAATGCGTCAATCGGCGAAACCGGTCAAACGCGGGATCGTCATGGAGATCGCCGGGACATAGGTGATCAGGAAGATCACCGCGACCTCGACGGCGAGGAAGGGCAGGATCGCCCGGGCAATCACGTCCACCTTCTCTTTCGAGACGGCGGCCGCGACGAACAAGACAAGCCCCATCGGCGGCGTGGCCAGGCCGACGGTCAGGTTCACGCTCATGATGATCGCGAAGTGGATCGAATCGACGCCCAGATCGGTAAAGATCGGCCCCAGGATCGGCCCCAGGATGATGATCGCCGGGCCCGCGTCGAGGAACATGCCCACGATGAACAGCAGAATGTTGATCAGGAACAGCAGCAGATAGGGGTTCTCTGTCAGGCCGAGGATAAAGGCTGCGAGGCTTTCGGGGGCGTGCGACAGGCTGACGACCGTCTTGAACGACATCGCCGCCCCGACCAGCAGCAACACAACGGCCGAGGTCAGGCCCGCCCGGGTCAGCACATCGGGCAGATCGCCCACCCGCAGGGTCTTGAGCACGAAGAAGCCCACGACGATGGCATAGGCCACGGCAATCGCCGCCGCTTCGGTGGGGGTGAAGACCCCGGCCAGGATGCCGCCCAGGATCACGATCGGGGTTTGCAGCGGCACCACGGCGCGTTTGCAGACCATCCGGAAATCCTCGCTGACCTGCTTGCGCATCATCCGCAGGAACAGATCGGCCGAGACCAGGCAGGCCACCAGCAGAGCCAGCAGCACGAAAGATCCGGTGCCGCCCGCGCCCTCGACATCCGGTGTGGGCAGGAAGCCCGACAGGATCGCATACAGCAGCCCTCCGAGGTTAAGGCGCAGCAGAAGGAACGAGGCCCAGTATTCCACCGGGCGCAGCGGCTCGCCCTTGCGCACGATGCGTTCGGCCTTGGGCAGGTCGTATTTGTCGGCCATGACCCGGACCATGACCATCAGACCGACGCCGACCATCACACCCGGCACGATGCCCGCCAGGAACAGGGCGGCCACGGATTCGCCCATCACATAGGCATAGATGATCATGATCCCCGAAGGCGGAATGATCGGCCCGATGACCGATGACGCGGCGGTGATCGCGGCGGCGAAGCGGCGGGTGTAGCCCTGCTTTTCCATCGCCGGGATCAGCATCGACCCCAAAGCCGAGGTATCGGCCACCGCCGAGCCCGACAGTCCCGCGAACAGGATCGAGGACAGCACGTTCACATGCGCTAGACCGCCGCGCAGATGGCCCATCAGCGCCTGCGCGAACTCGACGATGCGGACGGTGATGCCGCCGCGGTTCATCAATTCTCCGGCCAGCATGAAGAACGGGATCGCCATCAGTGGAAAGCTGTCCATCCCGTTGTACAGGTTGCGGTACAGCAGGGTGATGTCGCGTTCCTGACCGTTCAGATACAGCAGGATGCCAGGCGCCGCGAGAAGCCCGAAGAACACCGGCAGGCCGATCATCAGGAAGATGAGGAAGACGGGAAGAAACCAGATCAGCATGTCGAAATGTCCAATCCTTGCATGGTGGCGGGGGCCCGGCGCGCGCCGGGGCCTGAAATGCGGGGCGTCAGCGGATCAAAAAGGGTCATTCCGTCAACGCCACTTCGCCGTCGTCAATCTCTGGCAGGCGGTCGCCGCCGCCCATGATCTGCACGATGCTGCGCAGGATCAGTTCGATGTTCACCAGCACCAGCAGGAAGAAGCCCACAAGAATAGAGGCCATCATCCAGCTGCGCGGCACCCGGTACCATTCGTCAAACCCGAGCGAGAGCGGCACATACAGCGAGGCGGTGGCAAAGCGGCCGCCAAAGCCGGTGACTTCCTTCCAGCCGATCTGCAGGCCGGTCAGCAGCACCACCAGCGACAGGATCAGAAGGATCAGTCCCAGCACCCGGAGCACCGTTCCGCCAAGGTAATTGGTCACCACGTCCAACGCCACGAAACCGCCGCGCCGAAAGGCCGTGGGCGCCATCAGGCCGGTCATCCACAACATGGCGAAGCGGGCGGCCTCGTCCGGCCAGGCCAGGGGGTTCCCCAGCACATAGCGGTAGAACACCTGGATCAGGATCGCCACCACCATCATCGCCACGGCAAAGGCGCCGATCCAGCGTCCAATCGTCAACAGCAACTCGTTCACGAGTCGCAGCGGGGTCATCACCGCCAGCAATCCGCCCATCGGGGCTCTCCTCCCTGGTTCGGGCCGCGTCTCCTCCCGCGGTCCCATGGGCCTGCCTTGTTGTGGGCAAACCCTTGATATTGTCGCGCGTCAGCCCGAGGCGATCTCGCCGAACCGGCCGCCAAAGAAGGTCAGCGCGGGGCCGTCCGTCATCTGCGACCGCACAACCTCTCCCAGCACGATGACGTGGTCGCCCGCCTCATAGGCGGCGACGCGGCGGCATTCGAACCGCGCCAGGCTCCCCTCGATCAGCGGAACGCCGGCTGCGTTGCAGGTCAGCCCCGCATCCTCGAGCGCATGCACGTTCTGGCTGACCTCCTTGCACAGATCGGCCTGATCGGCGGCCAGCACATGGATCGCATAGTCCTGTGCCTGCTCGAAATAGCTGAACCGGCGCGAGTCCTTGGCGACCGACCACAGGACCAGCGGCGGATCCAGCGACACCGACGAGAACGAATTCGCCGCGATGGCGACATGCCGGTCGGGGGTGGCGGTGGTGACGATGGTCACGCCGGTGGCAAAGCGCCCGAAGGCGTTGCGCAATTCGCGCGGGTCGGTTGGATCGACGGGAATGGACATATGTTCCTGCAAGGTCATCAGGCCACTTCGTGACCCAGGGCAGACTCATACATGCGGTACCAGGTTTCGCGGTCAAGCTTGACCTTCAGCGCGTCGGAAAGCGTGGCAATCCGGCCCAGGTTGTTGGTGCCCATCACCGGCAGGATCCGCGCCGGATGCGCCAGCAGAAACGCCACCGCCGCCGCCGCCCGGTCGACGCCGGCATGCGCCGCGACCTCGTCCAGCACATCCGCCACTGCGCCCGCGCCTGTCATCAAGGCGCCCCCACCCAGCGGCGACCAGGCCATGACCGGTTGGCCATGCATCTGGTGAAAGGCCAGATCGCCATTGGTGAAGGGGCTGATTTCGGACAAAGAGATCTCTATCTGGTTGGTCACCAGCGGGGTCTTCATTGCCGATTGCAGCAATTGCCAGTCCCAGGGGCGAAAGTTCGACACGCCCACCGCGCCGACCTTGCCGCTGGCGACCAGATCGTCCAGCGCCGCGCCCGTCTCGTGCTGGTCCATGAACGGGTCGGGGCGGTGGATCAGCAGCAGGTCGATATGCTCAATGCCCATCTCGGACAGAGACGCCTCGACCGAGGCCTCGATATGGGCGCGGCTTGTGTTGTAATGCTTGACCGTCGCACCCGTATGCCGCCCGGCGGAGACGACGATGTCGCATTTCGTCACGATCTCCATCCGGTCGCGCAAGGATCTGTTCGCCTTCAGCGCGCCGCCAAACACCGCCTCGGCGGCATAGCCGCCATAGATGTCGGCCTGATCAAAGGTGGTGATCCCCTGATCCAGACAGGCCTGCACCTTTGCCTCCACATGGGCGGGCGAGGTGTCGTCGGCCTCGGCCAGACGCCACATGCCATAAACGATACGGCTCATTTCGAGACTGTCAGTGAACTTGATACGCTCCATCAGCGGCGCTCTCCTGCGGCGAGGGGGGTTGCGGGCGGGGCTGCGGGCACGCGGCCATAGGCCTGCGGCAGCGAACAGGTTTTCATCTGCGGCAAAACCTTGGAGCCAAAGTGCCGGGCCTCGTCGATATGGGGATAGCCGGACAGGATGAAGGCGCGGATGCCCATCTTTTGGTAGTCTTCCAGCTTGCTCAGCACCTGATCGGTGGACCCGACCAGCGCCGCGCCACAGCCCGAACGGGCGCGGCCAACGCCGGTCCACAGCCCCGGCTCGGTGAAGCCGAACTTGTCCGCCAGTTCCCGGGCGCGGGCCTGATGGCTGACCCCCAGCGAGATCGAATCATGCGCCCGGTCGCGGATCAGCTTGCCGTATTCGTCATCCAGCCTGGACACCAGATGGTCGGCATATTCCTTGGCCTCGGCCTCGGTGTCGCGGACGATCATGTGGACGCGCAGGCCGAAATCCAGTGTGCGGTTGTATTTCTCTGCTGCGGCATGGGCATCGCGCATCCGTTTTTCCAGCATATCCCTGGTTTCCGGCCACATCAGGTAGACGTCGCAATGCTGGCCGCACAGGTCCAGCGCGGCGGGGGAATAGCCGCCGAAATACAGCAGCGGGCCGCCGGTCTGGTAGGGGCGGGCCGGGTCGGTGGTGAGGCCCTTGAAGGAGTATACCTCGCCTTCGTAGTCGATCTCGTCGCGGGTCCAGGCCTGTTTCAGGATCTCGACCACCTCGCGGCTGCGCTGGTAGCGAAAGCCGCTTTCGGCCACTTCGCCGGGAAAATCGGATGAGATGATGTTCACCGTCAGACGGCCTTCGAGCATGTGATCCAGCGTGGCGACGGTGCGCGCCAGCATGATCGGCTGCATCTCGCCGCAGCGGACGGCAGCCAGCATGTTGATCGTCGAGGTCAGCGGCGCCATGCCCGCCACAAAGCTGAGCGTGTCCTGGCCCACCTGGTAGGATGAGGGGCATAACACATTGCGAAAGCCCTGCTTTTCTGCCTCCAGCACGATGTCGCGGCAATGGGTGAAAGACGAACGCAGGGTCCCGTCCGGCACGCCCAGGAACTGGTAGTCATCCGAACACAGGGCCGAGAACCAAGACACCTCGGCCGCATCCAGATCGGCAGAGGTCACGGGGACAATGGTCATCTGGCGGACTCCCTGGGTCGCTATTTTTCCCTTGCGTAGCACCGTCCTTGATGTAGATCAATAGTGTATCAATTTTTTCCGCCTACCGCCGCAACCCGCAGAAATCGCTCCATGTCCCAGACCGCTCAAAGCCCCGCCGCGCTGCCGCTCTACGTGCAGGTCAGCGAGTTGCTGGTGCGTGAGATTCTGGCCGGCCGGTTGATCGACGGCGAGCGTCTGCCGCCGGAACGCGAGATGGCGCGGGAGCTGGGGGTGGCCATCGGAACCCTGCGAAAGGCGCTGGCGGATCTGTCCGACAAGGGGCTGCTGGAGCGGATCCAAGGCTCTGGCAACTACGTGCGCGCCGGTGGGGCGGGCGAGACGGTCTATGCCATGTTCCGGCTGGAACTGCCGCAGGGCGGCGGCTTGCCGCGCGCCGATGTGCTGGATGTGGCGACGCTGGCCAAGCCCGCCGACCTGCCGACCTTTGGCGGCTCCGATATGGCGGCACGGATCAGGCGGCTGCGCTATCTGGCGGATATTGTCGTGGCGGTCGAAGAGATCTGGCTCGATTCCGACCAGGGGGCGGTGGAAGCGGTGGCCCTTTCGGATTCGCTGTATTTCTACTACCGGACGCAATTGGGGTTCTGGATCACCCGGGCCGAGGATCGAGTGCGGATCGGCCCGGTGCCTGACTGGGCGCCCACTGCCTTCGAGCGGCGCCCGGGCGAGGTGGTGGGCTTTGTCGAGCGTCTGAGCTGGGCGGACAAGCCCTACCCGGTGGAATTTTCGCGCACCTGGTTCGATCCGGACCGGGCGCATTATGTACAACGTCTGAAATAAGGAAACCGCGCCATGGACAAGGTGCGTTACGCAATGATCGGCTGTGGGATGATGGGGCAGGAGCATCTGCGCAACATCGCCCTGTTGCCGGGGACCGAGGTGACCGCGATCTTCGAGCCGGATGCGCAGATGGCGGCCCGGGCGCAGGATCTGGCGCCGCGCGCGGCGCTGGTGCCGGATCTGGACGCGCTGCTGGCGCGGCCTGACTACGATTGCCTGGTGATCGTCAGCCCCAACTTTCGCCATGTGGAGCAGTTGGAGGCGATCGCGGCGGCCCGGCCGGTGCCGGTGCTGGTGGAAAAGCCGCTTTATACAGATCCGGCGGATACGGCGCGGTTGCAGGCCTTTCAGCGCGCCTACAAGGCGCCGGTCTGGGTGGCGATGGAATATCGCTATATGCCGGTGATCTCGGCCTTTCTGAGGGAGCTTCCGGCCGCCACGGGCGGGGTGAAGATGCTGACGATCCGCGAGCATCGCTTTCCCTTTCTCGAAAAGGTCGGCGACTGGAACCGGTTCAACCGCTACACAGGGGGCACCTTCGTTGAGAAATGCTGTCATTTCTTTGACCTCATGCGGCTGGCGACGGGGGCGGAGCCGGTGCGGGTGATGGCCAGCGCGGGGCAGTCGGTGAACCATCTGGAGGAAAGCTATGGCGGCGGGGTGCCCGATATCCTGGACCACGGCTATGTGATTGTCGATTTCGACAGCGGGGTGCGGGCGATGCTGGAATTGTGCATGTTCGCGGAAGGGTCGGAATTTCAGGAAGAGCTGAGCGCGGTAGGGCCTGCGGGCAAGATCGAGGCCTATGTGCCCGGTCCGGGCCGGTTCTGGCCGGCGGATCTGGGCCCGGCGCCGGTGGCGCGGCTGATCACCTCTCCGCGGGCGCCGAAAGGCCCGCGCGCGCTGGAGGTGCCGGTGGATCCGGAATTGCTGGAGGCGGGGGACCACAACGGATCCACCTTTTACCAGCACCAGAAATTCCTGGCGCTGGTGCGTGGCGAGCGCGCCGCGCCCGAGGTGTCGCTGGCCGATGGCTGGGCGGCGGTGGCGATGGGACTGGCCGCGCAGGAATCGGCGGCGACGGGGCGGGTGGTGGAGATCAGCCGGGTTGACCGGGCGGCGTGAGGTCATTGGGAGGGGGATCGGATCGCTGCGCGATCCGATCCGGCGAGGGGCGCTGCCCCTCGCGC
>CAYGRI010000183.1:0-10453 GCA_964352155.1 uncultured Maritimibacter sp. | reverse complement strand
ATTCCGCCCGTGTCGAGGCGGTGAAGGCGGCGGCGGCGGTCCAAACCGCCCGCCAGATGGCCGAGGCAGAGCGTCGCAAGGCGCTGGCGCTGCTGGCCGCCCAGGAACAGGCCGAAGCGGCCGCCGCCCGCGCCCGGATCACCGCCGCCA
The DNA here is from genome assembly GCA_964352155.1 of uncultured Maritimibacter sp. GTDB lineage: Bacteria > Pseudomonadota > Alphaproteobacteria > Rhodobacterales > Rhodobacteraceae > Psychromarinibacter. The sequence continues at coordinate 10,303 of CAYGRI010000183.1, read as the reverse complement.
GCGACAAGGCTACCGCCGCCGACAAGACCGCCGCCAAGCGCGAAGAGGCCGAGGCGCTGAAAGCCATGCGGCAGGCAGAGACGGAGGCGAGCCTGGCGCAGATCGAGGCCGAAAACGCCCGGTCCGACGCGCAGGTCGCCATGCAGCTGGAACTGGCGCGGCTTGGGGCGATGCCGAAGATCCTGGCCGAGATGGTCAAGCCGGCCGAGAAGATCGGCGGCATCTCGATCAACCACGTCACCGGGCTGGGCCGGAATGGCAGCGAGGCGGCGGGGTCGCCGGTCAATCAGACGGTGGATGCGATCCTGGACATGGCGGTGTCTCTGCCCGCGATGAAAAAGCTCGGGGACGCGGTGGGCATCAGCCTCGACACCGCCTTGGCGCCGGGCAGGGGCGAGAAGGATCGCGATGGCTAAGGGGCATTGGGCCGCTCCGGTTGTCTGATCCGGCGCGGCTGCACAGGCCCCATACGGCGCTTCCGATGCCCGACAGGCGGCGCGGATACGGAGTTGCGGGCCTGTAACCGGCGCCAAAAAGCAAGGTCAGGCGGCGCGCCCGCGAACGGCTTGCCAAGCGTTGCAGAGTGGCCATCGCCCCCTTGTTTCCCAGATACCTCGGGCGCTTCGGGTTGTTTTCATGGCCCTGCCGGGACCGCAACGCTCAGGTGTCTCGCGCCAAGCCACACTGCGCCTAAACTCAGCGCTCCAATGCGGGCAGCGCCAGTGTTGGCCCTTGCGAAGGGACAGCACTCCGCAGGGCACCGGGGCCTATCCCACCTCGCTTTGCCACCGGGCGGCGTAATCCTGCATCCTGGCAGAGGGTTGCGACGGCGCGGGCGGGTCGGCGGCGAGGCGGGCGGCGGACATGTCTGTGGCCAGCAGCGCGGTTCCCTGACTGGTCCCGGTGGCGGATCCGGCGGCGATGACGGCGCATCCGGTCGCCGCGCCCAGCATCTCAAGATAGGGCGGGTTGCGGGCAAACGGCCCTTCGACGACGATCGGCCCGTGATGGCCGACCAGCCGCAGGGAACATCCCGTCATCAAGGCGACGTAGAACGCGGCGGCGGCGGTGCGCTGGCCCGACCCGGTGGGCGGTTCCACGCCCAGCCAGGCGGCGGCGCGGCGCTGATAGGGGCCAGATTCCGGCACCAGCGACGGCAACAGCATCACCCCGCCCTCCAGCACGGCGTCGATATCGGCGGCCGATGGCTCCGCATCCTGGCCGCCGGTGGCAAGGTCGAACTCCCGGCCCCCCATGAACCGGGCCGACGGCACGGGCTGGCCCAGGGCGTTCACGTTGATCAACGTGTCGCGCGCCGGGTCCAGCGTCACCGGCGCCCCGCCGATGGCCATGACGATCACCCAGGTTCCGGTCGATACCACGCTGAACGGCGCATGCCGCGCCAGGATATGCGGCAGCAGCGAGGCATTGGAATCGTGGATGCCCACATGCACCGGCGTGCCCGGCGGCAGACCCGTCTGGCGCGCCACTTCCGGCAGGATCGGCCCCAGCACATCGGCAGAGGCGCGGGCGGGGGCGATCTTGTCGCGGATCCCCAGCCTGTCGACCAGAGACGAGAGGCGCCCCGCCGACGGGTTCCACAGATCGGTATGGCAGCCCAGCGAGGACACATCGCTCGCCGCCGCGCCGGTCAGGCGGAACCCCCAATACTGCGGATAGGTGAGGATGGTGTGGGTCCGCTCTTTCAGCCCCGGCAGCGCCTGGAACTGCCAGAACAATTGCGCGCCCACATTCAGCCCGCCGCCCAGTCGCGGCGCGCCGGTCTCTGCGAACGGCGGGCGGATCGCGTCGTAGTCGGCGGCGACGGCGTCCGGCCCGCCATGCTCGTAATCCAGCATCGGCGCGGCAAGGCCGCCGTCCCGCGCCAGCAGCACGGCAGAGGCCCCATGGGTGGTGACGGATATGGCATCGACGCCATGATCGCGGTGAAACGCCGCCAGCGCCGTCAGCAGAAAGGCCCAATGCCCCTCCAGATCGAAATGCGGCCAGGGCGGGCCGGGCAGGACCTTGTTGGGCCGGGTCACCACCGCGATTTCCGACAGGTCGGCCAGATCGACCAGCGCCAGCTTGGCATTGGTCTTGCCGATGTCGATGACGGCGACGTGGCGGCCGGTCATGGCATGTGAAAGACGGGCGTCAGCTCCGTCACCAGGGGTTCGTTGTCGGGCCGGGTTTCCATGATGTCGGCCATATGAGCCCACCAGCGCTGCATGATCTCGTGCCCCGGAAGCTCGGCCATGGTGTGATCGTCCCGCCGCCACAACACGCCGAACAGCAGATTGGTGTCCTCGTCCAGATGAATGGAATAATCCGACACCCCGGCGTCTTGCAACAGCGCCACAAGCTCTGGCCAGATGGCATCGTGGCGGCGCTTGTATTCGTCGCGGCAACCGGGGGTCAGCCGCATCCGAAAGGCGTATTTCTCCATCACCGTGCCCTCCACATCGACCACAGCCGGGGCAGGGCGATCACCCCGATCAGCAGCCCGCCGATGACGATGGACATGACGATGCCGGGCACGTTCAGCAGCCCCAGCCCGAAGGTCACCAGCCCCATCACAAAGGCCGCGATCACCACGCCGGGGATGCTGCCCGACCCGCCCAGGATATTGACGCCGCCCAGCACCACCATGGTCACCACCTCCAGCTCCCATCCCATCGCGATGGAGGGCCGGGTGGAGCCCAGGCGCGAGGTCAGGCAGATCGCGGCCACCCCCGCCATCAGGCCGGTGAGCAGGAACAGGATGAACTTCACCCGCGCCACCCGGATGCCCGAGAACAGCGCGCCCGTCGGGTTGTTGCCGATGGCATAGACCGCGCGGCCAAAGTTGGTCAGATGCAGCAGCACGCCGTAGATCACCGCGAGCACCAGAAACAGGACGAATTCAAAGGTGATCACCCAAAAGACATAGCCCTGGCCAAAGAAGGCGAAATCCGACGGGTATCCGCGAAACGCCTGATCGCCCAGCACGATATAACTGATGCCGCGAAACAGGCTCATCGTGCCGATGGTCACCACGATCGAGGGCAGGCCCAGCCGGGTGACCAGCAGGCCGTTGAACGCGCCGCAGATCAAGCCGGTGCCAAGGCCCACCAGCACCAGCACCGGGGTGCCCGCGCCCGCCTGAACCGCCGCCCCCATCGCGGTAGAGGCCAGCGCGATGATCGCCGCGACCGACAGGTCGATCTCGCCCGAGATGATCAGCAGCGCCATTGCAAAGGCGATCATCGCCTTCTCGGTAAAGTTGAAGGTCGCGTCCGACAGGTTCCAGGCATTCAGGAAATACGGCGTGGCAAAGCTGTTTGCGACAAAGATCGCGATGGCCACCAGCAGCAGCAGGCTTTCCCAGCTTTTCAGTCGTCGCTCCAGCGGCGATTGCAAACGGTCGGGAATGACCCGGATCTGCGTGGCTGGTTGGGGGGCGTTCATGCCACGTGCTCCGCTGATTTGAGGATGATCCGGCCCTTCTCGCGGTTGCTGCGCGCGTTCAGGGCGATGGCGATGATGATGGCGCTGCCCGAAATGGCAAGCTGCCAGAAGGGCGAGATATTGACGACCGGCAGCGCGTTCTTGATCACGCCCAGAAACAGCGCCCCCAGCACGGCCCCGCCCACCGATCCGATGCCGCCGGCGATAGAGATCCCGCCGATCACGCAGGCGGCGACAACATCCAGCTCGAACCCGCCGGCGATGTCCACATAGGCCACGGCATAGCGCGAGACCCAAAGATAGCCCGTCAGCCCGGCGATGCCGCCGCAGATGGTGAAGGCCCAGAACTGGGTGCGGCCCACATTGATCCCGGTATAGGTCGCGGCATGCGGGTTGCCGCCCACCGCATACATCGCCCGCCCCAGCGTCGTGCGCGACATCACCACGAACAGCACGATCACCGCCAAAATGGCGATCCAGCTCAGCATCGGCAGGCCCAGAAACTCGGCGCGGGGGAAGGCTTTGAAGGTCGCGCTCATCTCGTGGCTGTTGACCCATTTGCCTTCGGAGATCAGAAAGATGATGCCCCGGAAGATGGTCATCGTGCCCAGCGTCACGACGATGGGCGGGATGTCGAGCTTCCACACCAGCAGGCCGTTGACCATCCCCATCAGCGTGCCCAGCGCAATGGCGATCAGCAGGATCGCAACCACCGGCAGGCCGGGCAGGGCGACGTTCAGCATCGCGACCACCATCCCCGTCAACGCCAGATTGGCGGCGACCGATAGGTCGATGCATTTGGTCAGGATCACCATCATCTGCCCGATGGCCAGCAGGATCAGCGGCGAGGTGTCGTTGAACACGGCCCCCAGATTGGCGGGCGCGACAAAGCCCGGAAAGCGCGTGGCGATCAGCCCCAGCAGCACGGCAATCGCGCCCAGCAGCAGGACCTCTCGGGTGGCGATCAGACGTTGGATCATGGTCTTTCCTCAATCCCTGCCGCGTGACGGACAAGCGTTTCGGGGGTCAGTTCGGCGCCCGCCAGTTCGGCGGCCATCCGGCCTTCGCGCATCACGATCACCCGGTCGGACATGCCAAGGATCTCGGGGATCTCTGAACTGACCATGATGACCGCCAGACCCTGCGCGGCAAGCTCTGCCATAAAGTCATGCACCGCCGCCTTGGATCCGACGTCGATGCCCTTGGTGGGTTCGTCCAGGATGATGACGCGGGGCTGGGTCGCCAGCCATTTCGCGATCACCACCTTCTGCTGATTGCCCCCCGATAGATTGCCCACATTGGTGTCCAGCGAGGCCGCGCGCAGGTCGAGCCGTTCCGTATAGGTCCGCGCCAGCCTGAACTCTTCGGCCAGCTTCAGAAACCCCTTGCGGGAGGTCTTGCCCAGCGAGGGCAGCGTCACGTTCTGAAAGATCGGCAGCGAGGTGATGGCCCCCTGTTTGCCCCGGTCCTCTGGCACATAGACGATGCCATTGGCCACGGCGTCGGCGGGAGAGTGGATGGTCACCGGGGCGCCGCCGATGCGGACGGTCCCGGCAGAGGGGCGGGTGATGCCGAACAGGGCCTGCATGAATTCCGACCGGCCCGCGCCGACCAGCCCATAAAAGCCCAGGATCTCGCCTTGGCGCAGGGAAAACCCGATATCGGCGAATTCGGTGGGGTGGCTCATCCCCTCGACGGTCAGAACCTCGTCGCCCATCCGGCTCGTGCGCTTGGGAAAGATCTGGCTGACATCGCGGCCCACCATCATCTTGACCAGCTCGGCCTCGCCGATCTCGCTGATCAGGCCCGCGCCGACGAATTGCCCGTCACGAAACACGGTGTAGCGGTCGGCGATGCGAAAGATCTCGTCGAACTTGTGGCTGATGAACAAGATCGCCTTGCCCTGCGCCTTCAGCGTTTCGACCAGCTCGTAGAGTTCCTTGATTTCCTTGTGGCTCAGCGCGGCGGTGGGTTCGTCCATGATCACCACGCGGGCGTCGATGGACAGGGCGCGCGCGATGGCCACCAGGTGCTTGTTGGCGATCCCCAGATCGCGCAGCTTGTGGCCCGCGTCGAATTCCGCGCCGATAGAGCGCAGGATCTGCGTCGCGCGCTGGGTCATGGCGGCCCAGTCGATCAGGCCGAAGCGGCCGCGCGGGGCATGGCCCAGAAAGATGTTCTCGGCCACCGAAAGCTCGTCGAACAGCACGGTTTCCTGATGGATCGCGGTGATTCCGGCGTCGGCGGCGGCCTGGGCGGTGGCAAAGCGGGTGGCTGACCCGTCCACCCGGATCGCCCCGCCATCGGGCTGGTAAATGCCGGTCAGGATCTTGACGACAGTGGATTTGCCCGCGCCATTCTCGCCGATCAAAGCGGTGACCTGGCCGGGATAGAGGCTCAGGTCGACGGCGGACAGCGCTTTGACCCCGGGAAAGGTCTTGGTGACCCCGTCCAGCGCAAGGATCGGAACCATATCCTGAGTGGCCAGCGGCTGGGTCTGCATCGGCGCGGCATCCATTTGCGGAAGGGAGGGGTCCCGGCACATGACGCGCCGGGACCCCGGGGGGAGGAAGGATCAGAAGATCGACTTGAACGCGTCGATGTTCGAACTGTCATAAATGAAGGGATCTGCCATGGCGCCGGAATTGGTCTCGTCCAGCGTCAGCGAGCCCATGCGGCCCATCGGGATTTCCGCGCCGGGCGCGGCCTCTGCCCCGCCAGCGGCCAGCGCATAGGCCAGCATCGCCGCCGAATAGCCAAGGTCGATCGGGTTCCAGATCGCAAAGGATTTCGACGCGCCGCTTTCGATCGCCCCCGCCATTTCCGACGGCAGGCCAAGGCCGGTCACATTGACCTCGCCCACCTTGCCCTGATCCTCGACCGCCTGCGCGGCGGCGACGATTCCGACAGAGGTCGGCGCGATGATCGCGGCGAGATCGGGGTAGGATTGCATCAGGCCCACGGCCTCGCGGTAGGATTTGTCGGCCAGGTCGTCGCCATAGACCGTGGTCACCACGTTGATCCCGGGATAGTTGCCCATCACCTTTTCCATCTCGGCGATCCAGGTGTTCTGGTTCGTCGCGGTGGCAGAGGCCGACAGCACCGCCACGTCACCGCCTTCGGGCAGGTGGTCGGCTGCCAGCTTGATGATCATGTTGCCGATCAGCGGGTTGGACGAGGGGTTCAGGTGCAGTTGCCGGCCTTCCTCGGCCACGCCCGAATCCCACGAGATCACGGTGATGCCGCGGCTCATGGCTTTTTTCAGCGCGGGGACCAGCGCGTCGGTGTCGTTGGCCGAAACGGCGATGGCGTCGACGCCCTGGGCGATCAGCGAGTTGATCACCTCGATCTGGCCTTCGGCGGTGGTGTCGGTGGGGCCGGTATAGATGATCTCTACATTGCCCAGCTCGGCGGCGGCTTCCTCGGCGCCCTTCGCGGCGGCTTCGAAAAAGCCGATGCCCAGCGCCTTGACGACCAGCGCGATGCGCACGTTGTCCTGGGCCATGGCGGTGGTGCCCATAAGGCTGGCGGCAATGGTGACCCCCGCGGCCAGCTTGGTAAATTTACGACGGATCATGGTTCTTTCCTCCCTTGGAACATGTTGGTGTGAGGCCGGTTACGAGGCCGCCTCGTCCTCTTGCTGCGCGGCGCCGGTCTTGGCGACGATCAGCGTGACATTTGCCGCCTCAAGCATGGCGGCAGCCTTGTCCGGGATCCCCTCATCGGTGATCACGGTATCGATCCGGTCGAGCGGGCACAGAACCAGGCTCGACCGTCCCGCGAATTTCGAACTGTCGATCAGCACGACAAGCTCGTCCGCCTGCCCGATCAGCTTGGTTTCGGCCTGGATCAGCAGGGGGTCCGCCTCCATCAGGCCCAAGGGCCCCAGACCCTGCGCGCTCATGAACATCCGGCGGGCATAGAAATTGCGCGTCACGTCGTTTTCAAATGGCGACAGGACGATGTTCTGCTCGCGGTAGATGACGCCGCCCGACAGCATGATGGTGTTCTTGGAATGCTTCAGCAGATGCTCGGCAATCGGGAAAGAGTTGGTAAAGATCTGCATCCGGCGAGTCGCCAGCGGATGCACCATCTGAAAGGTCGTGGTGCCGCCATTGATGATGATCGGTTCGCCATCCTCGCACAGATCCACGGCGGCGCCGGCGATGGCTTGTTTCTCGCGGATACGGCGCGTCTGGTTGACGGCATAAGGGCGCCCGGCGAGGCCCACGAATTGCGGCGGGCTGATCGCCTCGGCCCCGCCCCGGACGCGGCGCAGTTTCTTTTGCATATGCAGGGCGGCGATGTCGCGGCGGACGGTGGCCTCGGACGCGCCGGTCAGATTGCACAGATCCACCACGTTCACGACCGGGCGGTCTTGAACAGCGGACAAAATGATCCTGTGGCGTTCTTTTTCGTGCATCCGTTCCTCCCTGACTCGAAACACTGAAAGATTTCGCCGATTGCGTCAATCATTAATAATCAAGAGTAATCAAAATCCGCGCCTTGGGGATTGACCATGACTGTCTATGATTGACAATTCGCCGCACGATACGCATGGTTCGGCCAGAATGTGCAGGGGCGCATTGCGCCTGCAGGGAGGGGCAGATGCTGAAAACCGCAGAAATTCAACTACTTGAAAACGGCTGGGATGCGGCCGCGACGCAAGGGATGACCGAGTCAGAGCTGCTGCTGTATCGCTCGAACCTGCTTGGGTCCGACAAGCGTGTGACCAACTATGGCGGCGGCAACACCTCTGCCAAGGTGATGGAGAAGGATCCGCTGACCGGCGCGGTGGTCGAGGTGCTGTGGGTCAAGGGCTCTGGCGGGGACATCGGGTCGATCAAGATGGATGGCTTCGCGACCCTCTACATGGACAAGCTGAACGCGCTGAAATCTTTGTACCGGGGCGTGGCGTATGAGGATGAGATGGTAGGCTATCTGCCCCATTGCACCTTCCGCCTGAACCCGCGCGCGGCCTCTATCGACACGCCGCTGCATGCCTATGTGCCGCGCAAGCATGTGGACCATGTGCATGCCGACGACATCATCGCGATTGCCGCCTCGCGCAACTCGCGCGAGTTGACGGAAAAGATCTTTGGCAGCCGGATCGGCTGGCTGCCGTGGAAGCGGCCCGGATACGAACTGGGCCTGTGGCTGGAGAAGTTCTGCCTGGACAACCCGGAGGCCGACGGCGTGGTGCTGGAAAGCCACGGGCTGTTCACCTGGGCCGATACGGCGAAGGACTGCTACGATACCACGATTGACGTGATCAACACGGCGCGGCGCTGGCTGGCAGATCAGACCGGCGACACGCCCGCGTTCGGCGGCGAGATCCACGAAAGTCTGCCGCAGGCGGACCGTCGCGCCGTCGCGGCCCGGCTGATGCCCGCGATCCGGGGCTTTGTGTCGGGCAACCAGCATATGGTCGGCCATTTCAACGATTCGGACGCGGTGCTGGAATTCGTCAATGCGCGCGACATGGCGCCTTTGGCGGGGCTGGGCACGTCCTGCCCGGACCATTTCCTGCGCACCAAGATCCGGCCGCTGGTGCTGGCCTTCGATCCGGCGCGCAACAATCTGGACGCGGTGATGGAAGGTCTGCCGCAGCAGATCGCGGCCTACCGCGAGGATTACGCCGCCTACTACGAGCGATGCAAACATGCCGATTCCCCGGCGCTGCGGGACCCGAATGCGGTGGTCTATCTGGTGCCGGGCGTCGGCATGATCACCTTTGCCAAGGACAAGGCGACAGCGCGGATTTCCGGCGAGTTCTATGTCAACGCGATCAACGTGATGCGCGGCGCCTCGGCGGTGTCGGATTACGTCGGGCTGCCGGAACAGGAAGCCTTCGACATCGAATATTGGCTGCTCGAAGAGGCAAAGCTGCAGCGGATGCCCAAACCCAAAAGCCTGGCGGGGCGGGTGGCGCTGGTCACCGGCGGCGCGGGCGGCATCGGCAGCGCCACGGCAGAGAAATACCTGTCCGAAGGCGCCTGCGTGATGCTGGCAGACATCAGTGAAGACAGTCTGGCGGCAACGTCGGACGCGCTGACGCAGCGCTTTGGCAAAGACGTCGTGCGCACCGTGACGATGGATGTGACGGACGAGGCCGCGGTGGCGCGCGCCTATTCGGAGATCGCGATAGAGTTCGGCGGGGTCGACATTCTGGTGTCGAATGCTGGCATCGCCTCGTCCGCGCCGGTCGAGGAGACCTCGCTGGCGCTGTGGAACAAGAACATGGAGATCCTGTCCACTGGCTATTTTCTGGTCTCGCGCGCGGCGTTCAAGCTGATGCGGGTGCAGGGCATCGGGGGGGCGATTGTCTTTGTCGCGTCCAAGAACGGGCTGGCCGCAAGCCCCAACGCGGCAGCCTATTGCACCGCCAAGGCGTCCGAGATTCATTTGGCCCGCTGTCTGGCGCTGGAGGGGGCAGAGCAGGGCATCCGCGTGAACGTCGTCAACCCGGATGCGGTGCTGCGCGGGTCGAAGATCTGGGAAGGCGAATGGCTGGAACAGCGCGCCGATACCTACAAGACCGACAAGGCCGGGCTGGAAGAGATGTACCGCCAGCGGTCCCTGCTCAAACGGTCCGTCCTGCCGGAAGACATCGCGGAGGCGGCCTATTTCCTCGCCGCCGACCTGTCGGCGAAATCGACCGGCAACATCATCAATGTGGATGCAGGCAACAAGGAAGCCTTCACCCGATAGCGGGCGATCCCCCCAATTCGCCCCGCCGGGAGGAGACCATGCGGCCAAGCGAATATCACCACAAACAGGCCCCGGCCTGCCAGCGCATCCGTTCCGGCAAGGGTCGGGGGGTGGCCGATGGCGTCGGGGGCGCATGTGCGAC
>CAYGRI010000182.1:0-10500 GCA_964352155.1 uncultured Maritimibacter sp. | reverse complement strand
CCACATACTCGGCATAGCCGCCGCCGGGCAGCAACGCGCAAACCGCATCGCCCAGCGTCCAGCCCGAGACGCCCGGCCCCATGGCCACGATCTTTCCCGAAGCCTCCAGCCCCGGCAGATCCGAGGCGCCGGGGGGCGGCGCGTAATTGCCGGCGCGCTGCAAGGCATCCGGGCGGTTAACCCCGGCAAAGGCCACCTGGATCAGGATCTCGCCCTGCCCCGGCACCGGTCGCGGCCGCGTCGCCGGGCGCAAGACATCCGGTCCGCCCGGGGCCGAAATCTCCACCACCGTCATTGTATCGGTCATTCCGTCCCCTCCGGTCGTCCCATTCCGTCTTGCCCGGCCCCCAGGTGGCGCGTTCGCGGTGGCCCGGCTAGCGTGATCCGCCCCAATAGCCCGGCATCTCTGCCGGGTTGGTCCGCACCGGGGCCTTGACCCGCGACATCAGCCAGTTCGGCCCGGCCATCAGCGGCTTCAGCAGCGGATTGCCATTAACCTGCGCCTTGACCTTTTCGATCCACATAACATCCTCGATCCGGCGGGCGAGGAAGTCCCACGTCGCCTGATCCCCCTCGGACGTGTCGCCCAGCCAATACAGCACGGTAGCCCCACAGACCCCGCTGAGCGTGACCCGCTTGGTGTACCAGTTAATATCGTCCGACGGATCCCCCAGCGCGGTCCAGATCGCATCGGCGGTGTCCCAGATCAGGCGGGCGCCCTCCGTCGCATGCTGCGGCAGCGCGAACAATGTTGTGCCACGCCGCACTGCCTCTCTGTCACTGGCGGCCTCGATCCGGACCCGCACCGCAAAGGTCACCTTTTCACGGATCCGCATCACTGCAAGATCAACGGCTTGCAGCCGCCCAACCATCTGCGCGTCGCCCCGCCGGTGAAACGCCACGGCCAGATCCACCGCACCGCGCGGGCAGGCGTCGCGCGCGGCCTCGATCCCGATGCCCGCATCCCGGGCCGCCGCTGCAAAGGTCGCCTCGGTCCAGCCGTCGAAGGCCACATGAACCATCGCCGCTTCCAGCAAAACGTCGCGCAGGTGCAGCGGATCAGATGTTGCTTCCATTTCGGATCTCCCGTGTTTTCCCGATACCGTCGGTGGACAAGGTAGCCGGGCTTTGCTATAGGGCCACCTCCTGCACTTCCATGCAACCTCAACTTAGAAAGGTGGTGACACCTACATGCAGGTCAGCGTTCGTGACAACAATGTCGATCAGGCCCTTCGTGCCCTGAAAAAGAAGCTGCAGCGCGAGGGCGTGTTCCGCGAGATGAAGCTTCGGCAACACTTCGAGAAACCGTCCGAGAAGCGTGCCCGCGAAAAGGCCGAGGCCATTCGCCGCGCCCGCAAGCTCGCGCGCAAAAAAGCGCAGCGCGAAGGAATGATGTAACGTTCCGAACACTGGAGGCTTCGGCCCCGATCAGACGACCCCCGCGGCTATGCTTCGGGGGTTTGTCGTTGTTTGGGCCCCTTGTTCTTGAGTCCTTGACCGGTGTCGCGACGGACAACCAAGCCAACGCAGGTGTGCCCGGGCCTGGTGGGTGCCTGCGCACAGCAAGCCGTTGCTCCTTTGCGCGGCCCTTGGATACGGCACCTCGGGTTCGATCCTTCGTCAGCCATCGCGCACCCTTTTTTCGCCGCGTCTGCCGATGTCATGCGGATTGGCGCCGCGACGAGCTCCATGTTGGCGCAGTTGCGACGCGGGCAGTGTCGCCCAGATCTTCGAACACAAAATCCGCGACGGCGGAGGACAGCCCCTGCGCCCCAGAGTTCAGCGACTGGACGGCGGCTGTCGTCTCTTCGAACATTGCCGCGTTCTGCTGGGTGACCCGGTCGAGATCATTGGCGGTCGAGGTGATTTCCGCCAGGTTGCCCGATTGCGCCCGCGCCTCGGTCGCAATCCGGCCGATCCGCCCGGCGGTTTCCTGGACAGAGACCAGAATGCCCTTCAAGGCGTCGCCGGTCTGGCCGACAAGCGCCACCCCCTGCTGCACCGCGCGGCCGGAGGCCGTGATCAGGTCGTTGATCTCACGCGCCGCCTCTGAGGATCGCTGCGCCAGCGCCCGCACTTCGGAGGCCACGACGGCAAACCCACGGCCTGCATCCCCGGCCCGCGCGGCCTCGACCCCGGCATTAAGCGCCAACAGACTGGTCTGAAAGGAGATATCGTCGATGACGGAGGTGATCCGCTCGATCTTGCCGGACGACGCCTCGATCTCTCCCATGGCGGCCACCGTCCGTTCGACGATCTCGCCGCTGTTGCTGGCTTTGTTCTGCGCCTCGCCGGCATGGGCCGAGGCCGCCTCTGCCATGGACGCGGCTTCGTCGATGGAGGCGGTCAGCCTGGTCAGGGCCGCCGCCGTCTCTTCCAGCATGGCGGCCTGGCGTTCGGTCCGGACCGCGAGTTCCTCGGACGAGCCGCTGATCTGCGCCGCGTCGTTGCGGATGTCCGCGGTGTACCCGCCCACCTTGCGCAAAGCGTCGCGCAGCTGATCCATAGCGGCGTTGTAATCCTGGCGCAGCGGTTCGTATTCGGGGGCGAATTCGGTTGTGACACGGGTGTTCAGATTGCCCTCGGACAAGGACTGAAGCGCGACCTTCAACCCCTCGATCACCTTGTTCGCGCGTTCGCTCATCTCGCGGCGCGCCTCTTCCTGCCGGGCCTGGGCCTCTTCCAGGCGGGCCTGAGTCGCCTGCGCCTCTGCCTGCTCCTGCCGCGCCTGCTGCAATGCCGCCTCCGCGGAGTCGCGGGCCGCCTGTACCTCGGCCGCCTTTGTTTGCAAGGCGATGCGGGCGCTTTCCGCCTGTTCCAGCGCCGCCTCATCCGCCTGTTTGGCGGCCTGAAACGACTGATGTTGCGCCTCCGCGCTGGCATTCACCTGCGTCCGGTCCCGCGCCACGAGGCACAGCACGGCGGCCTCAACCGCCAGGGCCATCCCGTGGATCAGGGAGCGCTGGATATTGAGCAGGATGTCCGTCGTGGGAAAGACAAAGCTTGGCAGAAAGGCGCTGAGTCCCAGATGGTGAATGGCAATCGTCGCCGTGGCGAACAGAAGCGCCTGGATGTCGACCAAAGGGACCAACACCGCCAGCGCCGCGAAGAAGGTCATATGCATGTCGATCTGCCATGGATGACCCGCAAAGGCCGCCGTCAGCGCAATCGCCTGGCCGACAATCGCCTGACCCACCCCGATTCGCGCCATCGGTCCGCCGAACTGCACGGCAAGCGCCCCCAGCACGGCGAAAACCCCGGCAATCGCGATGGCCGCGTAATTGTCCGACCCGGTGAGAAAGACGGCGGCGGTGGTCAAAGGCACCCCGCCTAAGGCCGTGACCATCAGGACTTTTGCTGCAAACTCGCGGCGCGCTTCAAAGTCTTTTGTGACCTCCGACATTCAACGCTCTCCGCCAGACGCGACCTTCCCGCAGGAAAGAGGCGATGCGGGCCAGATCCGGGACATTGCCGCCCTCCGATGCCGCAAGTCGGCCCGGCGGCACGGCCCCAGGCCCGAGAGAGCCTGCCCACCCCGCGTCAGGGCGTCGCGATGACAAGCGTCAGGCAACCCGCGCAGGCGACGCTGGCCAATGCCGTTCAAGATGGACCGCCCAGGGTTGCAGGACCCGGAAAAACAGCAAAACCCATTCGAACTTGCGCCCCCCATGTTAACCGTGCCTCACCTATAAGACGGAGTGGTTAACCGTGTCTGAACGCCAACCGCCGGCTCAGAGCGGCAAGGCGGTTGTTTGCCAGACGGTGCGCAGAGAGAACGACGAATGCATGCGCGCCACCCCCGGCAAACGCGCAAGATACCGCCGATGGATCCGGGCGAAATCATCGGTGTCCCGCGCCGAGACCTTCAGCAGGTAATCCGCCGTCCCCGCCATCAAATGGCATTCCAGCAGATCGGGGATGCGCGCGACCTCGCGCTCGAACGCATCCAGCAGATCCTCGGCCTGGCCGGAAAGGGTGATCTCCACGAACACTGTCGTCGGGCGATCCAGCTTGCGCGGATCCAGCAGCGCCACATAATTGGCGATGATCCCCTCCGTCTCCAGCCGCTGCACCCGCCTGTGGCAGGCCGAGGGCGACAGGTTCACCCGCTCCGCCAGATCCGCATTTGACATCCGGCCGCGCTTTTGCAGAGCATTGAGGATTCGACGGTCCGTTTCGTCAATCTGGATCATGTCGCTCATTTCTTCGAGGAATGGGGGGAATTTCGGCATAATACATCAAAATACACGTGAATGGCGAGCGATATTTCCAAGCAATTGCGCATCGAACGGTGGATGATACCGCCAGATCGCAGGAGGAACACATGAAGATCGGTTGCCCCAAGGAAATCAAACCGCAAGAGTTCAGGGTCGGCCTGACCCCCAACGCCGCGCGCGAGGCTGTGGCGCATGGGCATACAGTGCTGGTCGAGACGGGCGCTGGCAGCGGTGCAGGCTTTGCCGATGAGAATTACGTTGCCGCCGGGGCCGAGATCGCCGCGGATGCTGGCGCCGTCTTTGCCGCCGCCGACATGATCGTGAAAGTCAAGGAACCGCAGGCGGGTGAGCGGGCCATGCTGCGCGAGGGGCAGGTTCTGTTCACCTATCTTCACCTGGCGCCGGACCGTCCGCAAACCACGGATCTGCTGGCCTCTGGGGCCACCTGCATCGCCTACGAGACCGTTACGGACCGCAGCGGGGGCTTGCCCCTGCTGGCGCCGATGTCCGAGGTTGCAGGCAAGCTGGCGCCGCAGGTGGGCGCCTGGACGCTGCAAAAAGCCAATGGCGGCCGCGGCGTGCTGCTGGGCGGGGTGCCCGGGGTACAGCCCGCGCAGATCGTCGTCATCGGCGGCGGCGTTGTGGGGACCCACGCGGCGCGCGTGGCCGCCGGAATGGGCGCGGATGTCACCGTGCTCGACCGGTCGCTGGCGCGGCTGCGCTATCTCGACGATGTCTTCGGGGGCGTCTTTCACACCCGCTATGCCTCCGCCGGCGCGACGGCAGAGCTGGTGGCCGCAGCGGATATGGTCATTGGCGCGGTTCTGGTCGCCGGAGCTGCGGCGCCAAAGCTGGTCTCTCGGGCGCAATTGTCCGACATGAAACCGGGCGCGGCCATTGTCGACGTCGCCATCGATCAGGGCGGTTGCTTTGAGACGTCACGCGCCACGACCCATCAGGATCCGATCTACGAGGTGGACGGGATCTTGCACTATTGCGTGGCCAACATGCCCGGCGCGGTGGCCCGCACCGCCACCATCGCGCTGGGGAATGCCACGATGCCCTTCATGCTGGCGCTTGCCGACAAAGGCTGGCACAAGGCCTGCGAGGACGACCCGCATCTGCTGGAAGGGCTAAACATCCACGCCGGGCGGCTGACCAGCTATCCGGTGGGGCGCGCGTTGGAAATGGACGTCCTGGCGCCGTCCCTGGCCCTGAAACTCTGACCTCCGGGGCGGGAGCGTCACCCGACGCGACCGCCCTCCCCCCGCCGATCGCGCCTTACCGCGTCAGATACGCCCGATAGGCCCATCCGGTTGCGCCGGATTGATGCTCGACCCGCGCCCAATGTCCCGACTCCGCCGTCACCGCCACCCAGTCGCCCCGGTTCATCGTCGCAAGCACCTCGAAAGACGCCCCGGGACCGGCCCGCAGGTTCAGGCCGCTGTCCCCTGTCCAGACGACCGACGTATACTTTTCGACATCGACCACCGTCCGCTCCAACGGAGCAGCGTCATAGCGGCCAGGGGCGCCCAGCCGCGCATTCGGCACCCAGCCCGATGCGCCGTTCGAGGCCCGCACCAGCGTCCAGCCCAGTGTCCCCGACAGCGTTTCCACGCGCATTCCGGCGGCGGCGCTGCTGAGCACTTCGTAGTGCGGGTCCGGTCCCGCCCGAAACGCGGTGGACCCGATCAGAACCGCTTGTCCCGCAAACGTGGCGGATCCTGTCAGAAGAACAGAACAAATTCCAAATACGATACGCTTCATGCCAGCTTCTCCAACCATTCGGCGGCAGGCAGGCTAGCACAGCCTCCCACCTGCCAAAGCCGTTTGTGGGAAACAATGCGTTTCCGCTTTCGCGGCATACCCTTAGCGCTTCAGGCTGTCCCTGATTTCCAGCAGGACCTCGAGCTCGGTCGGCCCGGCGGGCGCCTCGGGCGCGGGCTCCGGTTTCGGCATGATCCGGTTCATAGCCTTCACCAGCAGGAAGACCACGAACGCAATGATCAGAAAGTTGATCACGGCCATGATGAACCGGCCATAGGTGAATTTCGCCTCACCGATGGCCAGCGTCAGACCGTTGAAATCGATTCCCCCCAGGAAGATCCCGATCAGCGGATTGATCAGATCCTCCACCAAAGACCCGACAATCGCCGTGAACGCAGCTCCGATAATGATACCGACGGCAAGGTCCATGACATTGCCTCGGTTGATGAACTCCTTGAATTCCTTGATCATGTTCTGTCTCCCTTGCGCAATCTCTGCAACCCGCCGGTAAATGGCTTTCTCCCCGATGCCGGTGCAAGGCAAAATGCCAGGCACCAAGACCCGGGGCCGCGAACGCCACCCCCGACATCATCCGTTCACCATTGGGCAAGAAATTTCCATAGGCGCAAGGCCTTCCGCACCGGCGGATCGTGAGGGTCCGGTCGGTCGCTTGGCACTGGCGCCCCCGACTGCGCCCCATGCCGCGTTGGCTCAGGTCGCCAGGAAGTCCAGCGCCTCGCCGTTCAGACAGAAGGACGGTGCCTGGCGCGGCCCATCCAAAGGCGCGACAAGCCAGCGCACGCAATCGTCTTTCCGGGTACAGGCGTCGCAGGTAGACGCCATCTCACGCAGGCGCTCGGGCCCCACTTTCGTCTCGACACGAGCCGCGCTGGTCCCCAGCACCTCCATCATGCCTTGCATCAGACAGGTGGTCTTCGCGTCTTGCAGTCGATTGCCCATGCTGGTGCTCCTGATGTCCCGCGTTCTCCCGCCAGACTTGACCATGCGGCGGTCCTCCACCTTGATCCTGATCAAGTCCTTGCATTCCCGGGCAGGCGCGGTACGGTCCCAGCATGTTCACCATAGAGCACGATTTCGACGCCACAATCGTTACCCTTGTAGACGAGGGCAGCACGCATCTGCAGGAAGATGTGATCATCAACGCCTTTGACGACGTGGTTACAATCGAACAACTCAATCCACGCACCGACCAGGTCGAAAAGATCAGCCTTTCAATGGCGCAATTGCGCGACCTCTCCGCAGCCCTGAACCTGCCCGAAGGCATCTACCGGCTGCGCAAGGTCACGCAGAAATAGCCCCAAAAGCGGCGCCTTGGCCAACACAGGAGCCCGAGACCGCAAGGAGCGCCCACCCGACGACAGCGCCACAGGCGCTGGAGGAGACAAGGATCTTGCCGCGCAGCGGCTCCGCTTTACAGCCGTCAGCGCCGGCGTTTGCTGCGCCAGCTGTCCAGCCATTTGCTGAATCTCCCACGGGTGTCGTCGAACCGCGCATCCGCCCGGTCGATCACGTCCCCCGCCCGCGCCAGGGCGGGATCGATAGAGCGCTCGCGGAACTGCATCCACATCGCCCGGATGAACAGCAAGGCCGCCCCCACGAAAACAAAGAAGAAGATGTTGAACCAGGGGATCACCGTCACATCCGGCCCGTCCACGGGTCGGATGCCGATGGCATTGGGATAGATCGTCAGGAACCGGTTGCGCCAGCCATAATGCGTGATCACCACCCATTGCGGATCGGCATTGGTAGAGGTGTATTGGCTCGCCTCCGCCTGCAGATCCGAACTGTCGAACTTGAAATAGGGCGGCCAGATCCAACCTGTATCCTCGTTGCGGTAAACCAGAACCCCCTCGGCATCGCGCCGAATGAACCCCAGAAGATAGGTCTTCTTGCGCACCGTATTGATCAGCCGCACATCGCGCGTCGGCATCTCTGACGTTCCGCTGTCGCTTTGAGCATAGAACAGCCGGTTGTAAGACGAGAAATCCATCCGGATCACTTCGGTGGCAGAGATCCGTGCAACATCATGCTGCGGCAGCACGTAATCCAGAAGCCCGAACAGGATAACGAAAACAACGAGGCGAAAGAACCAGATGATGTAACGCATGGGCGGGCCTCAGTTCCAGTTTGTGACGACCAGCACCGCAATCACCAGCGCTGTCGGAATGATGTAAACCAGCAGAATCAGCTTGGGCCGGATCGAGGAATGATAGGCCGCCATGCCCTGCTCCACAAAGTCTGCCCGGGCGGCGAGATCGCCATCGGGGTTGTCCGCATCCCAGGCCTTCTCCAGCTTTTCGCGCCGGACCGACCGGGAATACAGCCAGACCATAGCGTAGATCACGCTCAGCGCAATGAAGCCGAAAATCGCAAGCCGCACCAATCCCATCACTTACCTCCGTCGCACCGCGCCCCAGGGGCCCACCGCCGAAATGCGGTCTTGCCGGGGGGGCGGCGCCGTCACCGGAGGCGGCGCCGGTTCTTCCATGCCCGGCTCGTGGCCAAAGAGTGCCGCGCGGGTGCCGGCCTTGTCCACCTGATATTCCGTGGCCAGGAACTCGGCCACATATTCGCGCTTTTCATCGCCCCAGCTGCGATACAGGCTGTAAAACAGCTCCTTGTGGCAGATGAACAACTGCCGCACGTCCAGCTGCGTAAGCTGGGCCAGCAACTGGTTCACAAGATCGCGCTGCGGACCGGCGGTGGCGCGCAACGTATAGAAATAGGCCGGATGATCCGACGCGATCCGGGGCCAGTCGCCTCCGCCCTCGGCCCAGCGCAAGAGTGCCGCCAACCCGTGATAGGCATCGGGCAAGGCCGACCCCAACTGGCGGGCCAGGATCCTCAGATCGCGGCGGGTCGCGCCAGACAGGTCGTGGCCCAGCGTCGCCGCGACCTCGACCAGAATGAAATCCATCTTCTGCCGCAGGATCGCCGCCCCGTCGATGCCCCGCGCCTTGACGATGGGCTCGACCAATCCGTTCAACTCAAAGAACTTGGCAATCCGGTTCGGCTCGTTCGCGGCCAGAGTGAACTGGATCGGCAACGCGCCCAGCGCCGCCTTGTCACCCGAAGTGATCGCCGCCTGATGCTCTACCCCGCGAAAGACATACATCCCGCCGAAATGCGCCGTCCAGAAATCCGGCACCTCCAGGCTGAACGCCTTCAGATCCACCGGGTTGCGCGTCACATCCCCGGTCTGCTTGGCCAGACCGATCATCTCGGCGATCAGCACGTCGTCCCACCAGGCGTCGTCCTCGTTGCGAAACCGCTCTATCTTGTCTTGCAACTCGCGCGCGTTGCGTACATCGCCGCCGGTCGTATCCGCCTCGACAGAGATCCGTTTGATGTCGAACAACCGGCCCGCCGTGGTCATGTCGATGACCGAGTTCAGCAGCTCTCCAGCCACCGCATCGCGGGTCAGCAGCGCGAACAGCTTTGATTCGTTCCCTTCGATGAAATCCTTGATGATCCAGCGCGAGAACGAAAACATCGCGTTCAGCAGCGGCGCCGACTTCTGCTCGGTCGTGAGCAGGATGAACTGCCGGTTGCAGCCATTGGGGTTGAGATAGAGGTCATCGCCCAGCTCATGCCCGATCTCGGGGCTGTAGCCCGAGATATCCACGTGAAAATCGGTCAGTGCGGTGGTCCTGCCGGTCAGATGCTTCAGCGCGCGGTTGTAGCGGTCCACCAGCGCGGGTGTGTCCACCTCGACGAGGTTCCCGAACATCAGGCCTTTTTCAATCAGGCGTCTCATTTGCGCTCACCTCCAGTCAAAGAAAACACAGCCCTTAAAAACCGCGCCTTGATCCCATCGGTAGAGGACAGACTCCTCGGTTAACTCACCGCAAGGAAGGAAATCCGTATTCGTCTTGTCATTGACCTCTCTTCGAGACTCAAAATTATACACCGAAAGAGGACCCTTCCCTCGAATATGAATGAACCTGCTTTTATCCTCGATCAGACACGGTCCGCTTGGAACGTCTGAAGCCGTCCAATCTCCTGATTTTGTGGCGACAAAAGTGCGCTCGAATTGATAGCTTTGAACAGAGCAAACTCCAGTAAGCATCGACTTTTCAAATGTGAGGTTATTCAAGAGACAGAGAATCTCACCCGGAGATCCTTTTTTACAGTGGTATGTCAATATATCTCCAATCTCGGGACCAATGAACATACCACGATACGGTGGCCACGGCTCTGCCTTCGCGGTTTCCACACTCAACAGACCGAGCCCCAAGATGAGAACTGATATCAGAGTCGAGCCGGTCTTTTGGGAGGTCTCGCGCTGTTTCCAAACCATCATCTGCGACCCTTTCGCATGGCGTCCTCACCTTTGCGCTTCTCGACCCGCTGCGCCAGCCCGAACCATGCCAGCGCCAGAACCGGCACCCAGGCCACCGCAGCACTGCCGGACACTTTCAGAAAGAACCAGCCCGTGGCAAGAGGCGCCTGCGACAATGCCGCCCCCACCGCCACCCCCCGCGCGGCATACAGG
>CAYGRI010000181.1:6274-10511 GCA_964352155.1 uncultured Maritimibacter sp. | reverse complement strand
GCGCGGCAGGTGGCGCCGTCGGGCGTGACCATCAACAACCTGCTGCCGGGGATCCATGCCACGGACCGGGCCAATGCGCTGGACGGGCCGGTGGCCGAGGCCAAGGGGATCTCTTTGGACGCTGCGCGGGCGGCGCGGTCGGCCACGATACCGGCGCGGCGCTATGGCACGATCGAGGAATTCGGCGCGACCTGTGCGTTTCTGTGTTCGGTGCATGCCGGGTTCATCGTGGGGCAGAACCTGCTCCTGGATGGCGGTGGGGTGAATACGACCCTGTAGCGGCCGCTGGCGCGGACGGCCCCGAAGAGGGCCCCCAACGGCTCCGGAGCCGGGTCGCGCCCACCCCGCGCCCCGCCTCCGGGGCCGTTGGAGGCCTGCGGGCCGGTCTGCGAGGCACTTGTCTGCGGGGCTCGGGATTGCTATCTGCCAGAAGTCTTACGGATTTTATCGGAAATTAAGGGCCTGCCCGTGACCAAAACCCCGCCGCGGCTGGAAATCTCGCATCTGGAGCGTCGGTTCGGCGGACGGACGGTGGTGGACGATGTGTCGCTGTCGGTGATGCCGGGGCAGGTGACCTGTCTGCTGGGCCCCTCTGGCTGCGGCAAATCCACCACCTTGCGCTGCATCGCCGGGGTGGACATGCAGGATTCCGGCGAGATCTTTGTCGACGGGGCGCTGGTGTGTGACACGGTCGCTCGGGTGCCGCCGGAGCGGCGCTCGATCGGTCTGATGTTTCAGGATTTCGCGCTGTTTCCGCATATGTCGGTGGCGGACAATGTGTCGTTCGGGCTGGGGGGCAGCCGGAAAGACAAGCGGCGGCGGGTCGAGTCCTTGCTGGAGCGGGTGCATCTGGCGCAGCATATCGACCATTTTCCCCACGAACTCTCGGGCGGGGAACAGCAGCGGGTGGCGCTGGCGCGGGCTGTCGCGCCCCGGCCTAAGGTGATGCTGATGGACGAGCCGTTTTCGGGGCTCGACAACCGGCTGCGCGACGGGATCCGCGACGAGACGTTGGAGATCCTGAAGGAAGAGGGCGCCGCCGTCCTTCTGGTCACCCATGAGCCGGAAGAGGCGATGCGAATGGCGGATGAGATCGCGCTGATGCGGGCCGGGCGGATCGTGCAGCTCGGTGCGCCTTACAACGTCTACAACGCCCCCGCGGATCGGGAGGCGGCGGCCTTCTTCAGCGATGTCAATGTGATCCGGGGCAATGTGCAGGGGGCGCTGACGGACACGCCCTTTGGCCGCTTCCTGGCGCCGGGGATTCCGGATGGCACGGATGTAGAGATCGTGTTTCGCCCGCAGCATCTGAAGATCGACTTTGACCGCAGCGGCAAGGGGCCCTTGCCCACCGCCCGGGACGGGGTTCCGGCGCGCGGCGTGGTGCTGCGGTCTCGGTTCATGGGGTCCGAGAGCCTGGTGGAATTCCGGATGGATCACGATCAGTCAATCCTCAAGGCGACCGTACCGAATGTATTCCTGCCTGCGCCTGGGGTTGCGCTCTGGCTGACGGTGCGGCGGGACCGGTGTTTCGTCTTTCCGGTGCGCCGCTAGGGCGCGTCGCGTCCGGTCCGGGGCGCGAGGAGACCGCCGGGTCGCGGCAGGGGGCAAACGGGGGGCCGTTTGATCTGGTCTTGGGGGGGGGCGACCTGGCACCGCGCCTGGATGGCCCCCGGCTTGGGGGCGGTCAGCCCGTCGGTCCCGGCTGGAAATCGGCGAGGCTCTTGCCCTTTTCCTCGATAAACAGCGCCGGTAGCACGGTGAGCCGGTCGATCCGGTCGATCCGCAGGGTGGCGAAGTCTGATCTGGTCTCGCACCAGCAGGTGACCGTCCAGACCCGGCCCCAATAGTCCAGCTTCAGCGGGCGGATCACCCGGCGGCCCGAGGTCTCGTCGCTTTCGACAGCCAGTTTCTGGCGCGCCCGGATCGCGGAGCGGATCGTGGGCATGTGGCGGAACCCGGCGGCGGCATCGGCGAAGGGATAGACCGCAAACCCCCAGCCCGCCGAGGGGCCGCTGCGGTCTTCGGGCAGGGCCGCGTCGATCTGGGCCGACAGGCTGCGGGCGGCCTCGCGCAGATCCTCGTCGCCGCCACCGGCCACGGCGGCCAGGCCCAGGTGCAGCGCTTCGAGCTCCGCCAGCGTAAGGTTCAGCGGCGGCAGGGTCACCGGCGCGGTCATCCGGTAGCCCAGACCCCGCTCTCCCAGCACCGGCACGCCGGAGGCCACCAGAATGTCCATGTCACGATAGATCGTCCGCTCGCTGACGCCCGTTGTGCGGGCCATGTCACGCGCCTGATGCACCCGCCCGTCGCGCAGGATCTGGATCAGCCGGTACAGACGGTCGTTGCGGCGCATTGTTTGATTCGTGCGAGCTTGGGACAAGAAGCGCTATAACTGACAAAAACCTGTCAGGAGCGCAATCGTCGGGCGCCCGCTGCCGGGCCCGGACGGGGGCGGGCGGTGGAATTGCCGCGGCGCAGAGCTTTGCCGCTTCCATGCCGCGCGCAATGCCCATACATACGATCAGTGATTTCCGACCGGCCGCCAGAGAGCGGCCAGCCAATGGAGAATAAGATGCTGAACAATATCGGCCTGCCGGGCCTTCTGCTGATCGCTGTCGTTGTGTTGGTCCTGTTCGGGCGGGGCAAGATCTCGTCGCTCATGGGCGAAGTCGGCAAGGGGATTACTGCCTTCAAGAAGGGCGTGAGCGACAGCAAGGAGGAGCTGGAAAACAGCACCGCCGAGGCGCGCGACATTACCCCGAACGAGGAAAACAAGGACAAGGTCTAAGCCGGATGTCCCGCGGGCAAGGAGCGCTGAGCCATGTTTGACCTTGGTTGGACCGAACTTTTGCTAATTGGCGTGGTCGCGCTGATCGTTGTGGGTCCCAAGGATCTGCCGGGTATGTTCCGGACGCTGGGGCGTTTCACCGGCAAGATGAAGGGCATGGCGCGCGAGTTCCAGCGCGCCATGAACGAAGCCGCCGATGAGGCGGGCGTCAAGGACATGGCCAACGATCTCAAATCGGCGACCTCGGCCAAGTCCATGGGCCTCGACAAGCTGAACGCGGCCGCCGACAAGTTCGAGAAATGGACGCCAGGGTCCAAGGGCAAGCCGGCCGAGCGGGGGCGGACAACGCCACCCGCGCCCAACTCGACGCCAAGCGCGACGCCGACAGAACCCAAGGCCGCCAGCGCGGCGCCGAACCTTGACAAGGCGGCCGGCCAGGCGCCCGAGCCCGGCACACAGACCCCGGCAGGAGACAAGACGGCATGACCGCCACCGACGACGACGATATCGAAGGCTCCTCCGCACCGCTGATCGAGCATCTGGCCGAACTGCGCAACCGGCTGATCAAATCCGTTCTGGGCTTCATCGTGGGCATGGTGATCTGTTTCACCGTGGCCACGCCGATCTTCAACTTTCTGACCGCGCCCCTTTGCCAGGTGCTGGCGGCCAGCGGGCAGGATTGCGATCTGATCTTCATCAAGCCGCAGGAAGGTTTCTTTGTCGCGATCAAGGTGTCGCTGCTGGGCGGGTTCATCCTGGCCTTCCCGCTGATCGCCTTCCAGATGTGGCGCTTTGTGGCCCCCGGCCTCTACCGGTCTGAAAAGGGGGCGTTCTTGCCCTTCTTGGTCGCCTCGCCCTTCATGTTCATGCTGGGCGCGGCCTTTGCGTTCTACGTGGTCACGCCGCTGGCCTATGACTTCTTCCTGGGCTTCCAGCAATTCGGCGCCGAAGGCGAGGCCGTCGTCGGCCAGGACACGCTCAGCGTGGTCTTCCAGGGCTCTGCCGAGGAATATCTGGCGCTGACGATCAAGTTCATCCTCGCCTTCGGTCTGTGCTTTCAGTTGCCGGTTCTGCTGACGCTGATGGGAAAGGCCGGGCTGGTCTCGTCCCGCGGTCTGGCGGATGTGCGCAAATATGCTGTCGTGGCGATCCTGCTGCTCGCCGCGCTGGTGACCCCGCCGGATGTGATCACTCAGGTGATCCTGTTCGTGGTCGTTTATGGCCTTTACGAGATCTCGATCCAACTGGTGAAACGGGTGGAGCGCAAACGCGACCAGCGGCTGCGCGAAGAGGGCATCCTGGGAGAGAACGAAAGCTACGACGACATGTACGACGATCTGGAGGACGACGCGCCGGAGCCGAAGTCTTGACGGAGGACGCGTTGCGCCGGATCGCCGACGCACTGGACCGGATGGCGCCTCCGCCGATGGAGGCGCCAGATTTCGA
>CAYGRI010000181.1:0-6264 GCA_964352155.1 uncultured Maritimibacter sp. | reverse complement strand
GTGTCCCCGGACCGGCTGGAGCCGGTGCCGCAGGTCAACCGGGTGGATCTGCCCTTGCTGGTAGGGATCGACCGGTCGCGTGACACGCTGTTGGCCAACACGCTGCAATTCGCGCACGGGCTGGCGGCAAACAACGCTCTTTTGTGGGGTGCGCGAGGCATGGGAAAATCCAGCCTTGTCAAAGCGATCCATGCCGATGTTCTGGCGCGGGGCGAAGCGTTGAAGATCGTCGAGCTACAGCGCGAGGATCTGCCCAGTGTCGGGCGGCTTTTGTCGCTGCTGCGCGCTTCGGATGCGCGATTTGTGCTATTCTGCGACGATCTGTCGTTTTCCCATGACGATCAGCATTACAAATCGCTCAAGGCGGTGCTGGATGGCGGGATCGAGGGGCGGCCGGACAATGTGGTGTTCTACGCCACCTCCAACCGGCGCCATCTGATGCCACGCGACATGATCGAGAACGAACGCTCCACCGCCATTTCCCCCAGCGAGGCGACCGAGGAAAAGGTGTCGCTGTCGGATCGGTTCGGGCTGTGGCTGGGCTTTCACCCCTGCACCCAGGACGAGTATCTGGCGATGATCCGGGGTTATTGCGATGCCCATGGGGTCGAGATCTCGGATACCGATCTGCGCGCCGAGGCGATCGAATGGCAGGCCACACGCGGCGCGCGGTCGGGGCGGGTGGCCTGGCAGTATTTCACGGATCTGGCCGGGCGGCGCGGCGTGGCGCTGTAAAGGCGCGCACAACCGACGGGACCGAACCCGGCAGGACCTGTGCGCATCCGGTCGGGCGCGGCATTCTTCGGGCGCGCCCTGACGGGTCAGTTGACGAAGGGCACCGGATCGACGCTGTCAAAGCCCTTTCGGACCTCGAAATGCAGGAAGGACGGGGTGCTGTCGCGCACCTCTGCCACGGTCTGCCCGCGCGAGATCTTGTCGCCCTTGGCCACCGCGATGTTCTGGATGTTCGCGTAGACCGTCAGCATGTCGTTGGCATGGCGCAGCACCAGGATCGGCACCTCATCGGTGTCGCGGGTGATCGCGGCGACCGTGCCGTCATCCGCGGCCAGCACCTTCGTGCCCGCGGGCGCGGCGATGTCGATCCCGTCGTTCGTGCCCTTGGAATAGGGCCGGATGATAGCGCCCTTGACCGGCATCTGCATCCGCGCGTTGGAGGCTTCGGTGCGCTCTTCGCTGAGTTTTGGCGACGGCGGCGGCGCGACAGAGGCCACCTCCACCTCTTCGGGCAGCGGCTGCGACGCGCTGGGAGGTTCGGGGGTGCGCGTTCCGGCGCCGGGAACTGATGTCATGTCGATGTCGCGGGTCGGATCGTTGGGCTGGTTGGCCAAGGCGACGGGGATCAACAGGAATTGCCCCTCGCGGATCGCCATGTTGGAGCCCAGCCCGTTCCAATCCGCCAAGGCCCGTACAGAGACGCGGTAAAGGCGCGAGATCGAATAGGCCGTCTCGCCGCGCTTGACCTTGTGGCGCACGGGTTCTTCGCTGTCGGCCACGACAGGGGCAGGGGAGGCGACCGGTTCCGGCTCCAGCGTGGTGGTGCTGACTTCGGTGCGGCTGCGTGGCGGTCGCGACGTGTCGGCCCGGTCCAGCGCGCCGGTGGCCAGGGCGGCAAGATCGGTCGTGTCCGCGTTCGGCGCGGTAGCAGCGGCGGCGCGGGGCAGGGCGATCACTTCGCCGGTGCGCAGGGGCACGTTCTTGTCGATGCCGTTGTAATCGGCCAGCTCATCCGGATCGAAGCCAAGCCGCGCGGCGATCTTTTCCACCGTGTCGCCCCGCGTGGCCAGGGCCACCTGAAAGTTGGGATAGCTGATCACGCCACGGTCATCGGGTTCCGGCCGGTCTTCGGTGGCCAGGCGCGCGGCGCCCGTGGTGTCGAAATCGGCGCCGCTCATGTCTCGCATGTCGACGTCGAAATCGCCTGAGCAGGCGGAAAGTGTGAAAAGGCTGCAGGACAGCAGCAATGCAGCCCCCGATCGGCGAATTTTTGCCATACCTCGTCCCCTCGCAGGCCCGTTGTCTCCCGGTGCCGTGCTGTTCATTCCTGTCCCAGCCCCTCTACCAGGGGCACAAATCGCACCGGCGCAAGCTCTTCATACTCCAGCCCGGCGTCGGTTTTCGTCACTTTTATAAGGTGTTGCACCGTGTCGGACTGGCCGACCGGCACCACCATGATACCGCCAACCCGCAGTTGCGCCAAGAGGGGGCCGGGCGGATCCTCGGCGGCGGCTGTCACCGCGATGCGGTCAAACGGCGCCTGGTCGGGCAGGCCAAAGGAGCCATCGCCGACAATCGCCGTGATATTGGTCAGATCGAAGCGGGCAAAGACCTTGCGCGCCTCGGTCACCAGCGGGCGGTGACGCTCGACCGTATAGACGCGGCGGGCGAGCTGGCTGAGAATCGCGGCCTGATAGCCAGAGCCCGTGCCCACCTCCAGCACCTTGTCGCGGGGGGTCACATTCAGCGCCTGGGTCATCATGGCGACGATGGTCGGCTGGCTGATGGTCTGACCGCAGGCGATCGGCAGAGGCAGATCGTCATAGGCGCGCTCGGCGAAATGGCCGCGCACAAAGGCGCCCCGGTCGATCCGCTCCATCGCCTCGAGCACGCGTTTGTCCGTCACCCCATGCGAGCGCAGGGCGAACAGAAACTGCATCAGACGTTCGGCATCCAGTGTCATGTTGTCTGCCAGCCCCATCATCCCAAAGTTGCCCTCAGTTCGTCCAGTGTATCATGTGCCGTCATATCGCAGCGCAGCGGCGTGACCGAGACATAGCCGTCCAGATTCGCCTGATTGTCGGTGCCCGGCCCCGTCGGCACTTGCTGCGCGCCGCCCTTGATCCAGACAAAGCGGCGTCCAGACGGTGAGTTGTGCGGCTCGGTGCTGAAGTTCACGCCAGGCCGCCGGCCCTGCCTCGTGGCCATCACGCCCTTGACCGCCGTGGCGGGGCAGGGCGGAAAGTTCACGTTGTAGAACACCGAATATTCGTCGCCGTCCCAGGTCGCGCTGTCCAGCAGCGACCGGATAACCGAGGCGCCATAGGCAGAGGCCGCCTCGTATTGATTGTCCAGGTCGCGGTTGTCGGGGCCATAGAACTGGCTGAGCGCAATGGCGCGCACGCCTTGCAGCGCGGCCTCTATCGCGGCGCCGATGGTGCCAGAATACAGAGTGTTCTCGGCCGCGTTGTTGCCCCGGTTGACGCCGGACAGCACCAGATCGGGCGGGCCGTCCATCACGTCATAGATCCCGGCCAGCACGCAATCGGCGGGGGAGCCTTCGGCGGCGAAGCGGCGCGGGCCAAGCTCTGCCACCATCATCGGGTGGGTGTAGCTGATCCGGTGCGCAACCCCCGATTGTTCAAAGGCGGGCGCCACCGTCCACAACTCGCCCGCGTCGCCCACAAGCGCGCGTGCGATCTCCTCAAGCACCCGAAGACCCGGCGCATTTATGCCGTCGTCGTTGGTGATGAGTATGCGCATGTCTGCCCCGCTTGTTTTTTACCGATGTAAAGCAGCCCGCCGGCGATGTGAATCGGCTTTGGTCATCGCATGTAATGTTGTTGCACATACGTTGCTTTTTGGCGTCGAAACGGCGGAATTGTGGCGGGCGCGGTCCGGTCGCGTGTTCGATTTGTGACACGGGCCGGGCATTCTGCGCCGCAGCTCGGCTGTCGGTTTGGTGCCTTCGGGCCGGGCGTGTATGCTGTTTGCAAAACCAAAAAAACGCCTGGCAGGTTTATGAAAAGAGCAGCATTCGTGGTGGCAATCGCCGCCTTGTCGTCTTGTACGGTCGGTCCGGACTATACGACGCCAGGGGCCGAATTGCCGGCCCGCTTCCTGCGGGCGGGCGACTCGTCGTTGTTCAACGCCGCGGCGGAGCTTTGGTGGCTGAAGTTGAACGACCCGCTGCTCGCCCATTACGTGCAGCGCGGGAATGCCCAGAACCTGTCGCTCGCCGCCGCCTACGAGAGGATCCGCCAGGCCGAAGCCGCGGTCGGGCAGACCGGGATCAATGCCTCCGTAGGCGACTCGCTCAGCCTGTCGCGGGAGTGGACCGAGACCAATGGCTCCGCCAGCCGGACAGACACATCGCGCTTTGGCGCGCGGCTGGTGCTGGACATGTTCGGCGGTCAGGCGCGGGCCCGCGAGGGGGCCTTGGCGAATTACGAGGCGGCGCAGTTCGATGTGGGCGTGGTCCGCATGGCCCTGCTGTCCGAGGTGACGGACGCCTATATCCGCGCGCGCTACTTCCAGACGGCGGCCGAGATCACACAGACCACGATCAACGGTCGCCGCCAGCTTGTCGGTCTGGTGCAGCAATTGCGTCAGGCCGGGGCGGCGACCCAGCTTGACGTGGAACAGGCCCGCGCGCTGCTGAAATCGGCGGAGGCCGCGCTGCCCTCGCTGGAGGCGGGGTTCGAAGTCAATGTGATCCGTCTGGGCGCCCTGCTGTCGGAACCGGCGGCGCGTCTGATGCAAGAGATGGGCAGCGGGTTCAAACAGCCCCGCCCCCTTGGGTTCGAGGGCGCGGGCGTGCCCGCCAATCTGCTGCGAAACCGGCCTGATCTGGGCGTGGCCGAACGCTCGCTGGCCGCCGCCGTGGCGCAGGTCGGCGTCGCCACGGCAGAGCTTTATCCCTCGGTCACGCTGTCCGGCTCTGTCGGGTTCAACAACACCGATTTCGGGACAAGGCGGTCCTGGGGATTTGGCCCGCAGGTTAACATTCCGGTGTTGAACCGGGGTCTGATCGACGCGAACCGCCGCGTTGCCGTGTCCCGCGCCAAGCAGGCGGAACTGTCTTGGCGGCAGGCGGTGCGCGACGCGGTGGAAGAGGTCGAGACGGCGCTGTCCAACAGCTATCACCTCAAACGCCAGGTGGATGCCGAGGAAGAGGCGCTGGTCTATTCCAAGCGGGTGCTGGAATTGTCGCGGGCTGGGTACCGGGCGCGCGAGACGACACTGACCGAATTGCTGGATGCCGAGATCCGCTTTGCCAATGACCGGCTGGGCCTGGCCGGGAGCTACCGCGAATATGCGCTGGCGTGGGCGCAATTGCAGGTTGCGGCGGGCAAGGGCTGGTCCGCCCCCGGCTTCCAGAACGAACTGGAACTGCGCAAGCCGAAGATCCTGCGCGATCCGCTGGCATTGTCCCGCGCCTATCCCTATGAAACGGTTGAGGATTATGTGCCTGCAGAGCCCTCGGAAGAGGGCGGCGCGTTCGGTGATGCCCAGTAGCGGGACGACGGGAGCGGGCTGGATGCGGACCGGGCCAGGCTTTCTGCCCACGTCCCCGCGCCCGGTAACGCGCCCCAGAACGCACCCCGGGCTGTGGCCGCCTTCGAAGAAATTCAGAACCCTTTGACGCGAGCCGCACCCGATTGGTGGCGCGCCTCTGCATGCCGGGCCAAGGCAGGGTTTGCTACGCACGGGTGGGTTTACTTTGACAGGACGTCGAATTGGCGTGGCGCGCGCTACAGGCGCCCCAGATACATCCGGTATTCCACTTCGGTGATCTCGGAGGTCAGCTTGACGATCTCGTCGTATTTCAGCGTGGCAAAGATGTGCTGGAACCGTGCGCCCAGAATATCGGTGACAAAGGCCGATTTCGCGAACAGATCCACCGCGCGGCGCCAGTCATGGGCCAGGGGTGCGGGGATCTGCGCGATGGGATTGTCGAGCGGTAGAGGCGGCGGCACCTTGCTGTCGAGGCCGAACAGAACGCCGCCCAGGATCGCCGTGATGGCGAGGTAAGGATTGCAATCGGCCCCGGCGATCCGGTGCTCCAGCCGCGCCGCCGGGCCGTTGGCTTCGGGCAGCCGCACCGCCGCGCCGCGATGGTCGTAGCCCCAGTCGGGTCGGTTCGGGGAAAAGCTGCCGGGGGCAAAGCGCCGCAGGGAATTGAGATGCGGCGCCAGCAGCGCCTGGGCGTCGGGCATGGTCGCCAGCACGCCCTGAACCGCATGGCCCAGAACTGGCGACAGGCCTTCGCCGTCATGGGAAAAGATGTTGCCATTGGGGCCGGTGACGCTGACATGGACATGCATGCCGTTGCCGGGATGTTCGGCATAGGGCTTGGCCATGAAAGTGGCTTCCATGTCATGCCGCCCGACCACGCCGCGCACCAGACGGCGGAACAGGATGGCGGTATCGGCCGCCTCCAACACGTTGTCGGTGTGGTGAAAATTGATCTCGTATTGCCCCGGCCCGTATTCGGCGATCAGCGAGTCCGTTGGCAGGCCCTGGATG
>CAYGRI010000180.1:0-10519 GCA_964352155.1 uncultured Maritimibacter sp. | reverse complement strand
TTGCCGATACGGCGCGCGAAAACATCCGCTTTGGCCGCCCCAACGCCACCGATGCCGAGGTGGAGGCCGCCGCCCGTGCCGCCGCCGCCGATGAATTCCTGACCAAGCTGCCCGACGGCTACGAATCCTATGTGGGCGAGCGCGGCGTGATGCTGTCGGGCGGGCAGAAACAGCGCATCGCCATCGCCCGCGCGATCCTGCGCGACGCACCGATCCTGTTGCTGGACGAAGCCACCAGCGCCTTGGATGCTGAAAGCGAGCGTCTGGTGCAGCAGGCGGTCGATAGCCTCAGCCAGGGGCGCACGACCATCGTGGTGGCGCACCGGCTGGCCACGGTCAAGAAAGCCGACCGGATCCTGGTGTTCGACGGCGGGCAGATCGTGGCGGAAGGAACCCATGCCGAACTCGTCGCCGCAGACGGATTGTACGCCAAGCTTGCCCGGCTGCAGTTCACCGAAGGGCTGGCCGCCGAATAGACCCCTCGCTGCCGCGAGTGCGGCGGGGCTTTGACAGGTGCCGGATGGGCCCCGACCGGGAAACTGACGGGCTCTGGATCGACCGCATTCATGATTGCCTGACCGGCTGTGGCTTGCGCGGCGGGGCACTTCTGCCGCATGATCCCGTGAGATAGGATTGCCAGCCGGGAGGAGCCATGGCCGCCTACGCGACCGCAGTGGATCGTGACAGGATCCAGAACGAAGCCCCGTGGGAGTCGCGCGGAGTGCCCGTCTCTGTCTGGCAATTGCTGTCGCAAACCGCGGCGCGCGTTCCGGACCGCCCGGCCTTCACCTTCCAGATGTTTTCCGACCCCGGGGCGCAGGCGGAAACGCTGCGCTGGGCGGATCTGCAGGGGCAGGTGGCGCAAACCGCGAACATGCTGCGCGGATTGGGCATCGGCGAAACCGATGTGGTGGCGATCCTGCTGCCCAATTGCACCGAAGCCTTCCTGGCCGTGCTGGGGGCACAGGTGGCGGGCATCGTGGCGCCGATCAACCCGCTGCTCGACGCCGACCAGATCGCCGGGATCCTGCGAGAGACCGGCGCCAAGGCGGTTGTTACCCTGCGCGCCTTTCCAAAGACCGACCTGCCGCAAAAGGCCGCCGCGGCGATCGCAAAGGCCCCCTCGGTCGAAACCGTGCTGGAAGTCGACCTGCTGCGCTACCTGAGCTTTCCCAAGAGCTGGATCGTGCCCCTCCTGCGTCCGGGCAATCCGCTGACGCACAAGGCCCGCGTGCTGTCCTTTGCCACCGAACGCGCGCGCCAGAAAACAGAGCTGGGCTTTGCCGACAGCGCGGCCGACCGGGTGTCGGCCTATTTCCACACCGGCGGCACGACCGGCACGCCCAAGGTCGCGCAGCACCGCTATTCCGGCTTTGTCTACAACGGCTGGCTGGCCGACCGCCTGCTGTTCACCGAGGATGACTGCCTGATCTGCCCGCTGCCCCTGTTCCATGTCTTTGCCGCCGTGGTGGTGGCCTCGGCGGTCTTGACATCGGGGGCGCATGTTGTGTTCCCGACCCCGCAGGGCTATCGCGGCGCGGGCGTGTTCGACAATTTCTGGAAGCTCCTGGAACGCTGGAAGGTGACCTTTGTCATCACCGTGCCCACCGCGATCTCTGCCCTGATGCAGCGCCCGATCAATGCCGACATCTCGTCGCTGAAGATCGCCTTTTCGGGCTCTGCCCCCTTGCCGGTGGAGTTGTTCCACCGCTTTGTCGCGGCTACCGATGTGACCGTCGTCGAAGGC
Organism: uncultured Maritimibacter sp.; assembly: GCA_964352155.1. Taxonomy (GTDB): domain Bacteria; phylum Pseudomonadota; class Alphaproteobacteria; order Rhodobacterales; family Rhodobacteraceae; genus Psychromarinibacter. Next base: position 8,772 of record CAYGRI010000180.1, on the reverse strand, counting down.
TACGGGCTGACCGAGGCGACCTGCCTGGTGGCCGTGAACCCGCCGGACGGAGAGAAAAAGATCGGGTCCGTCGGGCTGCCGTTTCCCCATACCCATGTGCGGATCCTCGATTGCGACGACGCGGGGAATGTCCTGGCGGAGAAGGGCCTCGACGAGGTGGGCGAGATCTGCGTGTCGAACCCGGGTGTCTTTGCGGGCAACACCTATCTGGAGGCAGACAAGAATCGCGGCCTGTTTGCGGAGGGATCCTGGCTGCGCACCGGCGATCTGGGGCGGCTGGATGCGGACGGCTACCTGTGGATCACCGGCCGGGCGAAAGACCTGATCATCCGGGGCGGCCACAACATCGACCCTGCCGAGATCGAAGAGGCGTTGGCCGGCCACCCGGCGGTTGCCTTCGCGGGCGCCATCGGCCAGCCCGACGCCTTTGCCGGAGAGCTGCCCTGCGCCTATGTGGAACTGGTGGGCGGCGCCGAGGTGACGGTCGAGGCGCTGATGGCCCATGCCGCCGAGACCATCCACGAACGCGCGGCCACGCCCAAGCATCTTGAGATCGTGGATGAACTGCCAAAGACGGCGGTGGGCAAGGTGTTCAAGCCGGATCTGCGCAAACGGGCGATCCAGCGCGTCTACAATCAGGCGCTGGCCAAGGCCGATCTGGAGGCCGAAGTGGTCGAGGTCGTGGACGACAAGAAGCGCGGCCTGGTGGCGATGGTCGAACGGCGCGGCGAGGTGGACGACGCTGCGGTGGGCCATTGCCTGGGCGAGTTCGCGCGGCCCTGGGACTGGCGCTGAACCCGGCCCCCCGAGGGGGCGGGAACCGCTTGCAAATCTCGCCGCCGGATCTAGGGTCGCGCCATGTCCATAGATGCCCGCCTTGCCGCTGAAATCGAAGCCCGCCGCGATGATCTGATCGCGCTGACGCAGGATCTGATCCGTATCCCCACGCTCAACCCGCCGGGCGAGTGCTATCGCGACATCTGCGCCTATCTCGATACGCGGCTGTCGCGGTCCGGGTTCCGCACCGAATTGCTGCGCGCGACCGCCACCCCCGGCGACAGCGAGCGCTACCCGCGCTGGAACATCGTCGCCCGGCGCGAGGGGGGCGGGGCTGGGGAATGCGTGCATTTCAACTCGCACACGGATGTGGTCGCGGTGGGCGAGGGCTGGACAACCGACCCCTTCGGGGGCGAGCTGAGGGACGGCCGCGTCTATGGCAGGGGCGCCTGCGACATGAAGGGGGGGCTGGCCGCCTCTGTCGTCGCGGCAGAGGCTTTTGCCGCCATCTGCCCGGATTTCAACGGCGCCATCGAGATTTCCGGCACCGCCGATGAGGAAACCGGCGGCTACGGCGGTGTCGCCTGGCTGGCCGAACAGGGCTATTTCTCGCCCGAGCGGGTGCAACATGTGATCATCCCCGAGCCGCTCAACAAGGACCGGATCTGCCTGGGGCATCGCGGCGTCTGGTGGGCCGAGATCGAAACGCACGGGCGCATCGCCCATGGCTCGATGCCGTTCCTGGGCGACAGCGCGATCCGCCATATGGGCGCGGTGCTGGAAGAGATGGAGCGTTGGCTGTATCCGCTGTTGGCGGGCAAGCGGACCGCGATGCCCGTGGTGCCCGAAGGCGCGCGACAATCGACGCTGAATATCAACTCGATCCACGGCGGAGAGCCGGAGCATGACGCGGATTTCACCGGCTTTCCGGCGGCCTGTGTGGCGGATCGCTGCCGGATCGTGATCGACCGGCGGTTTCTGATCGAAGAGGACCTGGCCGAGGTCAAGGCCGAGGTCGCCACGCTGATGGAACGGGTCCGCGCCGAGCGTCCGGGTTTCAGCTACGAGATCCGGGATCTGTGGGAGGTCACGCCGACGATGACCGAACAGGATGCCCCCGTGGTCCGCACCGTGGCGGCGGCAATCTCGCGGGTGCTGGACCGGCAGGCGGAATACGTTGTCTCTCCGGGCACTTATGATCAGAAGCATATCGACCGGATCGGGCGGCTGAAGAATTGCATCGCCTATGGGCCGGGGATCCTCGACCTGGCGCATCAGCCCGACGAATGGGTCGGGGTGCAGGACATGGTCGACAGCGCCAAGGTGATGGCCCTGACCCTGGCTGAACTGCTGCTGCGCCCGGGGACCGCTATCCCCCCAGCGTGAGGTCGGCGCAGATCGCGGCAACCGGATCGGCGCCAAGATTGATCATCGCGGCAAAGCGTGACGACAGCCGTGCATAAGCCATCGCGTCAGCGGCACGGGTCGCCAGAATCTCGTCGATGGCGGCCCGGTAATCTGGGTCCGCCGCGCTGTCAAAGCGGTCCAGACCTTCCTTTATAAGCGCCATCATGGCGTCGTCGGACAGGGGTGTTCCCGCGATCAGGGCTGCGGTCCCGCCCTGGATCGGCGGCCAGGCAACGGCAATGCGATACACCTGATAGCGCTTGCGCGCCTTGGACAGCGCCGCCAGCGTTTCCGGGTCTTCGGGGTCCGTCGTATATTGGGCCTCCTCTGCCTCCATCTTGCGCAGGTCCTCGGCCAGACGGGACGCGGCCAGCACCTCGCGTTCCCCTTTGGTCGGTGCCGGATCCGCGGCGAATGCCAGGACCTGCCGTATCGCGCAGCCGTCCAGCTGGGCCAGCGATATCTCAAAAATCGCTGCCATCGACAGCGCGGCGGCCGCGCGTTCGAGGCTGGCAGGCAGCAGATCGATTTGCCGCGCCCCGCCGCGCCTGTTCTTTCGGGTCAACGCTCCGCCTTCGGGCGTCAGCGTCAGCCGCGCGCCTTCCAGCAAAGATGGCAGCACGCCGTAGATATGGGTTTCGTCAATCTCGGGGCGGTCGATGGTCAGGCCTTTGCCCCTTGCTCGTTCGGTTTCCAGGATGCGCAGGGTGCCGTCCGCGTCCCACGCCACCTTGTGGGAAAGCGACTGGACGAAGCGCTGGCATTTGCCGAACGAGTCACAAGACTGCTGGTCGGGCAACACATAGGTAAAGAACGTCCACTCCAGCCGGTCGCCGCCAGTCTTCACATGGGCGAGCGTTGTGATCATGATCTGTTCTTCTATCGCGGGAAAGACGTTGCCCATCAGCAGGTACTCGCCCTGCGGCAGATCGCGGGCCAGCGCGGGACGAAACGAAAGTGCGAGGGCTAGAATGCAAAGCAAAAGGCGCATGGCGGCAGGCTCCGCGAACGAGGAATGCAACTCCCGCAAGCTAGCCAGAGGCCTGCGCGCTTGTAAAGCGGCCGGAACGCCCGGCAAACGCCGATTTTTCTGTGGATTCCGCGCGGCGTTATGTAAGCTGGCGTCAGATATCCTCCTGCCAAAGGACCTGCCATGTTCCTGAGATCCCTGAAATTGTCCGCGGCTGCGCTGGCGCTGTCCAGCGTCGCCGCCCTGGCGCAACAGACCGACATCACCATCGGGATGCAGCTTGAGCCGCCAAATCTCGACCCCACCGGCGGTGCCGCGGCCGCTATTGACGAGGTGGTGTATGCCAATGTCTTTGAGGGGCTCACCCGCTACAATGCCGATGGCTCGATCTCTCCGGCGCTGGCCGAACGGTGGGACGTCAGCGAGGATGGCCTGACCTATACGTTCCATCTGCACGATGGCGTGACCTTCCATGACGGGACCACGATGGATGCCGAGGATGTCAAATTCTCGCTCGACCGGGCGCGGGGCGAGGATTCGACCAATGCGCAAAAGGCCCTGTTCGCGGGCATCGAAAGCGTCGAGGTGGTGGATCCGCTGACCGTGGCGGTGACTCTCAGCGCGCCGAATTCGGCCTTTCCGACCAACATGGCCTGGGGCGATGCTGTGATCGTGGCGCCTGAAAGCATCGACACGGCGGCGACAGCGCCCGTGGGCACCGGCCCGTTCAAGCTGGGCCGCTGGGTGCAGGGCGACCGGATCGAGCTGGTCGAGAACCCCGAGTACTGGGGCGACAAGCCGGCGCTGACGGCGGCGACGTTCAAGTTCATCTCCGATCCCACGGCGGCCTTCGCGGCGATCATGGCAGGCGATATCGACGTGTTCCCGGGCTATCCCGCGCCGGAAACGCTGGTGATGTTCGAGGCGGATCCCCGCTTCAAACTGCTGATCGGCTCCACCGAGGGCGAGACGATTCTGGCGATGAACAACAAATCAGACGCGCTGTCGGATGTGCGGGTGCGCCAGGCCGTGTCCCATGCGATCAACCGTCAGGAAATCATCGATGGGGCGATGTTCGGCTATGGCACGCCCATCGGCACTCATTTCGCGCCGCATAACCCGGCCTATGTGGATCTGACTGGGCTGTCCGACTACAACCCCGAAAAAGCCAAGGCCCTGCTGGCAGAAGCAGGCGCCACCGACCTGACCCTGACGCTGAAACTGCCGCCGCCCTCCTACGCCCGCCGCGGCGGAGAGATTATCGCCTCGCAACTGCGCGCGGTGGGGATAGAGACAGAGATCTCCAATCTCGAATGGGCGCAATGGCTGGAACAGGTGTTCCGGGGCAAGGATTTCGACCTGACCATCGTCAGCCATACCGAACCGATGGACATCAACATCTACGCCCGGCCCGACTATTACTTTCAATACGGCAAGCCGGAATTCGTCGCGCTGATGGACGCGCTGGATCTCGCCGTGGGCGACGAGGCCCGGGCCGAGGTGCTGGCCAAGGCGCAGACGATGATCGCCGAGGATTACGTCAACGGCTTCCTGTTCCAGCTGGCGCGGACCGGCGTGGCGAATGCCAAGATCGAGGGGCTGTGGCCCAATGCGCCGACCCAGGCCAACGATCTGACTGGCGTTTACTGGGTCCAGTAAGGCCCGGAGCCTCCGGCACATATCCGCCCTCCGCTCCGACCGCGCCAAGCGTTGTTTCCGGGCGGAGGGCTGTCCCTGGCTCAGACCGGGCAAGACAAGCTCTAGTCGGGCCAGATGTCGTCTTCGTCCAGCGGTCGGGGACGTTTGTTGCGGGCGGGATAATGTGAGTGAACTCTGCCGCCCTGAAGGGATAGGTAGCGACCACCTGACTGCCGCTGCATCTCTGTCACCTCGGCCAGACCGTCGGCGGCCGCGATCAGAAAGGCGGCAAAGCTGTCTGCGATCCGCGTCGGTTCTGCCTGCATTTCAGTGACGCGCCAGACGGGGGCGTCCGCCCCGCCATCGGCCAAGGTAAAGGTCCATTCATAGCCCTGGTGCATCTGGAACACGACGGCCTTGGCGGGCGGCGCGGGGAACCCCATCTCCGCGCGCGCCAGGGCCAGGTCCTCGTGCCATTCGACCAGATCCCCGGGGCGGGCCTGATCGCTGCCCAGGAACAGATCGCCAGAGCGTCGCCCCATGGTCGTCATCCAAAGGCGGAACATCGCGGTGAAGGTGCCGCCCAGCGCTTCTTCGGCGGCGGTGACCTCGGGGGTGGCAAAGCCCTCAAACACCGTTTGCTGCGCAAGATAGGCCTCGGCCACGGATCGTGGCGTGTCACGAAACCGGTAGGGACGGCGGGCGGCGATCTGGCGCAGGCGCTCCTGCAGATCGGCGATGACACGGGTCTGTTCCATGGCCACATGGTCTATCAGGATGGCGGCGCGGGGCAAGCGGCGGCCATTGGCTCTTTCCCGTTCCGTGGCTGTGGCTTAAGGTCCCGATATGCTTCGGTATATCGCCTCTCGCCTTGTGTCGCTGATCCTGAGCCTCGCGGCGGCGAGCCTGGTGATCTTTGCGGTGATCGAGGTGGTGCCGGGCGACCCGGCCTCCTTCATGCTGGGGTTGAACGCCGAGCCGGAAACGATCGCCGCGCTGCGCCGGGAGCTGGGGCTGGAAGGCGGCTATGCCGCGCGCTATCTGGAGTGGGTCGGCGGGATGCTGACGGGCGATTTCGGCACCTCCTACACCTACCGCGTGCCGGTGACCGAGTTGATCGGCGCGCGGCTGTGGGTGTCCTTGCCGCTGACGCTCTATGCGCTGGTGCTGTCGACGGCTTTGGCGATCCCGGTGGGGATCCTGGCCGCCACCCGGCGCGGGGGGCTTGCGGATTACGGCGTGATGGGGCTGGCGCAGCTTGGGATCGCGGTGCCGAATTTCTGGTTCGCGATGATCCTGGTGCTGATCTTTGCGATCAACCTTGGCTGGTTCGCGGCGGGCGGCTTTCCGGGATGGGAGGCCGGCACCTGGGCGGGGCTGAAAGCGCTGACCTTGCCGGCGCTGTCGCTGGCGCTGTTCCAGGCCTCTATCCTGGCGCGGGTGATGCGGTCGAGCCTGCTGGAAACGCTGGACCAAGACTATATCCGCACGGCCCGCGCCAAGGGGCTCAGCCGTGGCATGGCGATTCGCGGTCACGCGCTGCGCAACGCGATGATCCCGGTGATGACGATTGTGGGGCTGCAGTTTTCCAACCTGCTGGCGGGCGCGATCATCATCGAGAACGTCTTCTTCCTTCCGGGCCTTGGGCGGCTGATCTTCCAGGGCATCACCCAGCGGGACCTGATCGTGGGGGAATCGGGGGTGATGCTGCTGGTCTTCGCGGTGATTCTGGTGAACTTCCTGATCGACCTGTCCTATGCGGCCATCGATCCCAGGCTGCGGCGCAGATGAGAGTGCCAGTCCCTCTCTGGATCGGCGCGGCGCTCAGCCTGATCTTCATCCTCGCGGGGACGGTGTCGCTGGTCTGGACGCCCTTCGACGTGGCCACGATGAACATCTCGGCGCGGATGCAGACCCCGGGCGGGGCACATCTGCTGGGCACGGACCACTTCGGGCGTGACATCCTGTCGATGCTGATGGTGGGGGCGCGTACTTCCATCGGCGTGGCGCTGGTTTCGGTGGGGATCGGGATGGCGGCCGGCGTGCCGCTGGGCCTCTTGGCTGCCACAACGCGCGGCGGCTGGCTGGACGAGGTCATCATGCGCGGCAATGACCTGATCTTCGCCTTTCCGCCGCTGGTGCTGGCGATCCTGATCACGGCGGTCTTCGGCCCCTCCGCCGTCAATGCGATCCTGGCAATCGGGATCTTCAACATACCGGTCTTCGCCCGCGTGGCGCGCGGCGGCGCGCTCAGCCTGTGGACGCGCGAATTCGTCCTGGCCGCGCGGGTGTCAGGCAAGGGCGCGGCCCGGATCAGCGCCGAACATATCCTGCCGAACATCCTGAACCTGCTGATCGTGCAGGGCACCATCCAGTTCTCGGTCGGGATCATCTTCGAAGCCGCCCTCAGCTACGTCGGTCTCGGGGCGCAACCCCCTATACCGTCCTGGGGCCGGATGCTGGCCGACAGCCAGACCCTGATCGGCCTGGCGCCGCATCTTGCGATTCTGCCGGGGCTTGCCATCGTGTTGATGGTGCTGGGCCTGAACCTGATGGGCGACGGCCTGCGCGACGTGTTGGACCCGCGGTTGAGGCAGAGGCGTTGATGCTTCTTCTGGCTAAAAATACTCCCGCCGGAGGCTTTGAACCGTTCCGGTTCAAAAGAACTTTCTTGCCTCCGGCGGGAGTATTTCCGGCCAGAAGAAAAGGGATTCGCCCATGCTGACGGTCGAGGGTTTGTCCCTGGCGATTCACGGCACGCAGGTTCTGCATGACGTGTCGCTCGAGATCCCGGCAGGGGCTGTTTTCGGACTGGTGGGCGAAAGCGGGTCGGGCAAGTCGATGACCGCTCTTGCGGCGATGCGATTGTTGCCGCGCGGCGCGATCGTGAGCGGCCGGGTGGTCTTGGACGGGACGGATCTGACCGGACTGTCCGAGCGGCGGATGAACGGCATTCGCGGGCGTGATCTTGGGATGATCTTTCAAGAGCCGATGACGGCGCTGAACCCGGTGCAGACCATCGGGGCGCAGGTGGCCGAGACGCTGGTCGTACATGGGGTGGCGGACCGGGCCGGGGCGCGTGCCATGGCGGAGGCGCGGCTGGCGCGGGTCGGGCTGGATCCGGGGCGGTTTCCGCTGTCGCGGTATCCGCAGGAATTGTCGGGGGGGCAGCGGCAGCGGGTCTGTATCGCCATGGCGGTGGCGTTGCAGCCGCGTTTGCTGATCGCGGATGAGCCGACAACCGCGCTGGATGTGACGACGCAGGCGCAGATTCTCGAATTGTTACGCGGGCTGGTCGCCGAAGAGGGCATGGCGTTGATGCTGATCACCCATGATCTGGCGGTGGTGGCGGGAATGGCGGACCGGGTTGCGGTGATGCAGGCGGGTCGGATCGTGGAACAGGCGGCGACGGAGCCGTTGTTTCGCAATCGCGGGCATCCCTATACGGCGAAGCTGTTCGCCGATAGCGGGCATCGGCCGCGGCGGCACTCCCACATCGGGACGGCGCCGGTGCTGGAGGTTGAGGGCGCGGTCCGTACCTACCCGGGGCCGCGCACAAGTCTTCTGGCGCGCCGGGGCGAGGTGCGGGCCGTGGATGGGGTCAGCCTGACGGTGCGCGAGGGCGAAAGCGTGGGGCTGGTGGGGGAGTCCGGATGTGGCAAATCCACCCTGACCCGGGCGATCCTGGGGTTGGATCCGTTGCAGGGTGGTCACGTCCGGCTGGATGGGGCGCCGATAGTCGCGGGTCAGGTACCCTCGGCGCTGCGACGGCGGATGCAGGTGGTGTTTCAGGATCCCTATGGCTCTTTCAACCCGCGGCACCGGGTGGACCGTCTGGTGGCCGAGCCGTTTCATCTGGAGGATGCGGCGCCTTCGGACCGGCAGGCGCGTGTGGCCGAGGCGTTGCAGGCCGTGGGACTTAAGGCGGCCGACGGGGCGCGGTTCATACATGAATTCTCGGGCGGGCAGCGGCAGCGCAT
>CAYGRI010000179.1:0-10600 GCA_964352155.1 uncultured Maritimibacter sp. | reverse complement strand
AATTAGCTCTGGCCGCAGGTGATCCTGACCTGCGGTAGAAGGACGCCTCCGTCGCTGTATATGCTGCATATGCAGAAAACGCGGAGGGGCGCATGCCACGCAAATCACACGTTGACGTCCAGACCGAATGCCTCGGCGGCGGTACATTCTTTCGGCGCTTGTTCGCGGTGCTGTCCTGCGTGATGGCCGGTGCATCGCCGGGCTTGGCGGATGTGACCAGCCTCGATCTCACGGATACGACCGCTGACGCCGGCCTCCCGCGCGAGAGCGGCGGCCAACCCGCCGAGCTGCTGTCCGCCTTCTTCGGGCTCGACAACGCCTTGCCGCGCACGGCTCGGCTGATCTGTCGGGGGGCGCCCGGCATGGATGGGATGCCGGTGATCTTCTCGACCGAGATCGACCACAGCACCCTGCAGGCGGGTGATTTCCGGGTCACCACCGCATCCGGCGCGTCGGGCGCGATGCACTGCGTCACACTGCTTCCGGCGACGGACAGCGGCGAGTTGCGCACGGTGCTGCTGGTGGGAGACTTCGGGACGGCCGAAACCGATCCGCCGGTGTCGGTCGAGGTTGTCGGTCACCTGCACTCGATCGACGGGGCGTTGGATTTCCGGGGGGCACGGGTCGACGTCATCCCCTTGGCACCCGGTCCCAGCCTTGTGATGGCGGAAATCGCCGACCCGACCGCCCGGGACCTCGGACTTGGCCAGCGCCGCACCGATGGCGACGACTGTCCGACCGACGGCATCCGGCAAGCGGTGCGGGTGGTCTGGGCGGGCGGCGTCACCTTGGCGAACGGCGACGATCCCGGCGACACGGAACGCGATCTCTACCGTGTGACCGTGCGCGGCGCGGATGGAACCGAACGCGAGATCACCCCGGCCGCTTTGGCTGACCTGGGGGATGGCGACAACAACCATCTGCTCTGCCTCGACACGGCGGACACCCCCGTCTCGGTCGCTTTTCCCGAGGGCGTTTTCACCGACCCGAATGATGACCTGAACCCTGCGACCTCGGTCGCCGTCGGTCGGGCGCAGCCGTAACGCGCTGCCCTACGCCCATTTCTTTGCATCAAGCAAAAGGCCCGTAACATGATTGGATTTACTCGCACCATGCTGGGTGCGCTGACACTCACCGCAATGGCGGCCCTGCCTGGAGGCGCTCAGGAGACACGCCCGAACATCCTTGTGGTGCTGTTCGACGATGTCGGCTTCACCGGTTTCGGGGCCTATGGCGGCGACGCGCAAACCCCTAACATCGACGCTCTGGCGCAATCCGGCACGCTCTTCTCGCGCTACTACTCGTCGCCCTTTTGCGGGCCGAGCCGCGCCATGCTGATGACGGGTCTCGACAATCACCAGACGGGCATGGGTACGCTGGTGGAAACCGTGACGCCCGCGCAAAGAGAACTGCCGGGCTATTCCATGGTCTGGGACGACGATCAGACGACCATCGCGTCGCTTCTGTCGGAGGCCGGATACCAGACATACGTCTCTGGCAAGTGGGGCATTGGGGCTAAGGGCAAAAACCTACCCGACCGCTTCGGGTTTGACCGCTCCTATGTCATGGATTCCACCGGCGGCAGCAACTACGACCACTCCCATTACCTGCCGGGCTATCCAGAGGTCTCTTGGTACGAAGATGGCGAACCCGTCCGCCTGCCAGAGGATTTCTACTCATCCCGCAATCTTGTGGATCAGTTGATCCGCTACATCGACGAAGGCGAGGCGGATCAGCCGTTTTTCGGCTTCCTGTCGCTGCAGGCGATCCACATCCCCGTGCAAGCCCCGGCGGAGTTCATTGACCGCTATGACGGCGTGTTCGATGCCGGGTGGGATGTGCTGCGCGAAGAACGCTGGCAACGCACGATGGAGCTTGGGCTGGTCCCCGAAACCACAACGCTGGCGCCCGTTCACGAGGACCACCGCGCCTGGGATGACCTGTCGCCCGAGGAACGGGCCATTGCCGCGCGCGAGATGCAGGTGAATGCCGGCATGATCGAAGCGGCCGATTTCCACATCGGACGCTTGCTGGACCATCTGGAGAGCACCGGCCAGCTTGAGAATACGATCGTCGTCGTGACCTCTGACAACGGCCCGGATTCCGCCGTCACCTCGCTCGGAAATCCGATCGCCAATTTTCTTCTCGACGGGATCCATCTCCTGGAAGGCATCGACACATCGCCTGAAAACATGGGGCTCCCCGGCAGTCTGACCGCCATCGGCCCGGAATGGGCGTCTGTCTCTGCATCGCCGTTCAACCTTTACAAGTTCTATTCCAGCGAAGGCGGGCTGCGGGTGCCTCTGGTGGTGGCGGGCCCGGGTGTCGAGGCAAGCGGGATCCAGCACGCTCCGGTTCATGTCTCTGACCTGATGCCGACCCTGCTGGATGTCGCCGGTGTGGCCTATGACGCGGGCGCTCTTTACGGCAAGAGCATCCTGCCGGTGCTTGCGGGGCAGACGACCGAGACCCGCGGCCCCAATGAGACCTTCGGCGGCGAGGTGAGCGGCAACGCGTCGCTCTATCGCGGCAACTGGAAGCTGGTGCGCACCGCGCTGCCCCGCGGCGACTTCACCTGGCGGCTCTTTGACCTGTCGGTCGATCCGGGCGAAACCACCGATCTGTCGGGCGAAAACCCGGAGCTCTTCGCGGAGATGCGGGCCGAATACGGGGCCTATGCGACCGAGACCGGCGTTCTCGACCTCGGACGCGACGACTTCGCCTCGGCGCAACTGACTTCGAACCTGACCGAGCGCGTGATCAGCAAATACTGGCCCTATCTGGCGGGTCTTATCGTGGCGTTGCTCGTCGGCCTCTTCGTCCTCTTCAGGCTTGGCCGGAGGGTGGTCCACCGCCGGGCCTACTGAGCCTCATACCGCTGCGCGCCCCGCGTCCGGGGCATCCCCCCAATCCCTGACTTCGGAGACCTGTCATGAACTGGATCGTCGTTACCCTTCTTGTGCTGGCCCTTTTGGCCATCCTCACATACCTCTACCTGCCCGCGTTCCTGCGCCTTCTGGGCATCCACCGGCACTACACCATCCCCGATTTCGACATGAAGGGGCGGCGGGCGCTGATGATCTGCACCAATCACGACCGGCTCGATCCCCTGAAGCGGGACACCGGCGCGTTTGGATCGGAATTCACCGTGCCGTACTACGCCTTCGTCAACGCCGGCATGGATGTCGACATGGCCTCCCCCAAGGGCGGCAAGATCCCGATCCAGCCGTGGTCCTGGTCCTGGCCGCTCGCCTGTCACGACGACAAGCGCTTCATGAGGGATAACAAGGCCATGCATGACCTCAAGAACTCGAAGGCGATCCCTGATCTCGACCCGAACGATTATGACGTGATCTTCATGGCCGGCGGCTGGGGCGCGGCCTACGACCTGATGCAAAGCGAAGCGTTGAACGATTTCATCACCCGTGCCAATGCGGCGGGCAAGATCCTCGGGTCGGTCTGCCACGGCGCATTGGGCCTGTGCGGCGCCAAGGGGCTGGACGGGGAGCCGCTGGTCAAGGGCCGCCGCGTGACCGGGGTGACCAACGGACAGATCAACACCTTCGGCATCGCGGTCACCCCAAAGCACCCCGAGGAAGAACTGCGCAAACTGGGCGCGATCTACGAATGCCAGCATGCGTTCCGGGATCCCTTCGCGACCCACACCTCGATCGACGGCAACCTGATCACCGGCCAGAACCAGAACAGCGGCTACGAGACGGCGCATCGCATCCTTGAAAAAATGGCGACCCAGCGCAATGTCTGAGGCTGAAAAGCACTACCAGGGGTCCATGGCGATGGCGCGCCATGGGCTCCGCCCCCACCTTGCCTGGGGTCCCGTGCACCGGGCCTCCTTCGGGCTGATCTATGGCTCGATCCTCGTCCTGAGCCTGCTGATGGCCATGGACGAGGTCCGCGCCGGGCCTTTTGAGGCCGCGCTTGTTCTGTTCGGTTCGGTCTTGGCCGTGACGCTGGCCAAGATCTTCGCCGAGGTGTTGTCCCATGCGATGGAGACGGGCGAGCGCATCCTGACGCGCAAGGCCTTCGGGGCCGCCTGGTCGCACAGCCATTCGACCTTGCTGGTCGCGAATGTTCCGACAGCGTTCTTCGTCGTGGCGGAGTTGGGATGGCTGAGCGTTGAGACGGCGACCGGCCTTGCGCAGCTGTTCTGCATCGTCATTCTTGTCGTTCTTGGCGCGCGGGTCGGATGGGTGATCAACCATAGTTGGTGGCTGCCCATCGCGGGGGCGCTCTTTGCGGGAAGTGTCGGGGTCGGACTGGCCGCGATGAAATACGCCATTCACTAAAAACCGGACATCCCGCCCATAACAACCCGACCAGCGGCAACGAGATCGCGACAGCCGTCTTACCCTACCTGCGGAGCTCCATTATGAAACACAGACCGAAGATGGGGATCGTCACAGCTGTGCTGGCCGCATCCGTCCTGGCCGCCGTCGCCGCCGCGCTGGCCCCGGGCAGTTTGCCGTCGTCCGCGTCAGAGCGCGCCTGTGCGTTCGGCGAGGCCCAGCTTGGCGGCTTCGTCGACATTCCCGGCGGCGGGTTTGTGATGGGGCTCGATCCGGTTTTCCCGGAAGAAGGCCCGCCGCGGAAGGTTCTTGTCTCTCCGTTTCGCTTGCAAAGCCACGAGGTCACCAACAGCCAGTTCGCCGCTTTCGTGGCGGACACGGGCTATGTCACCGAGGCCGAGCGCAATGGCGGTTCCGCCCAGTTCAGCGAAACCGAGACGCCCGAGGTGTTCCTGTCCTGGTGGTCGCTGGATGACAGCGCGACGTGGCGCACGCCCGATGGCGCGGGCTCGGATTTTGCGGGCCGCGACCTTCACCCGGTCGTACATGTCACACTGAACGACGCCCGCGCCTATGCGGCCTGGGCCGGTGGGCGCATCCCGACCGAGGTCGAATGGGAATATGCCGCCAGCCGGGGCCTATTCGATCCCATGGACCCGGAATCGGGCGTCCGCGCCCCCGATGGCACCGCCCGCGCCAATATCTGGACGGGCTTCTTCCCGGTGCTCAATTCCCGGCGCGACGGCTTTGCCGGAACCGCGCCGGTCGGCTGCTATGAGCCCGGGCTGACCGGCGCCTATGACATGATCGGCAATGTCTGGGAATGGACGGACAGCCCCTTCGCACCCGCCGTCCCGCGGTTCACCATCAAGGGCGGGTCGTATCTGTGCAGCGAGGACTACTGCCAGCGCTACCGCATCGCCGCCCGCGAAAGCCTCGAGCGTGATTTCAGCACCGCGCATATCGGCTTTCGCATCGTACAGGACATCAGATGAAACGCCCGGAGAAATCGCCCTATGTCTGACAGGATCATCATTGCCTTGCTCGCGGTCGGTCTGGTTGCAGGATGTGCCCAGACAACCCAGAGCGCGCGCGCCGATCTTCTGGATCGCCCCATTGATTGCGCGATGGCCGATGTCGACGTCGTGGCGCTTGAAGCCGCCATTCCCGGAGCGGGCGAACGCGCCGCTGCGGGTGTCCGGCTTGTCGTGCCCGTCGCCCGCATCGCGGGCCGCGTCACCGGAAAGCTGGATGACCGCCGCGAGATCGCCTCGGGACGCACCGAAGACGACCTGCGCGCGCGCATCGCCGAGATCGAGGCGGCCTGTCCAAATGCAGGCGCGTCCAACCCAGTCGCGGGAGGCTGACGATGACTGTCGAAGGTATGAAACGCGGCTTGCTGCTGGCCATGGCGATCGGGCTCACCCCCATCGCGCTGTCCTACGGGGCGGCCCCGGAGGCGAGCCTGCCGTGGTTGTACGCAATAGACGCGAGCGGCGTTCCGACACGTCACATTTTTCGTGCGATCATGGGGCTTTATTTCGCAATGATCGTCTTCTGGGTCGCAGGCGTGCTGCACGCGCGGCTGAGGGGCCCGGCGCTCTGGAGCCTTTTCGTATTCACTCTGGGCCTGGCGCTCGGGCGCGGTCTTAGCCTTTTCCTCGACGGTTGGCCCGGTCCCCTTCTTTTTGCGTATCTGCCGGCCGAAGTCGCGCTGGCGGCAACGGCCGCATGGCTCATTTCACGGAACGGAGATCGACATGCAGGTGCCTGAAGAGACCCAAAGGGTGCGGCCAGCCGGGCAACAGGACACCCCCACGCCTATTGGAGATACGCATGTGATGAGATTGCATCTTGTTCTCGCCGTCAGCTTTGCACTGGCGTTTCTGGCAGGCTGCGCCGGCAAGCCCGAGCAATTCGTTGCTCCAAACGCGCAGCTTGGCGCGGCGCAGGTGCAACGCATCTACCTTGCCACCGACCGCATCCTTGCACCTGACTTGTCGGGCACCACCCAACGCGGTGGCACGCTGTCTTTTGCGCAATATGACATCACGATCCCCCCCCTCCATGAGCCCGGGATGGTCGAATTTTCACAATCCAACCCAAACCCCGGCACAAGCTTTACCGTGGCCAGCGCCCGCTCTGTGTCGAGCCGGTCCGAACTCGGTCGCATTGTCCGCGCTCAGGCGGGCCCCCTTGGGCGCCCCATCGACAGTCCGGTGGAGTATGTGCACGGCTTCAACACCGCGATGGAATATGCGGTCTATCGCCATGCGCAGATCGCCCATGACTACGGCTTGCAGGGGCCGCAAGTGACCTTTGCCTGGCCATCGATCGAGCGGACGCTGGGATATGTGCGCGACAAGGACAGCATCCTGATCGCCCGCGATCATCTGGAAGAACTGCTGGTCGAACTGACGCGGAACCATCAAAACGTCTTCGTCTTCGGCCACTCCATGGGCACGCAGCTTGTGGTCGAAACCCTGCGGCAGTTGTCGATCACCGGCCAACAGAACGTGTTGCGCCGGATCGGCGGCGTCATTCTGGTCTCACCCGATATCGACCTCGACCTGTTCGAATCCCAGCATGAACGCATCGACCCGCTGCCCAATCCCTTTGTGGTCATGACCTCCGAGAGCGACTACGCCTTGCGCTTTTCATCGCTGCTGACGGCGCAACCGGAACGGCTTGGCTCGGCGCGAGAGCGCGACCGGCTGGCGGATCTCGACTTGCTGGTGCTCGATCTGTCGGGGTTGCCCAATGCGCGCAACCACTTCCTCGCCGCGACATCGCCGGTTGTGATCGATATCGTGACCAGCGCCCGCGCCGATGTACTGTCGGACAGGTTTCCACGCAGCGGGATCATCGATGTCGCCGCGTTGCAGGCCGCCCGCGCGAACGAGGCGCGTTGCGCTGCTCTCGACACGGGAGATGGACAATCATGTATGTGAGACCAGAATCCGGGCATGAAAGTTGCCCTTGCAACATGTCCTTCTGCGGCGGGTCGAACCCTGATTGAATGGCCGTCGGTGCTGGTGACGTCCAATCCCGCCGCCATCTGCAAGAGGGTTATGACGAGGACAGTTTGCAGGGCATCTACCATCGGGGATGTTTGCCTTTTTTCGGAGATGTGGAGAGAGCGGATAGCGTAGGGGACGGCGGAGTTTTCGGCGCTCCCAGCCTGCTTGCGCATCGCTGTGCCGTCGCCGATCCCCAAGGCAGCCGGGCCAGTCCGTCCGGCGCCCGCGCATGGAACCCCGGCTGTCATCGACGACCGGCGGACGCGCCCCTTGGCCGCTGCCGTCAGAACCGTCCGTCGCGCCGCCGGTCAGCGAGATCGTTGTGATCTCGAAGACGCCGCGCCGCCTTGAGCATTCGTCGTTGTGCATCTTCGGCGAACTCCATGGGTTCGAGCCGTTCGGGCCCCCCTTGCGGCGAACACAGTGTCGGCGCGCGGATCGACCGGGTCGCGCGAATGACCGGCGTCAGAGGCGAACGGGTGTGCGCTGACCCCGGCTGCCGGGGCCACGGCGTTCAGCGTGACGGGCGCGACATCACGAACAGCCAGACCCGCTGAAAACCGCCGAAGACGATCTACACGAGCCTGCGACAATCAGGATGCCGCGGGCGACGTCTGGATGTGTACGTTCTTTGCGGGTCGACCGCGCCGCGATCCAGGCACCTTCCGCGGCACCTTCCGTGGCGGCTTGGGTCATGCAGGACGATGATCCGACCCGGTCACGCGCCCGACTTCGTTGGAACCGCATGGACGGCAGCGGGCGGCACGCCTCGTCCCGTCCCCCGGCAAGACAGAACCCCGACCTATTGCGGCGCCGGGGACTCGCTCGGCTTGGCTTCCTGTCCGGCCGCCCAGCGGTTCACGAAGGCCAGCCCCGCCAGCGACAGCCCCAGGGCTAGGAAGGAAAACACCCGGATCAGCCCCGCCAACCCCGAGGCGTCGATCAGGAACACCTTCGCCACCGTGACTGCAACGACGCTTATCGCCACGCGGCGCAGCGCCGAGGACGCCGAGGCGATGGCCTGATACAGCAGCCCCGCGCCCACCAGCAGCATGGCAAGCGTGTAGGAATACAGCTCAGGTTGGGTGGTTCCGGCGACCGACAGGTCTGACCCGCGCCAGAGGTGGCGGATGGCCAGCCCCAGCCAGAGCGCCGCGAAGGCCGAGGCCGCGACGACCAGCACCACCCGCCAGCGCCGCGACAGATGGGTGAACCTCCAGGCCATGAAGGCAAAGACCAGTGCCGGGAGGATATAGGCCACCAGCAGAGTATTCAGGACGACGGGGCCCAGCACGTCTCCGCCGATCCCCAGTAGCGGGTTGAGGATCGTGACCGCTGCCAACAAGAACGCGGCACCAACAACAAGGTAGAGCGCGCCCAGCACCCGGCGCAGCCATTTCAACGGCCCGCCGATCTGTAGCCGCCAGATCGCGTTGGCGGCGCAGAGGATCCAGACCATTCCCGTCAGGCTGATCGCCCAATAAGTCTCGCGCGACAAGCTGGAGGCGAGGTCGCCAATCACCCGGTAGATCAGGACGCTTGCGAAGACCGCGGCGATGGTGGCGGCGGCGCTTTCGGTGATGACCCGCGCCTCGGCCCGGTTGCGGGTCCGCAAGACCGCTCGGGCGGCCAGAAGCAGCGCGACGACACCGGCATAGGCGGCGAAGAGTTCGGGGTAGGGGGCGGCGTCGGCCCAGGCGAGCCCGGGATCGATCACCAGCCGCCAGCCGATGACGATGGCGTCCGCCTGGATGAACCATATCAGCGGCGGCAGGTTGAACCGGCGGTCCAGCGCCGCCGCCGCCAGCAGGGTCGCGGCCAGCGCCAGGGTCAGCGCGGTTTCGGTCAGCATGATGACCAGCGCGAAACAGATCATCAGCAGGGCGGCCAGCGTGGCCAGCGCGGTGCGGATCCCGGGGGCGCCATCGGCGCGGGCAAAGCGCTCTGCCAGCAGGCCCATCGCCATCGCGATCGCTGCTGCTGTCAGCGCCCAGGGGTATGGCCCGATGGCCATGGCCGGGCGCCAGTGGATCTCCAGCCCCAGCATCATCAGCGGCGCGGTCACCGCCGCCCCCGCCGCCCAGGCCACCGGCCAGCGCGCGCCCATAAAGCTGCGATGGGCGGCCAGAAGACTGACCCCCAGGGCGGCCGCCGCCAGCAGGATCGGGTCATGGGGCACGGCGTCTTCGGGGGTCAGCCGCTGCCAGTCGCGAAAGGCGCGCAGCACGGCTCCGCCCTCTATGGCCTGCAGGACCGGCAGCGCCACTAGCGCAAGCGCCGGGAGGGCGGCGAGGTCTTCCAGCGCATGGGCGCGCCAGCACCAGACCGACAGCGCCGCGAACAGGCCCAGCAGCAGCCCGGCGGACAGCCAGAAATCCGCGACCCCCTCCAGCGAGACAAGGGCGATCCCGGCCACGGCGACCAGCAGGGTGCCCGCCGCCAGATTGGTCGGAAAGTCCGGCCAGGCGGCGGGCCGTTTGCGGCGCAGCGTCTGGACAATCGCGGTTCCGGCATGGGCCGGTGCCAGGCTTTGCACCGGCACCGCGATTGCGGCGAGGGCGAGGGCGGCACAAAGTCCCATCAGCCAGGCGCCCGCGCCAATGCCCAGATACAGCAGCCAGGCGGCGCCGAATCCCAGGACCAGCGACAGCACGCTGACCCAGGCCCAGCGGCGCAGCGTGTCGATCAGCAGACCCGCGACGGTGACAACACCGAAATAGACGTAGAACACCTCGGGCGCGTCGCTTTGCCCGCCGACGGCGAAAGGGGCCGCGATGGCGCCCACAAGGCCGACCGCCGCCAAAAGCGGGCCAGAGAACCAGCCCAGCACCACCGCCAGCAGTGCGACCGTCCCCAGCCCGACCAGCGCCGGGCCGGATCCGATCAGCTGATACAGATGCCGCGCCGCGAGGATCGCCGCAAACAGCGTGACAATCCCCGCCGAGGAAAAGACCGAGGGCAGAAAGGCGGTGGCCACGTCGCTCTCGTCTCCCCAGCGCCGGCGCAGGTATTCCCCGGCGCCTACCAGGCCTGCGCCAAATGCCAGCGCCGCCCAGATGCGGGCGCGCGGAGTCAGGTATCCGTTCTCGATCCCGTATTGCACCAGGAAGATCCCGGCGGTGGCCAGAGAGGCCGCCGAGACCACGTAGATCCAGTTGATCTGCAGCCATTGGACAAGCGCCGCCATCCGGTCGCGGCGGAACACGACCGCTCTGGGCGGCGACGGGTCGGGCGGGGCCGGCACCGACTCGACGTCGAAGTAGTAGTTGCCGT
>CAYGRI010000178.1:0-10613 GCA_964352155.1 uncultured Maritimibacter sp. | reverse complement strand
TGATCGCGGGCCTCGTCGCGGGGACGGCTGGCATCCATATGTTTACCGGCGCCGATTCCCTGATCATCGGCAGCGTCGGAGCCCTCGTTATGTTGGCCGCGCGCATCGCCCTCCATTCCGCCCGGATAGATGATGTCGTCGACGCCATTCCCGTCCACCTGGCCCCGGGTATCCTTGGAACGCTGGGCGTTGCCGTCCTTGGCGATCTTGCCTTTCTGCCTGCGGAAACCCGTTGGGCGCAATTTGGCATCCAGTTGACCGGCGTGGCCTTTGTCGGCGCCTGGACAATCGCCGCATCCGCGGTGTCGCTTTGGCTGCTGCGCCATCTGCTGCCGCTACGGGTCACGTCCCGCGAGGAAATCGAGGGGCTCGACTCCGCCGAGCACAGAATCGGACATGCCTTCGGCACCCTGATGCGGGAGATGAAAACGCACCAAAAATCCGGGAAGTTCAATCTGCGCGCCCCTGTTTCTCATTCCGGCGATTTCAGCACGATCGCCCAGCGCTACCACAAGGTCCTTGACCGCGTAGAGATAGAGATCGCCGCGCGGATGGACGCGGTCAAGAACGAACGCGAGATGCGCGCGGTCGTCGAGCAATCCTATGCTGCGCTCAAGAACGCACAGCAGGAAAGCGCCCGCGCCGCCCGGCACGACCAGTTGACAGGGCTTGGCAACCGCCTATTGCTTGACGAGATCACGCAGACGGCCAGCGACTCCGACGAGTCCAAGCTGCTGGTCATCGCCCTGGATCTTGACCGGTTCAAGTCGACCAACGACCGTCACGGTCACGACGCCGGCGACGCCGTCCTGATGGCCGTCGCCTCAAGGCTTCAGGCCGTTATGCGAGAGGGGCAGGATTACGCCTTCCGCATCGGTGGCGACGAGTTCGTTCTACTTGTCAACTGGACCGACTCCATCACCGATCCGCAGGACTATTGCGACACCCTGCGCGACGACCTGACAGCACGGGTAGAATACGGCGTTCTTCAACTCGATCTGGGCGCCAGCATCGGCTACGTGCTGTCGTCCGGAACACAATCGCTGCGCAAACTGCTGCGCTGCGCGGACATGGCGCTGTATCAGGCCAAGAACATCGGTCGCGGCGCGTCGGTCGCCTATTCCGAAACTATCGGCTCTCTCTACACCGCCCATGTGGAAGAGATGGAGCTGTTCAAGAACGCCTTTCCCCGAAAGGAGTTTTTTCCGGTATTTCAGCCCCAGGTGGATGCCCAGTCGGGCGCGCTGGTCGGCTGCGAGGTGCTGGCCCGCTGGAATCATCCACACCGCGGCGTGCTTGCGCCGGACCAGTTCCTTCCCCTGGCGGATGAAATGGATTTGCTGGCGGATCTCGACCGGATGATCCTGGATCATGCGATTGCGGCTTCTATCGTGCTTGCCTCTGCGGGTATCGATCTCGACAGCATTTCCGTGAATGTATCCGCACGAAGGCTTGCAAGCCCCGATCTGCTGGACGAGCTCCGCGCGCGGCCGCAACTGCCCGGGAACCTGACATTCGAGATTCTGGAAACCGCGCATCTCGACACGCTTGACGCGGATCTTTCATCGACGCTGGACGTCATCAAGCTGTTGGGCATTCGCATCGAGGTGGATGATTTCGGGACGGGTCACGCATCGCTCGCGAGCCTGCTGGCGCTGCGGCCGGATGCACTCAAGATCGACCAGATGTTCGTCCATGGCATCGACAGCGATGAGGGGCGCCGTGAACTGATGCGTGCCTTGTTGGACATCGCAGCGCGCTTTGGCGCCAAGACCATTGTCGAAGGGGTCGAGACCGCCGGGCAGGCGAATGTCCTGCGGGAACTGGGCGCCGGGCGTCTTCAAGGCTACCACTATTCGCCACCGTTGGAGCTTGAGCCCTTCCTCGCCTGGGCAATGCCGCGCGCCGCGAAGGGCAACGGCAGCGCGGCCTGACAGGCTGCGCCCTCCTGTCCAAGGGGCGCGCCATCCCTGCCGCCATCCGCCGATTGCAACCGACCGGACCGGACAAAACATGAGACCCTGGCAACAGGCAGCACAACGCCAAGAACTTTTCACTCAGTACCCGACGCTTACCCCGGCTCTTTGCGGCTGGTCCGCCGACCCGTCATCGGCACTGAATATTAAGGTGCATAAGGTATCCTTGCGTAACTATATAAAAGGCTGCCGCAATGACCGCACAAAAACAGTCAGCGCTGGATCTGGTCGAATGTGAACGCGAACCCATTCATGCGCCTGGAACCGTTCAGGCAACCTGCGCGCTCCTGCTGTTCGATACCGAGACCCGGAAACTCGTCGCAGGCAGCGACAACCTGTGCGACTATTTCGACACGGGTGTGCGGGACCTCATCGGTTGCGGGCCCGAGCGGTTCTTCGTGCCGCCCGACAACACGATCGTGGAACGCGCCATGCAAGATCAGGAACGGCTCGTCTCCCGACACTTGCGACTGGCTCCCAAGGGGGAGCATTGGGCGAGGATGTTCTTCACCGAAGGGCTGCTGGCGATCGAGTTGAACACCTTCGAAGACAGCGAGGTGGATCTGGTCTCTTTCGGGGTCGGCACCGGCGAGGCCGTGCACAAGATGACCGAACTCGCGACCCAGATCCAATCCATCGACGGCGCGCATGTCCGGCAACTTGCCGCGATGGTCGCCGACAACTTTCGCGACCTGTCGGGCTATGACCGCACGATGATCTACCGCTTCGACACGGATTGGAACGGCGAGGTTATCGGCGAATCACGTGCCGACCATATCCCGGAGTCCTTTCTGGGCCTGTCCTACCCGTCCTCGGACATCCCGCGGCAGGCGCGCAATCTGTTCCTGCGAAACCGGCTGCGCCCGATCATCGATCTGACCCGCGACCCGGTGCCGATCGTTCCGCCCCGCAACACCAGGACCGGGCGGCCCTTCGATCTGTCCGATTGTTCGGTTCGCGGCGTCTCCCCTATCCATGTGGAATATCTGCGGAACATGGGCGTCAAGGCAACGCTCAACATCGCGCTTGTCGTGCAGGGCCGGCTGTGGGGCCTTTTGTCCTGCCACCACTACGCTTCGCCGTATCGCCTGACGCCCGGACGCTCCTCTGCCTGCCAGATTTTCACCGAAGCGTTTGCGGCCTCCCTGAGCCAAATCGCTGAAAGATCCTATACCCGGACCATGGGCGAGGTCCGCGCCGCGATGATCGACCTGCGCAACTCGGCGCTGCGCGCGGACTATATCGGGGCGATGGAACGTCTATTGGGCGCAAGTGAGGACAAGATCCTGCGCACCCTCGACGCGGACGGCATTTTTCTGCGCCTCGAAGAGGGCACGTTCCGGATCGGAACGGTGCCCAACGCGGCGGTGCTGTCAAAGCTGCGCGCCCGGATCGCCGATCAGATACAGGACGGCGAGACGACGTTTTCCACCCATTTCGCCGCCGGCATGTGGGAGGATCTGGCCGACGCGCTTTTGCCGAATGCGGCGGGTCTTCTTGCCCATTTCGGAGGATCGGGGCGCTACGAACTGATCGCCTTTCGAAAAAAGCGGAACCTGGATCTGACCTGGGGGGGCGACCCCTACAATCGGTTCCTGCCGCAATCCGAAAGCGGCCGGCTGCATCCGCGGAAATCCTTCGAAAAATGGTGCGAGACAGTACAAAACAGGTCGCTGCCCTGGCGCACGTCGGATCAGGTTGCCGCGCAAGAGACGGCCATCGGGCTGAACGAGATCGGCTGGCTGCTTCAGTGGCGCAAATCGGAGATCACGCTGGCCAAGGCCCGCGCCGAAACGGAATGGAACGCGCTGCATGATACGCTGACGGATCTGCCGAACCGGCGCTACCTGACGCAGGCGGTGGAACGGTCGAACCAGCCTTATTCGGCGCTTTTGCACATCGATCTGGACGGCTTCAAACAGATCAACGACAGCCTGGGCCATGCCGCTGGCGATCATGTGCTGACGGTCGTGTCCCAGCGCCTGCGAAGCCAGGTGCGCGACGGGGATTTCTATGCCCGGATCGGCGGCGATGAATTCGTGATCCTGACCAACCCCGCGTTCAGCGCCGACGAGGCCATCGCGCTGGGTCACCGCATTGTCGAGACGATGGCGCGGCCCATCGGATTTGGGACAGAGACCTGCGCCATCGGCGCAAGTGTCGGCGTCGTGGCGAACGAGCGCACGGGCCTTCCGCTTGATCTGCTTTTGCATCGCGCGGATATGGCGCTGTACGAATCCAAACGCAACGGGCGCGGAACCGTCACGGCCTTCACGCAAGAGCTCGAAGATCGGATCGCCAGAAATCAAACGATGGCGGAAGAGATCCAGACCGGAATCCAAAGCAACCAGTTCAGACCCTGGTACCAGCCGCAATTCGCCGCCGGCACCCATGCGCTCGTCGGGGTCGAGGCATTGCTGCGCTGGCACCACCCGGAGCTTGGCATCCTGACGCCGGACAAGTTCCTGGCGCTTGCAGAGGAAATCGACCAGATCGCGGCCATCGACGCCCTGGTCCTGCAACAGGCCGCCGCCGACTACCACAATTGGACGACCGAAGGGTTTGACGTCCCGAAGATCTCGCTGAACCTTTCAGCGCGAAGGCTG
Source organism: uncultured Maritimibacter sp. (assembly GCA_964352155.1). Taxonomy (GTDB): domain Bacteria; phylum Pseudomonadota; class Alphaproteobacteria; order Rhodobacterales; family Rhodobacteraceae; genus Psychromarinibacter. Next base: position 6,031 of record CAYGRI010000178.1, on the reverse strand, counting down.
AGCGACCCGGCGCTTCTGGAGGATGTGAAGAAGGCGAATCTTCCCCCCTCGAAATTCTCGTTCGAGCTGTTGGAGACGATCTATCTAGACGAAACCGATACGGCGATGGACTGGAACATCGATGCGCTGCGCGAGCTTGGCTTGACCCTGCAGGTCGATGACTTTGGAACCGGCAGAACCTCGATCGTGAGCCTTGTCCGTCTGAAGCCGGATCGCCTGAAGATTGACCGTCAGCTGGTCGATCCGGTCGTCAGATCGGAACAGGCACGGTCCCTGATCGCATCGATCGTCGAAATCGGGAATTCGCTTGGCATTGGCGTCACCGCCGAGGGTGTCGAAACCATGGAGCATGCGCGGATCCTCAGCGATCTTGGATGTACGGTCCTTCAGGGATTTGCCTTCGCCCGACCGATGTCCGCCGAAGATCTGACCCGCTTGCTGCGCCAGCCGGAACGGAAACAGGCGTGACATGCCCAATCCGAATGGCGGCAGAGGAGCGGTGTCCAGCTCGCCCTGCGCCTCACAGGATTGAAGGAGTGGCGTTGATACATGGTCTTCGTCCTCTCCCATGTTGCTTGTTAGGTGAGGACACACTTCTCCCAGCATCTGATTGCGAAGATGTGACACCTGTCTGGGACGTTACGCTTCCGTTTCGCGAAACGGACCCTGAGCCGCCGCAGGCCTGTGACCTTGCCCCGGCTCCTGGACCAGAAGGGTGTTCGACCACGCGGCGGGTGTCATCAACATTCACCGCCCTGGCTCATACCTGGATGCACCGGGCCATTCAGAGTGAGCGCAATCGCCCGAAGTCGCTATCGGCCCCACAGCAATGTTTGAACCCGCGTGCCACGGGTGCCGAGGTTGGCCATCCAGCGGACCAATTCGATCACAATGAACGTGAACAACAGACAAAGACACATCATTGCAACCCAAGAAAGCGAGACCATTGAAAAAACCCCAACTCTTATCAGGAAGAGAAAGATGAAGGTCTGGAACAGGTAAATCTGAAGCGAAATTTGCCCGATCCTCGCAAACCAATCAAAGCTGGCAGTTTTCGAGTATCTCGCCCCCAGAATCTTGAAACCTTCGAACACAAACATGCATCCGACCAAGCCCCCCAGAAACGTCATCAGGACCGGCACGGGCACCAAGAAAACATCCATCTTGTTCAGGTAGGAGAAGTATGCCGGCTGCCAAATGAAATACGCAGCGCAGAACAACAAGCCAGAGACCAGGACGATGCGGCGGGCGTTCTCGGACTGGTGTCCGAGAGACATCCGGGACGCCACGATTCCAAGCAGAAAGAACGGGAAGGCGAATGAAAACATCATCAGGACGAAACCAAACAATGGAAATTCGGCCAAGGGTGAAATAACAAAGCCTAAAGCGACCGGCGGTGCTGTATATTTAAGGCGCCAGGGAAGTAATAGTAGAACGCGAACGGTCACATATGACAGAAAGACGGCCCACAGGAACCAATAGCTCGTTGCAAACTGAGTGACAAAAAGCTCCACCCAGTTCCAAGGGTCGATCGCCCCGGTCATGGCGCCGAATAACATGGCAGACACTGTTCCAATGGCAACCCATGTCACCATGGGAAGCATAATCCCCTTGCCACGATCAAGCACGAACAACGCCGGGGGGCGCTGTGCGGCCTTTTGAATATTCAGGAAGTATCCGCTTGTCGCCATGAACAGCGGCATGTGGAACATATAAATGAAACTGAAGATGGGATCGGAAAAGAAATCTGATCTTCCCGCATACATAATGTACTGGATCGCATGACCAAATACGACAAGCCAAATGAGCACGCCTTTGGTGAAATCCATATTCCTGTCACGCGGTTTTTCCTTGCTTGCTTCTTCTGACAAGGCTCAACTCCCGGCGGGGTCATGCACTGATTGCGCGTGAACTCGACGCATGAGATCACATGACAGGCGCGATTTCCAAGCCAATTCCAAATGCCATGGGCACAAGAGACGCTTTGGCAACGGGCTGTTATCGCAGAGAACCATCGCCCGGCGGGTCCGCGAAATTGGTGACCCCGGCAGGACTTGAACCTGCAACCTATCCCTTAGGAGGGGATTGCTCTATCCAGTTGAGCCACGGGGCCATTTCACCCCAAGGCGCTGCAACAGGCGCCGAGGGTCACATGCGCGACGCATCGCGCGGTATTCGCATAAAGGACCAAGGCGCCTCTGTCATCCGGAAACTGCCTGCGCCCTTTGCATGGACGCTTGGTGATCGCCAGCGATGGACAGCCATTGCGCCCCCGGTCTAGGATTCCGGCGACTGCGCAACGAAGAGGAGCCGGCGGTGACCCAAAAGACAATCCTGTGTTTCGGCGACAGCAACACCCATGGCACCGTCGCCATGACCTCGCTGGATGACCGCCGCCGCTTTTCCAAGGAGCAGCGTTGGCCCTCTGTCATGGCGGGCGATCTGGGCGCCGGGTGGGAGGTGATCGCCGAAGGGCTGCCGGGGCGCACCTCTGTCTTTGACGACCCCATCGAGGGCGCACATATGAACGGCCTGCCCGTCCTGCCCGCGCTGCTCGCCACGCATCAGCCGCTGGATCTGGTGATCGTGATGCTGGGCACGAACGATTCCAAGGCGCGGTTCTCTGCCTCTGCCTTCGATATTGCGCAGGGGGTCAAGCGCCTCGCCGCCACCATCCTCGCCTCGGATACCGGGCCGGACCAGCGGGCGCCCAAGGTTCTGCTGGCCTGCCCCGCCCCGGTGGTTGAACAGGGCGTGCTGGCGCCTGTCTTCGCGGGCGCGGCCGAAAAAACCGCCGACCTGGCTGCTTGTATGAGCGATGCCGCCAACCGTGTCGGGGCGGCCTTTGTCGACCTTGGCCCCCTGATCCAGGTCGATCCCGTCGACGGAGTCCACCTGACCGCCCAAGCGCAAACCGTCGTTGGCCACGCCATGGCGGGCGCCGTCAAACATCTGTTCCCATAAGCCTTTGCACAAGGACCACACCATGGCCGGAACGATCGTCATTCTCGGTGTTTTTGTCGCCGACACCGCCTATCGCGCCGACAGGATGCCAAAGATGGGAGAGACCATCATGGGCAACCAATTCGCGCTTGGACCGGGGGGGAAGGGCTCCAACCAGGCCGTCGCCGCCGCCCGCGCGGGGGGCGAGGTGAGCTTCATCACCAAGCTTGGACAAGACCCCTTTGCCGACATGGCGCTCGCCACCTGGTCGGATGCGGGTGTCATTCCGGCGATCGAGCAGGACGGATCCAGCTACACCGGCGCGGCCTATATCTTTATCGAAGAGGCCAGCGGCGACAATGCGATCATCATCTGCCCCGGCGTGGCGGGCACGATCTCTGCCGATTTCATCGATATGCGCAGGGAGTTGATCGCGGACGCCTCGGTCTTTCTGACGCAGCTCGAACAGCCGATGGACGCGGCGATGCGCGCGCTGCAGATCGCCCGCGAAGGGGGCGCCACGACGATCCTGAACCCCGCTCCGGCGGCGGACCTGCCCGAGGGCATGCTGAAGCTGTGCGACTACGTCACGCCCAACGAATCGGAAACCGCCAGCCTCACCGGCCTGCCTGTCGGCAATGTGGAGGAGGCCCGCGCCGCGGCCGAGATCCTGCTGGCAGGCGGCACCGGGGCCGCGGTGATTACCTTGGGCGAACATGGCGTTCTATTCCACGATGCGACCCGGTCGGAACATATCCCCGCGTTTTCCGCCGGGCCGGTGCTGGAAACGACCGGCGCCGGCGACGCCTTTAACGGCGCGTTCGCCACCGCCCTCGCCGAAGGCCGCGACCCGATTGACGCCGTCCGGTTCGGATGCGCCTGCGCGGCGATCTCTGTCACCCGCGCGGGAACGGCCCCATCGATGCCAAGCCGGGCAGAGATCGACGCCCTGCTGTCGGGAAACTGACGCCGGACGCGCTGCAAACAATGCAGCGTCTCTCCGGAAGCGGCCTGGCAGGGGCGGGGGGACTCGAACCCACGACCCTCGGTTTTGGAGACCGATGCTCTACCAACTGAGCTACACCCCTACGGCCGGGCCTTCGGGTACGAGTTCCCCACGACAAAATCAAGCCAATTCGGCAGTCCCGGCGGCGCAGTTGTCAGATTTATGCGCCGCGCGGCCTTGCAGCCGTTATTTCGGCGCGGCGCGTTCCAATGCGTCGATGTCCGCGCCACAAATCGCGGCCTCCTGCGCCAGAATCCGGTCTATCGGCCAATCCCACCAGGCCAGCGCCACCAGCCGCGCCACGACCGCCTCCGGGAACCGTGGCCGCACCAGCCGCGCCGGGTTTCCGGCGACGAGGCTATAGGGCGGCACCAATCCGGACACGACCGCGCCTGCCCCCACGATGCACCCGTCGCCGATTCGCGCGCCGGGCAGGATGCGGGCGCCCTGCCCGATCCAGACATCGTTCCCGACCACCGTGTCAGGCCCCGGGCCCGGCATCGACGGGCGCCCGGACAGCGGCCCGCCCCCGAACACCGCGAAGGGAAAGGTCGAGAATCCGTCACGCCGGTGGTTGGCGGAGGCCGTGATGAACACCACTCCGTCCGCGATCTGGCAGAACTTGCCCAGAATCAACCGCTCTGGGGAAAAGTCGAAAAGATAAGGTGCCAGGTGAAGCGCCCAATCCGCCGGTGGCCTATGCGCGCTGGCGTAAGTATAGTCTCCGACCTGCCACTGCGGATGGTCAATCGCAGCCGCAAGGAACACCGTGCCGTCGTGGCAGGACCCATCGGGCAAAGGGATTGGATGCCGCATTTGCGACGCTGGGAAGTCTTGGGTCATGAAGAACCTTTCGATGCTGAATGTCAGAATGCTCAGATCGCGGTTTTGTCCATGTCACCCTCCCTCGCTGTTACCCCCTGTTAAGAGAGTTTGATCTACCGTCCAATTGCTGGACCGGAGCATTTACAGGATCTTCGGCTCCTCCGCGCTACCAATTTGCGGTCTAGCGAAAGGCAGGATCATGTCCCTATTTACCAACCGTTTCCGCGTCGATCCAGCAGAGACCGTCGCATTTCCGGTCAACGACCCCTTCGACCCGATTGGTGGCGCGCAGCCTGGTATCGCCTGTTTTGCACAGGGCACGCTGGCCGAAGCAGACGGCGGCCTTGTCCCGGTCGAAAGCCTGATACCCGGCCACCGGATCTGGACCCGGGGCGCCGGACTTCGCCCGGTTTTGAGATGCGCGCGGATTCGGGTGAACCCGAGCTTGCTGCGGGCGCGCGGTGACCTGCAGCCCTTTCGCATCGACGCCGCCGCCTTCGGACGGGGGCGGCCCGGTCGCGACCTTGTCGTCGCGGCACGGCATCGGCTTCAGGTTCGCTCCACCTTCCAGCGCCGGACGGAAAAGCGGACAGAACTGCTGGTGACCGTGCGCCGTTTGCAGGGCATGCCGGGGGTCACCAAGCTGCCCGTGGAAGAACCCGTTGACTATTTCGCCCTGCTGCTTGACGGCCTGCACAGCCTCAGCATTCACGGTCTGCTCTGTGAGGCATTCCCGGCGGATGCATCGGCGATGGACGAATTGTTCGGCCTGCATATCCCCAGCCGGACAATCGGCTAAAGCGCGCCGCGCTCAATCAGGGTCGGGCATTCACCCGCCAGAGCGGGGCAGCGATTTCAAAGCACAATCCGTTCGCTTTGGCGGGTGAATGTGGCTAAAGGCCACACGCTCCAAAGCGTGCCGCGCCCGATCCGGGGCACAAACGCTCATCCCGGCACAGGGCAGGGTTTGCAGCGCACAGCCCGTTCGGTCCGGCTCAGGAACTCGGTTGGGCCGCCAAACCCCTGGCAGCGTCGGGCGGGGTCCGTGCCGCAGATGCCGGTGCTATGGCGCCTGTGCCCAGGGTGGACGCACCTGCGGCGGAGGGTCCAACGCGCTCGCCCAGCGCCAAAACACCGTGGATCATAGACAAAGGGGCGGCCCAACTGACCGCCCCTTCGCGTTTTCTGCCCGGTCTGGCCCAGCCCTGACTTACACCAGGATCTCGGACACGACGCCGGCGCCGACGGTGCGGCCGC
>CAYGRI010000177.1:6437-10619 GCA_964352155.1 uncultured Maritimibacter sp. | reverse complement strand
ACAGGGGCCATCGGTGTCATCCAGATCTGTCAGGGTGGCCCGGTGGGCATCCAAGGCCGAAGGCGTGTCTTGCAAAACCTAGCACGCGGCTTGAGGGACGGGAACCGCCGATGCAGGGTGCTTGCGGTTGCATCGCCGGGGGCAGCCTTTATCGTGCAGCCGCAACACGGGATGCGGTGCATGGAGGCGGAATGCGATACGGTTTAGTGGCGGGTGTCTGCGCCTTTGCGCTGTCGGGGGCGGCCTGGGCCGGGGATGTGACCTACCGGTTCGAATGGCAGGGCGCCGGCGGCTACCTGATGCAGGGCGCGCTGTCGTTCGACGACGCCCTGATGAGCCGCCAGCTCATCGTCGAGGAGGACATCGCCTGTTTCGTCATCGACGGCTACAAGGACGCAGAGCCGGTTGGCCGCTGGGCGCTGGGCATGCGCACCGAAGAGACCACCTGGCAGCTGACCTTCGACCCGGTGCTGGAGGAATTGGTGGTCTGGAGCGTGGATTTCCCGATGCCGCAGGCCTGGAACATGAACGGCGCGGGCACGAATTGCGGCGAGGGCGGCTTTGGCTTCAACATCGGGAATGCGGCGCAGGATCTGTGCCTCGATGGCAAATTGCTGCGCGACAGCCAGATCGATCCGTCCCGCCCGATGCCGACCCTGCGCGACGACAATTACACCTTCCCCTCGGACGCCTGCGCCGGCGTGATGCTGATGGGCCGGCTGGACTAGGCCGCGCCGGGGGTCACTCCTTGCGCCTTGGTTCCACCCGGTAGCCAAGGGGGAACAGCCGCAGCCCAGTGGCCTCCTTGACCAGCCCCCACAGCCCCTTGGGCGCCACCAGCATGATCCCGATCGCCACGGCGCCCAGCGCGATCAGATATAGCGATCCCAGGTCGGCCAGCGTCTCGCGCAGTAGAAAGAAGATGATCGTGCCGATGATCGGCCCTTCGAGGGTGCCGATCCCGCCGATCACAACGATAAAGATCACAAAGGCCGTCCAGTCATTGACTGAAAACGCCGCATCGGGCGAGATCCGCAGCTTTTGCAGAAAGATCAGCGCCCCCACCAGCGTGGTCATCGCGCCGACGATGACGTAGACTACGCATTTCGTCCGCCAGATGTCGATGCCCAGCGATCCCGCCGCCAGCTCGTTGTCGCGGATCGCGGTCAGCGCCAGCCCCCGGCGCGAGCGCAGGAACAGATAGGCCGCCGCGACCACCGCCACCGCGACCCCCAGCGCCAGCCAGTAAAGCAGCGCCTCGCGTTCCGACCGGCCGCTGGCCAGCCCGCGCACGATGTTCACCGGCAGCGATGTGCCGGACCCGCCGCCCAGCGCGCCGACCTGGGCAAAGCCCAGCCGGAACACCTCGGCGATCACCCAGGTGCCGATGGCGAAGTAAGCCCCCCGCAGCCGAAAGATCAGTGCCGCCACGGGCATAGAGATCAGCCCGCCCACAAGGGCTGCCAGCGCAATCGCGAAAAAAGGGTGCATCCCGCCAAAGATCGTCAGCCCGAACAGCACATAGCCGCCCAGTCCCACAAAGGCCTGCTGCCCGACAGAAACCAGCCCGGCATAGCCCGCCAGCAGGTTCCACAGCGTCGCCAGCGAGACATACAGATAGATCTCTCCGAGCAGGCGCAAATCGGCGCGGCCCGCCCACCACGGCGCGGCGGCAAGGCCCAGCAGCACCAGCAAGGCCAGAAGCCCGGCGATCTGGCTGGCACGGGTCGCGCGGTAGACGCGGTACTTGTCGGCAGGGCTCATCCGTCGATCCTCGGGAACAGGCCGCGCGGGCGCAGGGCCAGAATGACAAGAAAGGCGACATGCCCGGCCAGAAGCTGCCAGCCGGGATTGATCTGCGCGCCGATGCCCTGGGCCACCCCAAGGATGATACCCCCCACCAGCGTGCCCCACAGATTGCCAAGCCCGCCGATGATCACCGCCTCGAAGCCAAAGATCAGCCGCGCGGGCCCGGTGGCCGGGTCGAACGAGGTGCGCATCCCCAGAAAGATCCCCGCAACCGCCGTGACGGCCAAGGCAATGGCCATCGCCAGCCCGAAGACATGGCGCCGGTTCAGCCCCATCAATTGCGCGATATCCTGATTGTCCGACACGGCGCGAAAGGCCCGCCCCAGCGGGGTGCGGTAGAACATGAACTGCAGCCCGGCGATGATCACCACGGCGGTGACAAAGACCAGCAGCGGGAAATACCCGATCGACAGGCCGCCCAGATCGAAACTCGCCACCACCAGCGCATCGGCGCGTAAGGTCTGCGGATCGGCGGAATACCCCTCCAGCAGCGCGTTCTGGAGGATGACCGACAGGCCGAAGGTGACCAGCAGCGGCGGCAGGATGTCGTCGCCCAGCGTCAGGTTCAGGATTCCGCGCTGCAGCACATATCCGATCGCCCCCATCAGCGGCACCACAACGAACAGCGCCAACAGCGGATGCAGCCCCGTCGCCATCACCACCGTCAGCCCCAGATACGAGGCCAGCACGATCAGGTCGCCATGGGCGATGTTGACCAGCCGCATGATCCCAAAGATCAGCGACAGCCCCGCCGCGAACAGCGCATAGAGCCCGCCCAGAAGGGTGCCCTGCACGATTGCATTGATCCAGTCCATTCGCGTCAGCTCCCGAAATAGGCGTGGCTGATCGCCGCGCGCGACACCTCGCCCGAACGCCCCTCGAGCGAGACGCGCCCCTCTTGCAAACAATACACCCGCGCCGAAACCGAAAGCGCCTTGGAGATGTCCTGCTCCACGATGATCGCCGCCATCCCCTGGCCGACGATCCCCGGCAAGGCGTCGTAGATCTGCTTTATGATCACGGGGGCCAGCCCCAGGCTGATTTCGTCGAACATCACCAGATCGGGGTTCGACATCAGCGCCCGCCCGATGGCGACCATCTGCTGCTGTCCCCCCGACAGCGAGGTCGAGGGCACAGACCGCCGCTCCTTCAGCACCGGAAACAAGCGGTACACCGCCTCCAGCGACCAGGGGCCGGCCCGCCCGATCCGCCCGCCGATCATCAGGTTCTCCTCGACCGACAGCGACGGGAACAGCTGCCGCCCCTCGGGCACCAGCGCAATGCCAAGCCCCGCCACCTGATCGGCCCGCAGCGCGCCCACGGGCTGGCCACGATAGACGACCTGCGCGTTCTTGGTCTTCAGCAGCCCGGACACGGACCGCATCAGCGTCGTCTTGCCCGCGCCATTGGCGCCGATGATCGCGATCACCTCGCCCTCGGCGACCTGCATATCGACCCCGTAGAGGGCCTGAAAATCCCCGTAATAGGCGTCCAGCGCCCGCATCTGCAGCAATGGGTCAGGCATCGACCTCGATCCCCAGATAAATCTCGCGCACCTCGCGGCTGTCCATCACGGCCTTGGGGTCGCCCTCGGCGATCTTCTTGCCGAAATCGATGACGATCAGCCGCTCCACCACCCGCAACAGCGCATGGACCACATGTTCGATCCAGATGATCGACATGCCATTGGCATGGATCGCCTGGATCGTGGCCACCAGCGAATGGGTTTCCTCATCCGTCAGACCGCCCGCGATCTCATCCAGCATCAACAGCTTCGGCCGCGCACAAAGAGCACGTGTCAGCTCCAGCCGCTTACGATCCAAAAGCCGCAGCTTGCCGGCCAGCGTGTTGGCCTGATCCATCAGCCCGGTCTGCTCGAGCACCTCAAGGCACAGGCCCTCGGCGGCCTGACCCGCCAGATCGGCGCCCTGGGTCGCAGCGATCATCGCATTCTCGAACACCGTCAACCCGCCAAACGGCTGCGGCACCTGAAAGCTGCGCGCCATCCCCATCCGGCAACGGGCGGCGGCCCCGGTGCGGGTCACATCCCGCCCCAGAAAGGTGACGGTCCCTGCGCTGGGCGCCAGCGTCCCGGTGATCAGATTGAACATGGTGGTCTTGCCGGCCCCGTTCGGTCCGATCACGCCAAGCGCCTCGCCCTCGCCCAGCCCGTAGGACAGCTCATCCGCAACGGTCACAGCGCCAAATGCCTTGGAGACCCCGTCCAGGGTCAATATGTCTGCCATCTCCGGTCCCTACTTCTTCTGGCTGAAAGTACTCTCGGGGGGTCCGGGGGGGCAAAGCCCCCCCGGCGGATCGCAACGCAAAAGGCGACACGAAAATTTAACCACCGGCACCCCCCACCTCGGCGGG
>CAYGRI010000177.1:4741-6427 GCA_964352155.1 uncultured Maritimibacter sp. | reverse complement strand
TTATGTTTGCTGGGGGGTTGGGGGGGGTAAATCCCCCCCCGGCGGATCGGATCGCCAGAGGCGATCCGATCAGTTCAGCAGCGTCAGCTCCGACGTCGTCGGGATCTCGGGGGCCTGGGAATTCGTGGTGATCTCCAGGCTCAGGGCATCGCCACTGCGCTGCCATTGCCCGGCGACCAGCGGCGTCTTCGAAACATTGGCCACAGGCCCGCTCGACCAATCCACCTTGCCCACGATCGTGTCCAGCGAGGTTTGCGGGATCGCGGCGGCAATCGCATAGGGATCGTCCAGATCCTCGGTGCGGCGGATCACATCTGCGACCACCTCGGACAGGGCATGCTTGAACCCGATGGGCTGGGTCCAGGGGCGGCCGGTCGCGGAGGTAAAGCCGTTGGCCAGATCCCGCGCCGAGGTGCCGGTCAGCGACGACGCAAAGGGGTGATGCGGCGACCACCAGATCTCGGAGGTCAGCCCGACACCTCGATCCCCCAGCGCCTCGACCGAGGACGGGAACAGCAAAGCCTTGCCAATCGTCGCCACCTTCGGGCGGAAATCCTGCTGCGCCGCCTGGCTCCAGAACGTGGCGAAATCCGGCGGGATCATCACCCCCGTCAGGATCTCGCAACCCGCCTCCTTGAACGCGCTGATCTGGCTGGAGAAATTGTCCGACAACGGCTGATACCGTCCCGGATCCGTCACTGTATACCCGGCCGCGCCCAGCGGTGTGGGCAGCCCAAGCTGCGGATCGCCCCAGGCATTGCCATCGGCATCGTTGGGGAACAGTCCCGCGACTGTCTTGCCAACCCCGGCGCCATCCCACAGCGCGAGGAAGTTGGCGATCACATCCTCCAACCCCCAGAAGAAGTGGTAGGTGAATTCGAACGGGCTGCCCGGATCGCCGTTGCGGCCAAAGAAATAGGGCTGCCAGGGCGCGTCGGTGGTGATGCAGGGCACCTCGTTCAGCTCCGCTTGATCGGCCACCGGGTTGGTGGTGTCCGGCGTGGCCGCGGCGGTCAGGATGTCGACCTCGTCGTCCAGGATCAGCTCTGCCGCGACTTCCGCCGCGCGGTTCGGGTTCGACTGGCTGTCCTTCTTGATGATCTGGACGTTGTAGGTCTTGCCATTGTTGGTCACCGCCGACAGCGCGTCCTGCAGCCCGGCGATCACGTAATCATCGGCCTCGGCAAAGCCTGCCAGCGGCCCGCTGGAGGGCGTCACGAAGCCGACCTTGATCGTCGGATTTTGCGCATAGGCGCGGGTAGAGCGCAGGATCGCCGGTGCGGCGAAGCCAGAGGCCGTCAGCCCCGTCAATACGCGTCTGCGGTTGATCGTGTTGCGTCTCATCTCTTTCCTCCCTGAGATCGCTGGTCCCGTCCTCCCCGGGCGCACCCGGGAACGGCTTACTGGTCACGTCCGGGTTTGCCCCGGATCTTTGAGTGTATCGCTATGCGGTTCAACAATACCGCCATATAGGAGTTACCCGAAGTTTCGGTCTCGGGCAAGGATGATGAAGTCTTGCTGAAGTAGCTGCGCCTTCCAACACAGCGCGCGCGGCCCGGTGGGGCGGCCCGATGCGATCCGGATAGCGACAGCCCGCCAGACAGACCACACCAGCGACCCGGCCCATCCACACTGGAACCATCCACACCGGAACTGTCCGCACCGGGACAGACCGCACCGGGACAG
>CAYGRI010000177.1:0-4641 GCA_964352155.1 uncultured Maritimibacter sp. | reverse complement strand
ACTGGAACCATCCACACCGGAACTGTCCGCACCGGGACAGACCGCACCGGGACAGGCTGCCTATACTGCGCAAGCGCGCGCCCCGGCAAGTCAGCGCGCCAGGATCCGGGTCATCACCCGGCGCAGCTGGCCCGCGGCATCGTCCACCGCCGTCTCGGACCGCCAGGCGATGTGGTGGTCCGGGCGCACCAGCACGCAACCGCTGTCCGTGATCTCGCGGGCGCGGGCCCAATCGCCGGTATGATCGACATAGGCGCGACGGGGGCCGATGATATGCACCGCGATCTCCACCCCCAGCTCTGCGCCCAGCGCCGTGGCGGCCTCTTCCCAGCCTTCGCCGCCGATGCCGGTCAGGATCGTGAACTGCCCTTTGCCACACAGATCCAGCGTCGAAAGCTGCGCGCCCGTGGCATTGTCAAAGATCCAGACATGCGGGATCCGCGCGCCGGGCCAGGTGGTGGGCTGATAATGCAGTTCGGCATCCAGTTCGAAGGCCGGTTCGATCTGGCCATCGGTCTCGATCGCATCGGACCTGTAGCGCTGGTTCATCTCGACCCCATGGGCGTCGAATTCGTACTTCTTGAAAGCGATGGCCTGCCGGATCGCCTCGCGCTGCAATTCGGCGGCCTCTGTGGTGTCGCAGCGGGCGACGAGGTTGGCCTGCATCTTCTCGGGGCTGACCCCGCCGCCCATGCCCAGCGCGTCAAAGATCGGGCCGGTCTCGCCGATGGATTGGTTGGCGCGGGTCACGATCTGCTTGGCCACCGGGGCGCGTTCCTGGGAATAGGTATCCAGCAGCGCGGGCCCGGCCTGACCGTTCAGAACCGCTGCCAGCTTCCATGCCAGGTTGAAGCTGTCCTGGATCGAGGTGTTCGACCCAAGCCCGTTCGACGGCGGGTGCCGATGTGCCGCGTCCCCCATGATGAACACCCGGTCCTTTTGCATATGGGTGGCGTACATGTTGTTGACGGTCCAGGTGTTGGCCGACAGCAAGCCGATCTCCAACTCCGGATCGCCGACCAGCTGGCGCGCGACCTGGGTGGCCATCGCGGCATCCACCTCTGGCGCGGGTTCGTTGATGTCATAGCCCCAGACGATCAGCCATTCGTTCCACGGCCGGACCATCCGCACCAGCCCCATGCCGATCCCGCCGACATCGGCGCCAGGCTGCATCACCCAGTACAGGACCGAGGGCCGATGGGCGACATAGCGGGACAGATCCGCGCGGAACAGGATGTTCATCGAGCCGCCGACGCCCATCTGCCCTTCGAACGGCAGCCCGGCCTGTTCAGCGACCAGCGAGTTGCCGCCATCGGCGCCGACAAGGTATTTCGACCGGATCGTCACCGTTTCGCCCGACAGCCGGTCGCGGCAGGTGGTCGTCACGCCCTCCGAATCCTGTTCATGGCTGACATATTCCGTCGACATCCGCGCCTGGGTGCCGCGCGAACAGGCGGTCTTGAACAGAAGCGGTTCCATGAAGGTCTGCGGCAGGTCGTTCATATGGGTGGGCGATGACAGCAGATGTTCGGCGCGCGACAGCGGGTGCTTGCCCCAGCTTTTCATCCGCCCGATCTCTTCGCCCGCGAGGCTTTCGCAGAACACGTTTTCGCCCATCAGGTCCTGCTCGGTCGCGTGCATATAGGCCTCGGCCTCCACCTCCGGGCCCAGATCCCGAAGCACCTCCATCGTGCGCTGGTTGGTGATATGCGCGCGCGGCGTGTTGGCCAGCCAGCGATAGCGGTTGATCGCCATGTTCTCGATGCCATAGCTCGACAGCAGCGCCGCCGCCGAAGAGCCCGCAGGCCCGGTGCCGATGATCAGAACGTCCGTTGTGATGTTTGCCATGACGGCGCCTCCCTTGGTCTTGCTGTCTCAGATGTTCGGCGGATCCCCGGCCCAGGCGGCCTGCAACAGCGCGCGGACCGCGTCGCGGGTGACGGGGCGGGGGTTCCAATAGGCATTCTGCGTGGCCAGATCGGCGGCGCGGTCCAGGTTTGCCTCTGCCAGCCCCAGGTCCTTCAGCGCCAGCGGAGCGTTGATCCGGCTTGCAAAGCCATGCAGTGCCAGCCCGGCATTGTCGCCGCCAAAGATATCGCAGATCGGCTGCACCTGGTCCGGCACCGCTTGGGCGTTGAACGCAAGGGCATGGGGCAGGACGATGGCATGGGTATCCGCATGGGGCAGGCCAAAGGCGCCGCCCAGCGTGTGGCACAGCTTGTGGTGCAGCGCCATGCCGACCTGGCCCAGGATCGTTCCGCACAGCCAGGCGCCATACAGCGTCTCGCCCCGCGCCGAGATGTCATCGGGGTCGGCGATCACGCGGGGCAGGGCGTCCTGGAAGGCGCGCAGCCCCTCGACGCACAGCACCGTCGACAGGGGATTGCGGTCGCGGGCATAGAGCCCCTCTGCCGCGTGGGCCATGGCGTTCAGCGCGCTGGTGACCGTCATCGGGACGGGCAGGCTGCGGATCAGTTCGGGGTCGTAGACGATGACCTCTGGCTGCACCTTTGCGTCAACCAGAGTGGTCTTTTGCCCGCCCTCGGTCTGGCCCAGGATGGGGGTCGCCTCGGACCCGGCATAGGTGGTGGGCACGACGATTTGCGGCAGGTCGGTGCGATAGGCGATGGCCTTGCCCAGCCCGGTGGTGGACCCGCCGCCGATCGAGACCACGCAATCCGCGTTCAACCGGCGCACCTCGGCCACGGCCTGTTCGCTGACCGCGACAGGCGTATGCATCGCCGCGCCGGTGAAAAGACCAACGGCCAGATCCCCCAGCGCATCGGCAAAGCTTTGCGCGGTGTCCGCCTGTGGCGGCGTCGACAGAACGACCGCGCGGGAACAGCCCAGCGCGCGCAGCTCCTCGGCCAGTGCGTGCCGGGCGCCCGCGCCAAAGCGGACGCGGACAGCGGCGGTCCTTGCCAGAAACTCCGGTTGGAAATGCGACATGGCCTCCCCTCCATGCGAGCTGTTCCTGAACCCTAGCCGCGATGAAACGGGAACTTGATCGAATTGCTGCGGCTTAATATAACCGAGCGATATGAAACTGGACCCGCGCCATCTGGAAATCCTGGCCGCCATCGTCGATCATGGCGGGCTGACAGAGGGCGCGGACCATCTGGGCAAGTCGCAGCCCAGCCTGTCGCGCACCATGTCGCAGCTGGAGGCGCGAATCGGCGCGCCGCTGTTTCATCCCGGGCGGCGCCCGTTGCAGCCAACGGAACTGGGCAGGGCGCTGGCCGAGCAGGGGCGGCGGGTGCTGGCGGCGGACCGGGCGGCCAGCGACATCGTCCTGCGCTACCGCAGCGGGCAGGCGGGGCTGGTGCGGGTAGGCGGCACGCCGATTTTCATGGATGGGGTGGTCGCCTCGATGCTGGCGGAGTTCCAGCAGCATTGCCCCGATGTGCGGGTGGACCAATGCTATGGCTACAGCGGCGATCTGTGCGCGCGTCTGAGCAATGGCACGCTGGATCTGGCGATCACCCCGCTGCGCCCTGGCGCCGTGCCGGACGGGCTGACGTTCCAGCCGATCCTGCCGGGGCTGAACGTGATCGCCTGCCGGTCCAGCCACCCTCTGGCGCGGCGCAGCATTGTCACGCTGGCCGATATCGCGCCCTATCCTTGGATCATGCCGCCGGTGGAAAGCCCGCTTTACGCGGATCTGGAAAACGCCTTGGCGCGCATTGGGCAACATGACGTCAAGATCAGCTTCAGCGGCGGCACGCTGGCCTCGGTGGTCAGCGTGCTGTCGGGATCGGACGCGCTGACGGTGCTGCCCTATTCGGTGGTCTTCATGCTGCGGGCGCAAAAGCAGGTGCGCGCGCTGTCCGTGGGGCTGCAGCACCCGGACCGCAGCCTGGGCCTGCTGACCCGCAACCGCGCGGCGCCGGATCCGGCGATGCAGCGGCTGCGCGGCTTTGTCAAAGGGCGGTTCAAGGCACTGTCGCAGCGGATCCTGCAGCACCAGAAAGACGTCCTGTGGCGCGGCGCCGATTAGCGCCCGTCGCGCCGGATCGCGGTGACGCGCAGCACCGAACGGTCCCTTGCCTTGCAAATCCTGCCCCGGTCCGGCCGGTGACTTCGCGTCCCAGACCGGGCGCGTCGAGGCCGACCCTAGCGCTTGCCCCGCGCGCTGTGCGGGGTTGCCCGCGGCATCAGCAGGGTGGCCGCGCCCAGATGGGAATAGACGATCCCGATCAGTCGAAACATGGATTTATCCTCGCTGGCCCGAGAACCGGCTTGCCCAATCCTCGCGCTCTTCGTCCGCGATCTTGCGGAACAGGTTGTCAGGGACGGCAAAGGTATGGCCCGCCGGCAGGGCGGTCAGCGTCTCTCGCAGATCGTCGGGCCAGCCCGCCCCCGCGGCGCCCATCGCAGTCAGCATCGCGGCGCTGGCATCCGGGATGAAAGGCGCCGAGATCACACCATACAGACGGATCAGGTTCAGCGAAGCGCGGATGATCGCCGCCGCCGCCTCCGGGTCTTGCTTGAACACCGCCCAAGGCGCGGCCTCTTGCAGATACTCGTTGCCGACCACCCACAAGGCGCGCAGCTCTGACGCGGCCTTGCGCACCTCCATCGCTTCCAGATGCGCCTCATAGGCAGCCAGACGCGTGGTCAGCTCGGCCATGGTGGCGTCGC
>CAYGRI010000176.1:0-10671 GCA_964352155.1 uncultured Maritimibacter sp. | reverse complement strand
TCCGACAGGGGCCGCGCGCGCGGATGCGATGCGCAAGGCGATGAACGCGCGCGGCGTGATGGCGCTGGACATGGAGACTTCGGCGCTGCTTGCCGCCGGCAGGGAGCTCGGCATCCCCGTCGCCACCCTGTGCTACGGCACGGTCGATGCGTTGAGCCAGACGAAGCTTGGGGCCGAAGCGCTTGATCGCGGCGAGGCACAGCTTTTCCAGATTGCCCTGAACGCGATCACGGGCTGAACAAACCAAAGGACAACAGCAATGAGCGATATGCCCACACGCTATCTCCAGACGGTTGTGGATCGTCTGAACCGGGTGATGATGACCCAGACCGATACCATCGAAGCCGCCGCGCGCGCCTGTGCGCAGTCGATCCTGAACGACAAGCTGGTGTTCACCTTCGGAACCGGCCACGGATCCTTTGCGGCAATGGAGATGTTTCCCCGAACCGGCACGGTCACCGGGTTTCGCCCCATCGTCGAAAGCTCGATGATCTCGTTCCACCGGGTGCTGGGCGATGGCGGCGCCCGCCAGTACCGCTTCATTCACGCGCAGGAAGGCTACGGCAAGGCGATCTTCGACAGCCATCAGACCGATCCCGGCGACACCATGCTGATGTTCTCTCACTCCGGCATCAATGCGGTGACGCTCGACATCGCGGTGGCCGCGAAGGACAAGGGGATGAAAGTGATCGGGGTGACCTCGATGCCGCATTCCTCCAGCGTGCCTTCGCGCCATTCCAGCGGCAAGCGGCTGTATGAAATCGCCGATGTGGTGGTCGATACCGGTGTGCCCCTGGGGGATGCCGGGATCGAGATCGACGGCGTGAGGGGCAAGACCGGTGCGACCTCGACCTCCATCGCCGTTGCCATCGGCCATGCGATCAACGCGACCACCGCCCAAAAGATCGCCGAAGCGGGCCGCGACCCCTATCTGATGGTCAGCCCCAACACCACCGACAAGGCCGCCGCCAACGCCCGGAACGATCTCAACTATGCCGAACTGTGGCGCCGCCTGAAAGCGCGCTGAGACGGAGCGCGGGTTCTTGATCAATAGCCGTTGGGAACGCCCCACCGGCCTCGACCGCCTCGAGATCGTCAACCCGGCGAATGGCGAACCGGTGGCCATCGCCATGCTGGCGGATTGCCTGCGCGAAACCGGTTTCTCCCCGGGCACCATTGCCGATATCCCCGTCACGGGCCCCGTAGCGGGCGACGCCCTGTCATCCCATCCGGGCCTTGTGCGCCACCGCGTCTGTCCCCCCGGGACAACCGATCACGCGCGCAACACGGCTTTCCCCCGCCACATGGCCCCTATTTGACCGATCCCGCCGTCATCCCGGCCAGGAAATACTTCTGGGCGAACAGATAGACCAACATCAGCGGGACAGAGCCAAGAACGCTCATCGCCATCATCTCGTTCCATTCAAAGGCATGCTGGCCCATCAGCATCTGGATGCCAATCGGCACCGTCCGCATGTCGGAAGACTTGGTCAGGGTCAGCGCGAACAGGAACTCGTTCCAGCACAACAGGAAGGTATAGACCGACGTCGCCACGATCCCCGGCAGCGACACCGGCACGATCACCCGCCACAGCGCCGTCCAGCTGGATCCACCATCGACCGACACCGCCTCGTCCAGGTCGCGGGGCAGCGTGTTCAGGTAGCCGGTCATCAACAAGATCGCATAGGGCAGCGTGAAGGCCATATAGGAAAAGATCAGCGCCCAGTAAGTGTCGAACAGACCATAGGACACGACCATTCCGAAGAACGGGATCAGCAAGGTGATGGGCGGGATCGTCTGGGTGCTGATGATAACCGTGTTCAGGCTGCTCTTGCCGCGAAACCGGAACCGGCTGAACCCATAGGCCGACAGTATCGCGATAAAGACGGTCAGCCCGGTCACCGCGAAGGCCACCAGATAGCTGTTGAAGAAATAGCGCAGCTTCTGACCGTCGGTGAAAATGGCGGCATAGGCCTCGACCGTGAACAGCTTTGGCAGGATCGTCGGCGGCAGGGCGAAGATCTCAGTGTTGGATTTGAACGAAGAGCTGAGCATCCAGAAAATCGGGAAAGTGGCAAAGAACAGCCCCGCCAGCAGTCCCGCATACAGCCCCAGCGTCAGCCATCTGTCATGTTTGCCTCTGGATTTGCGCATAAGCTACCGGGCCTTCTGGTATTTGATGTAGAAGAACGTAAGCGACAGCGAGATCAGCAGGATGATCACCGAACTGGCCGCCGCCTGCGACATGTCGAACTGCGCGAAGGCGAGCTTGTAGGTATAGGTGCTCAGCACTTCGGTGGCATAGATCGGGCCGCCGCCGGTGGTCATCCAGATCAACGGGAACACCTGCATCGTCCAGATGAAATCCAGCAGGGAAATGCTGATGATGATCGGCATCAACTGCGGAATGGTGATATAGATCAGCTTCTGAAACCCGTTGGCGCCGTCGATTTCAGACGCCTCGTAAAGATCGCGGGGGATGCCCTGAAGCCCAGCCAGCAGGCTGACCATGAACAACGGATAGCCCGCCCAGATATTGGCGAAAGTCACCGCGTTCAGGGCGGTCTTGGGGTCGGAAAACCATTCGATTTTTGTATCGATCAGGTTCAGCGACATCAGCAGGCTGTTGATCACCCCGTTGGGTTCCAGGATCAGCCGCCAGATCACCGCGATGATCACCGCCGTGAACAACCACGGCAGAATGTAGAGCACCCGCAGCACGCTGCGCAAAACCGGATGGATCCGGTCGCTGTTGAGCATCAGCGCAAAGGCCAGACCGATGGTCATGTGGAAAATCACGCTGAGCACCGTGAAATAGATCGTGTGCCACAGCGAGGCCCAGAAGATCGGGTCGGACAGCACCTCGGCATAGTGCAAAAACCCGGCGAAGGCGGTGTTGGGCCGCAAAATCGCGCTTTGCTGGAAGGAATAGACGATCACCGAGATCATCGGGATCATCATCAGCAGGGCCAGCAGGATCAGCGCCGGGGACAGGTACAGATACGGCACCAGCGACCGGGTCATCCTGCGCGAAAAGCGTCTTCGGGCTGTCTGGGTCGGGGGCAAGGGTTCGACCATTCGTTTGGGGGAAGGAAAAAGCTGCGCCCGGTCCCGAGCGCAGAGAATGCGGGCGGCACGATGCGCAAACCTGCACAAAGCGCCGCCCGTCTTGCCGCCAGGGAGTGGTGGCGGATCAGAACTCGGTCAGCCAGCTGGCCTGCGCCGCTGCGGCGGCCTCGGCGGGCGTCTGTTGCCCGTCCAGCATCTTCTGGATTTCCACGCTGAACCGGCGCATCAGGTCAACGGCCACCGGTAGCCCGGTGAATTCGTTGGCCAGATAGCCCTCCTGGAAGATCTCGAAGGCTTTGCCAAAGGCCGGGTCCGAGGTCACGAAGTCAGGCTTTGCATGGACGTTGCCGGGGAAGGCGTTGGCAATCGACACCAGCCGCGCGTTGACCTCGGTGCTCATCATGTATTCGACGAACTTCCACGCCTCTTCCTTGTGCTCGGTGCTTTCCGAGATACCGATGCCCCAGGACGCATAGGGCAGACCGCGCGCGCCGTCATAGCCTTCGACCACCGGGATCGCAGAGATCTCAAAGTTCAGGTCCGGGTTCCGGTCGCGGATCAGGTTCACGTGGGCCAGAGTGTCCACCATCATGCCGACGCGGCCGTTGACAAATTCCTCGACCTTCTCCTGTTCGGTCTTGGAAAAGGTCCCCGGCGCGATGACGCCGGCATCGTCCAGCGACTTGATGTAGTCAAGCACGGCGACGACCGGAGCGCTTTCCAGATTCGGCTTGCCCTCCGCCATCATGCTTTCGCCCGAGGCCCAGACCCAGGACAGCACGTCGTTCTGCACACCGCTGGGGGATTGCAACGAAAGCGGCAGGGTCCAGCCATAGCGGTTTTCTTCCGAATTGGTCATCAGCTTGGCGGCGTCCAGGAACTCGGCCCGCGTCGATGGCATCTCGGTGATGCCGACCTCGGCCGCCATATCCATATTGATGAAGATCGGATAGACGAAGGACGCGACCGGGAACATCACCTCTGCGCCGTTGACACTGATGATGTCGGCGACCTGGCTGCGGTCAAAGCCCGCCGCATCCATCAGCGGGCCCATATCGGCAATGGCATTCTGCTTGCTCAGGTCGTTGACCCAGGCGCCATCCAGCCCGACGATATCGCTCAGCGTGCCGGTCGCCGCGCCAATCGCGATCTGATCGCGGGTCGTGGCATAGGGGCCGCTGTTCAGCGAGACAGTGATGCCGGGGTTTGCGGCCTCAAAATCGTCGACGATGGATTGCAGGGCATTGGCGGGCAGCTCTGGCGCCCACCACTGGGTGAACTCAAGGTTCACGTCCGCCATGGCCCCGGTCGCGAACAGCAGCGAGATCGCCGTCGCAGATTGCAGAGACCGTCCCAATTTAGAAAGTGTCATTCGGTTTCCTCCCGTCTGTGTGACTTGGCCCTTTCGGGCCGTGTGAACCAAGTAGGTTCGTTCTGCCTAATTCTGTCAACAAGAAGTTCACAGAACCACTTTTATTATTTTACATTCTGTAAAATACTTTGCTTTAAACCCCTGTCTTTTCTAACTTTTCCTCTCCATCGAACCTCCGATCCGCCTCGTTTTTCAGGGGGTCTCAGGACCGTTCCAAACCCGCAAATTCACGCATCGTTTTTCGCGCCGGAACGCGATTCGTTTCAGCGCCGAAAGGGTGTGTTTCGTGCCCGCGACAGGCCGGTCGGACCGGGCTGCTACAGGGCCAGATGGGACGTGGGATCGAAGAAATGAATCCTCCCTGCGTCAATCGCGATGTCTATTGTCGTGCCATGTCTGACCGTGCTGCGCGGCTCGAAACGGGCCACGCCATTGGACCCGCCGCCCAGATCCTCAACCGCATCCGGGTCGCCGGAATCGACCGTCGTGGCGTCAAGCGTGAAATGCACCATCAGCTCCGAGCCCAGTTCCTCGATGGTCTGGACCTGCACCGGGACGGTCGGGAACTTTTGCCCCGAATCCAACGTGGAATCGTACAGATCCTCGGGCCGGATGCCGAAGACTATCTTTTGACCCTGATAGGCGCGCAGGGCCGCCGCGCGATCCGGCGGCAGAGCCGCAAGCGGGATGGCGCTCCGGGGCAGGTGCAGCGCGTCGCCCTGCACCTCGGCCTCGTAAAGGTTCATCGAGGGCGACCCGATGAACCCCGCCACAAAGGCATTGGCCGGGGCATCATAGAGCCGTTTGGGCGCATCCACCTGTTGCAGAACCCCGCCCTTCATCACCGCCACCCGGTCGCCCATGGTCATGGCTTCGGTCTGGTCATGCGTCACATAGATCGTGGTGACGCCAAGCTGCCGTTGCAGACTGGCGATCTCGGCGCGCATCTGCACCCGCAGCTTGGCATCGAGGTTCGACAATGGCTCATCCATCAGGAAGGCCGAGGGTTTGCGCACCATCGCCCGGCCCATGGCCACCCGCTGCCGCTGCCCGCCCGACAGATTGGCGGGGCGGCTGTCCAGATGCTGCGTCAACTGCAGGATCTTTGCGATCTCCAGCACGCGGGCCTGCCGCTCTTCTTTCTTGAACCCGGCCAGCTTCATCGAGAACCCAATGTTCTCGCCGACGGTCATGTGCGGGTAGAGCGCATAGGATTGAAACACCATGGCGATGTCGCGTTCCTTGGGGCTCATGTCGATCACATCGACCCCGCCGATGGTCATGCTGCCGCTGGACACGTCCTCCAGCCCCGCGATCATTCGCAAAGCGGTGGACTTGCCGCAGCCCGAGGGGCCGACCAGGATCAGAAATTCGCCATCGTGAATGTCGAGACTGAGGTTCCTGATCGCCTCGAAGGCGCCGAAAGTCTTGCAAATGTCCCGCAGGACCACCTCTGCCATTGCGTTTCCTCCCGTGTTTGCCGCGCCTGGCCCGTCTGCGCCTGGCCCGTCTGCGCCTGGCCCGTCTGCGCCTGGCCCGTCTGCGCCTGGCCCGTCTGCGCTTGGCGAACTGGCCTGCCCCTGTCGAGACGTCTATCGCGCGTGTCGTCCCGTCATTGTGTCGCCACCGCCGGCGCCGTGGCCGCCAAAAGCTGCTGCACCGCCCTCCGGTCCGGCAAGGCCGCCCGGCCGCCCTGCCCCGTCACCGACAGCGCCGCCGCCGCCGCCGCAAAGCGCGCCGCCGCGAAGGGGGCGTCGCCCCGCGCCAGAGCCGCCGCATAGGCGCCGTGAAAGCAATCGCCCGCCCCGGTTGTGTCCACCACCGGCACGTCAAAGGCGGGGATCCGCAACACCTCGGCGCTGCCAGCGGCGCGCAGCACCGATCCGGCGGCCCCATCGGTCAGCACCACCGCCTTGCGGTCCGAGGCCCAAAGCGCCGCGATCACCGCCGCGGGGTCGGTGCAGCCGGTTTCCTGCCGCGCAAAGCTCAGCGGCAGGACGAGATGGTCGGCCAGTTCCAGCAGCCGCGAGGTGCTGGCGCCGACGGACCATTCGATATCGGCGACAATCGGCAGGCCCAGCCGCTGCGCCCGCGCCACCACCTCCAGGTCGGACCAGGCATAAGCGTCGATCATCAGCACCTTCGCCGACCGCAGCAGATCGTCCGGCAGATCCGGCGCGGTGCCGATCATCACTTCGTCGTCATAGGCGATAAAGCGTTCCCCGTCGGAGCCAACGGTGATGGTGGATTGGATCGCCTGCGCCTCGGCATGGCGCGGCGCGTGGCGGATCTCCACCCCGTTGGCCAGCAGGTCCAGAGCAGAGACATCCTCGTCTTCGCAGGTGTTCAGCCAGCCGACAAAGCCGGCCCTGGCCCCCAGCCGGGCGGCAGCGACCAGCCCGGTCGCCACATTGCCGCCGTGGGCGGTCACCCGCTGCGTGACCTTGCCCTTGCCAGAGGCCAGCGGCTGATCGACATAGATCAGCCGGTCGACCGCAATCGCCCCAAAGCCGATGATCTCTGCCGCGCCCAAAGCGTCAGGCGCCCGCCCGCGCCAGCGCGTCTTCAGCGCTCAGCCCGTCGTGGATCACGCCCTTGTAGGCCATCGCCGCCTTGGCCGGGTCGCCATGGCCCCACAGGTTCCGCCCGACAACGGCGCCCCGCGCCCCCGCCCGCATCGCCTCAGAGGTTTGTTGGAGCGCGCCCAGCAAGCTGTCGGCCTTGGGCCCGCCCGCGATCACCAGCGGGATCGGGCAGGTGCGCACGGTCTCCTTGAAGGAGTCAAAGTCGCCGGTATAGCCCGCCTTGATCACATCCACGCCGGTCTCATAGCCGACCCGCACCGCATAGGCGATTTCCTCGGGCGTAAAGACGATCTCTGCCCCGTTGGTGAAGATACGCGGATAGACATGGGCGATGACGGGCATCCCGAACCGGGCCGCCGCGTTCACGGAATCGGTCAGCCAGCGGATATACCCCCCTTCGGTCGCGCCCCGCACCGGGATCGCCACGGCCAGCGCATCGGCCCCGGCGCGAACCGCGTCCTCGGGCGTGGCGATACATTCGCTGATCCGGTCATCGGGGGTGAAGCAACCGGCCTGAATGACCAGCGCCGCCTTGCCCGCATATTGCCCCCAAAGATGCCGCGCGGTGCCGGGCTGAATGCTGACGTAGTCCGGCCCACCGGCCATCACACGCGCCAGTGCGCCGGGCAGATCGGCAAGGCCGCCTTTGCGCACATCGCCATATCCAACGTAGTGATCCACGGCCCCGCCGAACAGGTTGCCGGAAGGGTGTGAGAACAAACGCGAGAGGCGGACCTGGGTACCTAATGTCATGGAGGTGTCTTTCATATGCAGGTGTACATAGCCGTGCTCAATCGTTAATCGAAAGAAAAACAAATTTGAACATTGTGTTTTCTTTCGTTTCCGATATTTCGAGCCCTACCCCAAGACCCAACCAGCGGTCAGAAAGGTTTGCCCATGATAGCCGAACAGCGACGCCAGAGCATTCTCGACCTTCTGCGCAGTGCCGGGCAGTTGCGGACGCGCGACCTGGCGCAACGGTTCGACGTGTCCGAGGTGACGATCCGCACCGATCTGGACCTTCTCGACAGTCGCGAGATGCTGAAAAAGACTCATGGCGGCGCGGTGGCGATCCCGCTGACCGCGCCGGATGCGTCCTTTGACCGGCGAATGCAGGCCAATGCTGCGGCGAAACAGCGGATCGGGCGGCTGACCGCGCAGCAGATCCACGACAATCAATCGGTGATCTTCGACAGCGGGTCGACGACCATGCATGTGGCGATGTTCCTGCCACAGTTCAGCAATGTGGTGGTTGCGACCCCGGCGATGAATATTGCGCAGATGCTGATGGATCGGCCCGGTCTGGATGTGCATATGTTGGGCGGACGCGTCGATGCCAGCACCGTCAGTACCCTGGTGGGCCCGCCGCAGCCCGATGGTCTGTTGGCGCATCAGGTGATCATGGCCGCCCATGCGATCGACACCTCATTCGACATCGTCGATTACAACGAGGACGTCGCCCGCAGCAAACGCAACCTGATGCAGATGGCGCGGCGCGTGATCCTTGTGGTGGATAGCTCAAAATGGGATGTGGACGGACGGTCCAAGGTCTTCCCCCTGTCGCGGGTGGATCTGGTGATCACCGATGACGGCCTGCCCGGTGGGGTCCGCAAGCGGCTGCGCGACCACGGCATCGAGGTGATGTTCGCCTGACATGCCTACGCCCCCCGCAATGCCATCAGGCGCAGAAAATTGAGCGCGACCGCCTTTGCCGGGTTTTGTCCGGCAATGTCCGATTCCTCTTCCACCACGATCCAGCCGTTGAAGCGGGGGGCAGAACGCACCGCGTCGATCACCGCCGCCACATCGCAGACCCCGTCGCATAGCATCGCCCAGTTGCCCGCCGCATCCACGTCCTTCAGATGGACATAGCAGATGCGGTCGGCATAGGTCGTCATAACGTCCTGGATGTCTTGCTTGGCCCGCAGGATATGACCGGTATCGGGCACCCAGCCGACACCCGGGTCCAGCCGCGCGAACATCGCATCGTAATCGTCGCGCGAAAACAGCAGCGTGTTGTGATGCGAGGACGGATGCAAAGCAACGGTCACCCCCGCAGCCTGCCCGATCTCGGCCGAGCGGTTGTAGATCTCGGCGGCGGTGTCGAACTTGCCCTCCCGCGCGCCCGGCGACATGATCGTGGCGGACCCCATTGAGATCAGCGCGCCGGGGAAATGCGCGGCGAAATCGGCCCAGCGTTTGCAAGCCTCCAGATCGGCGGCGGCCTGCGCGGGTTCGGTGAATCCCCCCTCGGACCCATAGGCGAAGGACACCAGCGCCAGCCCAGCCTCCGCCAGCCGGTCCGCAAAGGCGCGTGGTCGGTCGGCATAGCCGCCGATCATGGTATCGGTGATCTCGATCCCCTGATATCCGCCTTCGGCAATCGCCTGCACCAGATCATCCGCGGTTCCGGTCCAGCCAGCCCCCAGCATTTCCCAAGTGAAGGTCTGACAGCCGTATCGCAGCCCCTGTTCCGCCATATCTGTTCCCCCTGGTGCGACCCAGCCCCGTTTTCGGGCGTGGCGCACAAACCTTTTGCAATTTTACATTTTGTAAGATTATTTATTCCCAATAGTCAAATTCTAGATCGGGTCAGATGCCATGACCCGGCCGAACCGAACCGGGGGCTACAGCAGAATGAAGATCGTCAGCCCGGACAAGCTCCGCCTCGGCGTTGTTGGATGCGGCAGCATTTCCGAGGCCTATATGCGCAACGCCGCGCTGTTCGCGGGGGTGGAGCTTGTGGCCTGCGCCGATCTCAACCCCGCCACGGCCCAGCGGCGCGCCGAGGAATTTGGCGTGCGGGCGATGGATTGCGATGCGCTGATGGCGGCGCCGGACGTGGATCTGGTGATCAATCTGACGATTCCCGGCGCGCATTTCGACATCACGATGCAGGCGCTGTCCGAAGGCAAGCATGTGTTCACCGAAAAACCCCTAAGCGACACCGCCTCGGGTGGGCGCATCATCGTGGAGGAGGCGCGCAAGCGCGGGCTGGCGGTGGGGTCCGCGCCGGATACTTTTCTGGGCGCGGCGGGCCGGACCGCACGCCGCCTGATGGAGACAGAGGCCATCGGCCAACCCGTGATCGGCACCGCCTTCATGATGGGCCGCGGGATGGAGCATTGGCACCCGGATCCGGCGTTCTACTATCAGCCCGGCGGCGGGCCCGTGCTGGACATGGGCCCCTATTATCTGACGATGCTGGTTCATCTGATGGGCCCTGTCGCGCGGGTGCAGGCCATCTCGACCAGCGGTCAGTCAGAGCGTCTGATCACCGCCCCCGGCCCGAGAACCGGCACGACCTTTCCCGTGGGCACCCCGACCAGCGTGTTGTCTTTGCTGGAGTTTGCCTGCGGTGCGGCGGTCACCTTCGGCGCGTCCTGGGATGTGTTCCGCGCCTCTCCGCCGCCGATTGAGCTGCACGGCACGCAGGGTTCGCTGCGGCTGCCGGACCCGGACAATTTCGGCGGCATCATCGGCCTGTCGCGACAGGGGGCCGAATGGGAGCAGACCGACACGGCAGCGCTGCCGCTGGGGGCGCTGAACTGGCCCACGGCGGCCCCGGACCGGGCGAATTACCGCATGGTGGGCCTGGCCGACCTGGCCCGATCCCTGCGCGACGGCAGCCCGCCCCGCGCCTCG
>CAYGRI010000175.1:0-10748 GCA_964352155.1 uncultured Maritimibacter sp. | reverse complement strand
GTCTCGGCCGGGGGCGGGCGGCTTCCCAGAGCGGAACCCACGAGGTCCCGCAAGGGGGAAAAGGGACCCGCAGAGGCATCTAAAACGTACTGGTCAGGGCAGTGGACCGATCCGGGTTGCCCCTGCCGGATGCGGGGGCGGGGTCGTGGGCCTGATGCGCGACGCCTTGCGTCCCCTTCGCAGTCAAGCGGGCGCCGGAGCGTTCGGCCGGGTCCAGACGAAGAGGGCTGCGGGCAGCATGCAGCCTGCCTGCACCGCCAGAACCCAGGCAGGCATCGCCATCAACAGCGCCAGCGCCAGCACGGCCCCCATCGTACAGATCGCCGCGATCTTGCCCCGGCGAGAAATTGCGCCGCTCTCCTCCCACGCCTGAATGTGCGGGCCGAAATGGGCATGACCCACCAGCCAGGCCCGGGCGCGGGGCGAACCCTTGGCGAACAGGAAGGCGGCCAGGATCATGAACGGCACCGTCGGAAGAACGGGCAGCACGATCCCGATCATGCCAAGCCCCACCGCCAGCCATCCAAGCCCGCTGTAGATATGCCGATGCATCCGATCCTCCACCTTGCTGGGCCTGTCGGGGCCGGGTGTACCGGGAACATGGCCCGCACCCCGTGCGGATCAAGGCCCGCATTCGCCACGGCATAGCCCATGCCGACGCTGCCCGCAGTGGTACCTCACTCCGATTAACGGGATCTTGATCCGGCGACGGGCGTGAACGCGCGCCCCGCACACGATGGCGCGGAATGCGGCGCGGCGGGGCGGGGCGGGAAATCCGCTCTCGCACCCAGCGGCCAATCTGCCTATAACCTCCCCTGACCAACATGAGGGCCTGGGCCATGACCGGAGAGCTGTCGCCGATCGACACCGCGAAATTCGTCGCTGCGAAGCGGGCGGTGGATTTTGTCGAGGACGGGATGCGGGTGGGCCTTGGCACCGGATCGACCGCCGCCTGGATGGTGCGCTGTCTGGGCGAAGTGATCCGCGAGGATGGCATTCGCGTGCAGGGCGTGCCCACCTCGTCGCGCACCGCCGATCTGGCGCGCAAGGTGGGGATCCCGGTGGTCAGCCTCGACGAGGCGAAATGGCTGGACCTGACCATCGACGGCGCCGACGAAGTGGACCGCGAGCTGAACCTGATCAAGGGCGGCGGCGGGGCGCTGTTGCAGGAAAAGATCGTCGCCACCGCCTCTGACCGGATGATCGTGATCACCGACGCCTCCAAGAAGGTCGAAACGCTGGGCGCCTTCCCGCTGCCGGTGGAACTGGTGCGCTTTGGCTGGCAGACCACCAAGGCGCTGATCGAGGAATCGCTGTCGGGCCTCGATGTGCTGGGCGAGCGCGGCAGCCTGCGGCTGAACGGTTCGCAACCCTATCTGACGGATGAGGGAAACTATATCCTCGACCTGCATCTGCAACGGATCGGCAATGCGCGGCAATTGTCGCTGGTGCTGAACCAGATCCCCGGCGTGGTGGAAAACGGGCTGTTCCTGGATATCTGCGACATCGTGGTGATCGGCCATGGCGATGGCCGGGTGGAGGTGGATGACATCAACTCCGGCACCCATGAGGTAGAGCGGATTTCCTTCGCCGAGGGTGACAATATGTTCAAGAACCTGGGCGAGTGACCTGATGAGCTTTGACTATGACCTGTTCGTGATCGGTGGCGGCTCTGGCGGCGTGCGCGCGGCGCGCACGGCGGCTGAAACCGGCGCCCGCGTGGCGTTGGCCGAAGAATACCGGCTGGGCGGCACCTGTGTGATCCGGGGCTGCGTGCCGAAAAAGCTGATGGTCTTCGCCTCGGGCTATGCGGCGATGGCGGAAGATGCGCGCGCTTATGGCTGGGACATGACGGCGGGCGCCTTCGACTGGTCCGCCTTCCGCGGCAAGCTGCATGCCGAGCTGGACCGGCTGGAAACCGTCTATGGCGGTTTGCTGGAGCGCAGCGGCGTAGCCGTGTTCGACGCCCGCGCCACCCTGTCGGACGCGCATACGGTGTCGGTCGGCGGCCAGCAGGTCACAGCCAAGCACATCCTGGTGGCCACCGGCGGATCTCCGATCCGGCCAGACCTGCCCAATGCCGAGCTTGGCTGGGTCTCCAACGATATTTTCCTAATGGAAGAGATGCCGAAATCGGTGCTGATCATAGGCGGCGGCTATATCGCCTGCGAATTCGCGGGCATCCTCAATGGGCTGGGCGTGGCGGTCACCCAGTTCTACCGGGGCGCCCAGATCCTGCGCGGCTTTGACGACGAAGCCCGGGGCCTGGTGGCCGAAGAGATGAAGACCGGCGGGATCGACCTGCATCTGGGCACCAACATCATAGAGATGGCGCCCGCCAGCCAACCGGATTTCAGTGGCCACGGCACTCAAAGCGACGCGGCCGGGGAACCCGGCGCAGCCGCGCCAGCGCAGGGCGACGGCCCGATCCGGGTCAAGGCCACCAACGGGACAGAAGCCGTCTTTGACCGCGTCTTTTTCGCGACAGGGCGGCGCCCGAATACCGAGGGGCTGGGGCTGGAGGCGCTGGGCGTCAAGCTGGGCCGCAAGGGCGAGGTGCTGGTGGATGCGTATTCCCAGACCTCCGTGCCCTCGATCTATGCCATCGGCGATGTGACCGGCCGGATCGAGCTGACGCCGGTGGCGATCCGCGAGGGCGTTGCCTTCACCGAAACGGTGTTCAAGGGCAACCCGACCAAGGCCGATCACGATCTGGTGCCCTCGGCCGTCTTCACCCAGCCGGAACTGGGCACCGTGGGCCTCAGCGAAGAAGCCGCCGCCGAACAGGAACCGATCGAGGTCTATTGCACCTCGTTCAAACCGATGCAGCAAGCCTTTGCGGGCCGGTCGGACCGGGTGATGATGAAGCTGATCGTGTCACAGGCCAGCCGCAAGGTGCTGGGCTGTCATATCGTCGCGCCCGGGGCCGGGGAAATGATCCAGCTTGCGGGCATCGCTGTCAAGATGGGGGCGACCAAGGAAGACTTTGACCGGGTCTGCGCGGTCCATCCGACCATGTCGGAAGAGCTGGTGACGATGAAGACACCGACGCGCAAGGCTTGATTTCCAGTGCCTCCGGGCACAGTTACGTCAGCAACAGACGCACGATATAAGGGAAAGAGACCTATATGGCCAACAATTCAGGCGGCCCCTGGGGAGGGGGAGGCAACGGCGGCGACCGGGGCAACCGTAACGGCGACGATCGACGTCCCGGCGGGCAGGGTCCGCGACGTCCTGGGGAGCAGCCGCAGATCCCCGAGATCGACGAGATCATGAAGAAGGGACAGGAACGTCTGCGCGTGTTGATGGGCGGTGGCGGCGGCGGTCGGCCCACAGGAACCGGCATTGGCGGTGGCGGCGGCCCCAAGCTGACCCGTGGCACGGCGCTGCTGGCGCTGGGCGGCGCGGTTGCGCTGTGGCTCTTTGCCTCGCTCTATACGGTCAAACCCGAAGAACAATCGGTCGAGCTGTTTCTTGGCAGCTATTCCGCCACCGGCAATCCAGGCCTGAACTTTGCCCCCTGGCCGTTTGTGACCGCCGAAGTGCTGCCGGTCACCCGCGAACAGACGGTCAATATCGGCACCGCCGGCGGACGCAGCAGCGACAGCGGCCTGATGCTGACCACGGACGAGAACATCGTCGATCTGGATTTCCAGGTGGTGTGGAACATCTCTGACCCCGCGCTGTTCCTGTTCAACCTGCGCGACCCGGAAATGACGATCCGCGCCGTGTCGGAATCGGCCATGCGCGAGATCATCGCGGCCTCTGAACTGGCGCCGATCCTGAACCGCGACCGTGCCCTGATCGCCGACAGCGCCCAGGCGCTGATACAGGAAACGCTGAACACTTACGACGCCGGGGTGAACATCGTCCGGCTCAACCTTGACAAGGCCGACCCGCCGGTTGCGGTGATCGACGCCTTCCGCGAGGTGCAGGCCGCCGAACAGGAACGCGACCGGCTGGAACGGACCGCCGATGCCTATGCCAACCGGGTGCTCGCCGGGGCGCGCGGTGAATCCGCCCAGCTTCTGGAAGAGGCTGAAGCTTACCGCGCTCAGGTCGTCAACGAAGCCTCGGGTGAAGCCAGCCGCTTCCTCGCCGTTCTGGGCGAGTATCGCAACGCCCCCGACGTGACCCGCACCCGTCTGTATCTGGAGACGATGGAACGGGTTCTGGGATCGGTCGAAAAGATCATCCTGGACGAGTCGGTCACAAGCGGTGGCGGCAATGGCCAGGGCGTCGTGCCCTACCTGCCGCTCAACGAGCTCCGCCGCTCCGGCGCCGGTCAGTAAAGGACAAGAGACATGCGAAAATCGACATTTCTTTTGCCGGGCATCGTCATCATCGTGGTGCTGGTGTTCTCATCCCTCTTCATCGTGGACGAACGCGAAAAGGCGCTGGTGCTGCAATTCGGCCAGATCCGCAGCGTCAAGGAGGATCCGGGCCTCGCGTTCAAGATCCCCTTCATCCAGGAGGTCGTGCGCTATGACGACCGGATCCTGTCGCTCGACACCGCCCCGACCGAGGTGACGCCCTCGGACGACCGGCGTCTTGTGGTGGACGCCTTCGCGCGCTACCGGATCGCGGATGTGGAACAGTTCCGCGAAGCCGTCGGCGTTGGCGGTCTGCGCAGCGCCGAGGACCGGCTGGAGGGCATCCTGAACGCCCAGATCCGAGCGGTGCTGGGCTCCGAGGGGGTGACCTCGAACACGATCCTGTCGTCTGACCGGGCCTCGCTGATGGCGCGGATCACCGAACAGGCCCGGGCGCGCGCCCTGCCTCTGGGGCTGGAGGTCGTCGACGTGCGCCTCAAGCAGACCAACCTGCCGGCGCAGAACCTCGATGCCACCTTCGCGCGGATGCGGGCGGAACGGGACCGGGAAGCGGCGGACGAGATCGCCCGCGGGGAAGAAGCCGCGCAACGGGTGCGGGCGCAGGCAGACCGGACGGTGGTCGAGCTGGTGTCGGATTCCACCCGCGAGGCCGAAATCATCCGAGGCGAGGCCGATGCCGAGCGGAACCGGATCTTTGCCGAGGCCTTCGGCCAGGACGAGGAGTTCTTCGAGTTTTACCGCTCGCTCACGGCCTACAGCCGCGCGCTTCAGGGCAGCAACTCGACGATGGTGATCTCGCCCGACAGCGAGTTCTTCAACTATCTCGACAATCCCAACGGCCGCAATCCCGTGGTGACCGCGCCGCCGGCCATGCCGGAGGCGTCCCCGACGCCCGAGGAAGAAGAGGCCGCGGCCCCCGAAGAGGCCCCCGCCGCTCCGGTGGAAGAGACCGAGGGCTGATGGCGACGCTGATCCTGGCCATCGGGCTGGTGTTGAGTATCGAGGGGCTGGTGTTCGCGCTGGCCCCTTCGCGTCTGGAGGATCTGCTGCGGGTGCTGGCCGAGATGCCAATCGAAACGCGCCGCATGGTGGGGCTGGGCGCCGTGGCCCTGGGCGTGGCGTTGATCTGGGTCGCCCGCTCTTTCGGCGCCTGAGCCGGACCCAAACGCATCAGATGTTGCCAGGCAAGCCCCGGCGCGCGGCGCGTTCATAAGCTGTTAACCACTCCGCGCGACCCTGCAACGACTGGCTCACATGCGCGATTCGCCGCTGGGGGGTGTTTCGATTCTGGTTTGTTCGGGCCGTCCATGCAAAAATGACTTCGCCGGCCCTGATTTTCACAGGGTGTTGAGAATTCGCGACAGGGGATTGAGTTGTGCATGAGCGCACCGAGGTTAATGTTGCGGGACACGAGACTCGCCCGGCGCCACGGTGCCGGACTACACAGAAAACGGAGAGAAGTGTGAAACCACAGGCAATCACCTACCCCAATCAGCCCCGGCTCAAGGCGCTGTGGCTGACAATGCTGGGGCTGGCCTTTCTTGTCGCGCAGGCGATGTCGGCTGCGGCGCAGTCGCGCCCCGACAGCTTTGCCGATCTGGCTGAGAAAATCAGCCCGTCGGTCGTCAACATCACCACGGCGACGAACGTGTCCGCGCCGGGCAACATCAACCCGATCGTCCCCGAAGGGTCCCCGTTCGAGGATTTCTTCCGCGACTTCATGGACCGCAACGAAGGCCCCGACCGGCCGC
This sequence comes from uncultured Maritimibacter sp., assembly GCA_964352155.1. Classification (GTDB taxonomy): domain Bacteria; phylum Pseudomonadota; class Alphaproteobacteria; order Rhodobacterales; family Rhodobacteraceae; genus Psychromarinibacter. The sequence continues at coordinate 4,663 of CAYGRI010000175.1, read as the reverse complement.
GGCGCTCTTCCGCGCTGGGCTCCGGCTTCGTGATCTCGGAAGACGGCTATATCGTGACCAACAACCACGTCATCGAAGGCGCCGACGAGGTGATGATCGAATTCTTCTCGGGCATCGAATTGTCGGCCGAGATTGTGGGCACCGATCCCAACACCGACATCGCCCTGCTCAAGGTCGAATCGGACGAGCCGCTGCCCTTTGTCCGCTTTGGCGACAGCGACGCGGCCCGTGTGGGCGATTGGGTCATGGCCATGGGCAACCCGCTGGGCCAGGGCTTCTCGGTCTCTGTCGGCATCGTTTCGGCGCGCAACCGGGCGCTGTCTGGCACCTATGACGACTACATCCAGACCGACGCGGCGATCAACCGGGGGAACTCCGGCGGCCCGCTGTTCAACATGAACGGCGATGTGATCGGCGTGAACACCGCGATCCTGTCGCCCAACGGCGGCTCCATCGGGATCGGCTTTTCGATGGCCTCGAATGTGGTCGAAAATGTCGTGGACCAGCTCAAGACCTATGGCGAAACTCGCCGCGGCTGGCTGGGGGTCCGGATCCAGGATGTGGATGCCGACGTCGCCGAAGCGCTGGGGCTCGAGACGGTCGCGGGCGCGCTGGTCACCGATGTTCCGGACGGTCCGGCGAAGGATGCGGGGGTCGAATCCGGCGATGTGATCCTCAGCTTTGACGGGGTCCAGGTGCAGGACACCCGGCAGCTTGTGCGGGTCGTGGGCGCGTCTCCGGTCGGTATGGCCGTCCGCGTGGTGGTGTTCCGCGATGGCGCGACAGAGACGCTGATGGTCACCCTGGGCCGCCGCGAAGAGGCGGAGGGCGCCGTGCCCGCTTCGGCCGAGACGCCCGGTGCGGATCAGCCGGCCGAACGCGACATCCTGGGCGTGACGCTCTCGACGCTGACGGATGAGCTGCGCGCGCAGCTTGACCTGGGCGCCGATGCCACGGGTTTGGTTGTCCGTGACGTGGACGAGACCAGCGAGGCCTATGAAAAGGGTCTGCGCGCGGGCGATCTGATCACCGAAGCCGGTCAGCAGAAGGTGCAGTCGATCGCCGATCTGGAAGAGCGGATCACGGCGGCGACCGATGCGGGCCGCAAGTCGCTGCTGCTTCTGGTGCGTCGCGAAGGCGAGCCGCGCTTTGTGGCCTTGTCCCTGGAAGAGAGCTGAGACCCGCTGACATATCGAAACAAAGGGCGCCTTCGGGCGCCCTTCTTTGTAGCGCCGCGATAAGGCATCTATGATGCCATGGCCCGGAGAAGGGGGATCCCGGTCCCCGGCCACAGGATCAGAAGGCCGATCCCGCGCGGCCGGGCACAGGGCCAGCCCCCGGTGGTGCGCGTCATCCTGGTCGCGTTGCTTCGGGGCGCGCCAGTTCGTGGCGGGCAAGCTGCCGCCGCCTGGCGATCATCCGTCTTCGATTCGCTCCACCTGGATCAGACCCAGCTGGCGCGCCGCCGCCATCGACAGCACGGCGGAATCAAGGCCCTGGGGCTTTTGATAGGCACGGATCGCGCTGCGGGTGCGGGCCGTCATCTCGCCTGTGACCGGCCCCTTGTAATGGCCCCGCGCCGCAAGGGCCCGCTGCAGGGACGCCACGAATTGCTCTGTAAAGTCGCTTTCGCACAGCGCCTCGAACATCTGCTCGCGCCTCTGTTCGACGATCTTCTGTCGGGTCTCGGTCTTGTAGATCGCCGGATAGGTCACTGTGCCGTCCGTCGACACAGAGGGCGGCTGCACCATCACATGTTCGGTCACCGTCTCGATCACTGCGGGGGTGGCGTCGGTGCCGTGGCATCCGTCCGCATCGTTTGCCAGCGTGGTGATGTTGCTGGTGCGGATCGGCTCCGGCTCGGACAATTGAGTGACGGTGGGCCCCATCGTATCGGCACAGGCCGACAGCAAAAGAACGGCGCCAAGCACCGGTATGTTACGAAATATGAACACTGCTCTTGCCTCTTGAGGGCGGTTTGCGGCCAGATTAGCCGGAATCGGGCCCCGGGGGAACCCTCAGGGCTGATCGCCGGCGCGGCAGGGGTCATGCTGCAACAGGCTGTCCAGGAGGTGGGACAGATCCTCGATCTCTTCGGCGATGATGTGGGTCACGCCGGAATCGCGCTGCACCCGCCCCGTGACCTTCAAAAGCCGTCCGGCGATCACGGCGCGGCGAAAGCGTTCATAGATCTTGCGCCAGACGATGACGTTGCACACGCCTGTCTCATCCTCCAGCGTGACGAAGATGACGCCGTTGGCGGTTCCGGGCCGCTGCCGGACCAGCACCAGCCCCGCCACCGCGACGCGGGCATTGCCCGGCGGCAGGTCCAGCATCGCATTCGGGCAGCAGGCGGGCGGCCGAAGCCAGGTGGGCGGGGCAGGTTGCATTGGAACAAAAATAGAACAAATCGCGCGGCGCGCAAGAGCGCTCCCGCATAAAGTGACTGGAACATCGGGGCAAAACGCCCTATTTCGCCAACGAAGGCTTATCGGAAGAGGGACAGCATGGCGAAGATCACCTATATCGAACATGGCGGCAAGGAACACACGGTCGAGGTCGCCACCGGCCTGACGGTGATGGAAGGCGCCCGCGACAACAGCATCCCCGGGATCGAAGCGGATTGCGGCGGGGCCTGTGCCTGCTCGACCTGCCATGTCTATGTGCATCCCGATTGGGTGGAAAAGCTGCCCAAGCGCGAGTCGATGGAAGAAGACATGCTGGACTTCGCGTTCGAGCCGGACGCCACGCGTTCGCGGCTGACCTGCCAGCTGAAAGTGACCGATGCGCTGGACGGTCTGGTCGTGCAGATGCCGGAAAAACAAATCTGATGCGGGCGGCGCTGGCGGCGACCCTGTGCCTTTGGGCCGTGGGCGCCGCCGCCTGCGAAGCCCCTCCTTGGCTCGAGACGGCCTTTCCCGACAGTGTGGTGACGGATCCCGCATCGGGCGGGGCGGTGACCCGTGCCTGGTTTGCCGACCCGGTGACCCGCTATCGCCACTTTGTTCTGGGTCGGCAGGTTGAGCCAGAGACGCTGTGGGTCGATGCGCCGGGCAACCACGGCAATTGCGGACATGCGCTGACCCTGGATGCCGCCCATGTGTTCGAGGATGTCGCCCCCCGCCTTGCGGATCTGGATGGCGACGGCACCAACGAGGTGATCGTGGTGCGCAGCCGGGCCGGGCAGGGCGCTCAACTTGCGGTCTACCGCTGGACCGGTGCGGCGCTGGAACTGGACGCGGCCACCCCCTATATCGGGCGCGCCAATCGCTGGCTGGCGCCGCTGGGGGCCGCCGATCTGGACGGCGACGGCGCCATCGAGCTGGCCTATATCGACCGGCCGCACCTGGCGCGGACGCTGCGGATCTGGCGCTACGGCGACGGGCGGCTGACCCAGATCGCGGCCGCCGAAGGCCTGACCAACCACCGTATCGGAGAGCCGTTTATCTCGGGCGGGATCCGCATTTGCGGCGTCGGGCCAGAGATGGTGACGGTCGATCCCGGCTGGTCCCGGGTGATTGCGACGCGGTTGGAAAACGGCCGGATCTCGGCGCGCGATATCGGTCCCTATCGCGGGGCCGCGTCGATGGCATCGGCGATGGTCTGCGGGCAGTGAAATGCGCTCAATGTTCTATATGTGAAATTTCTGCCGTAAAATACATGCAAAATATCGTCGAAGTATCGTATTTGTGCGTGAAATTTCTCGGCGACTCTGTGAGGGGGCGGCCTTGTCCGGGCGTCCCTTGGGGCGGTGTGGCGAAGATCTATAGCGCGCGCCAGCCGATGTCGCGGCGGCAAAAACCCTCGGGCCAATCGATCAGATCGACCATCGCATAGGCGCGCGACTGCGCCTCGGCCAGGGTGGCGCCCCGCGCGGTGACGTTCAGCACGCGCCCACCGACCGCCACGATGCCCAAGTCGCCTTGCGCGGTTCCGGCATGGAACACCATTTGCGCGCTGTCCTCCGGCAGGTCGGACAAGCCGCCAATCGCCGTGCCTTTCGTATAGCTTCCCGGATAGCCCCGCGCCGCCAGGACAACCGTCAGCGCATGATCCTCGGCCCAGTTGACGCGAGCCTCGTCCAGCGTGCCATCGGCACAGGCGAGCATCAGGTCTAGCGCCTGCGCCCCCAGCCGCATCATCAGAACCTGGCATTCGGGGTCGCCGAAGCGCACGTTGTATTCCACCAGCCGGGGCGCGCCGTCCTCGATCATCAGCCCGACATAGAGCACCCCTTGATAGGGCGTGCCGCGCCGGGCCATCTCTGCCACGGTGGGTTTGACGATCTCTTCCAGCGTCCGGGTGACCGCGGCCGCGTCCAGGATCGGGGCGGGGGAATAGGCGCCCATGCCGCCGGTGTTGGGGCCGGTGTCGCCGTCGCCCGCGCGCTTGTGATCCTGCGCGGTGCCGATGGGCAGCACCGTCTCGCCATCGCAGAGAACGAAGAACGAGGCTTCTTCGCCCGTCATGAACTCCTCGATCACCACTTCGGCGCCGGCCGCGCCGAAGGCCCCGCCGAACATGTCGTCAATCGCGGCCAGGGCCGTAGCCTCGTCCATGGCCACCACGACACCCTTGCCGGCGGCCAGCCCATCGGCCTTGATCACCCTGGGGGTGCCGACTGTCCGGATGTAGTCGCGGGCGGCGGCGGCATCGGTAAAGG
>CAYGRI010000174.1:0-10890 GCA_964352155.1 uncultured Maritimibacter sp. | reverse complement strand
GGCGCGAGGACCACTATCCGCGCGAGCTCTCCGGCGGGCAGCAGCAGCGCGTGGGCATCGCGCGCAGCCTGGCCATCGAGCCCGACATCTGGTTCCTGGACGAGCCGTTCTCGGCGCTCGACCCGCTGATCCGGCGCGAGATGCAGGACGAGTTCATCCGCCTGCAATCGGTGCTGAAAAAGACCATCGTCTTCATCACCCATGACTTTGACGAGGCGATCCGCTTGGCCGACCGGATCGCGATCATGAAATCCGGTGCGATCGTGCAGGTCGGCACGCCGGAAGACATCGTGCTGAACCCGGCCACCGATTATGTGCGCGAGTTCACCGGCGCCGTGAACCGCGCCAAGGTGGTCAAGGTGACCAGCCTGATGGGGCCGGTGAACGGCGCCGCCCCGAGCAAATCCGTGCGCCAGACCTGCTCTGTCGCCGAGGCGGCGCCCTTGTTCGGCGACGGCACCGAATGCGTCGCGGTCACCGATCCCGAGGGCCGGACTGCCGGGCATCTGTCGCGCGCGGCGGTCGTCGACCTGATGCTGCAAGGCTAGCGCGATGGCCGATCTGACCGCGCCCCGTACCTCTGTCCCGCGCCCGATCCCGGGGGGGGGCGTCACGCTGTGGCTGGGCGCGCTGGTGCTGTTCGCGCTGTTCTGGGTCTGGGGGCGAGAGATCGCGCCCTGGGCCTTCGACTATCCCAAAGCCTGGATCCCCCCGGTGCGGGCCTGGATCTCGGCCGCGATGAAATGGCTGATGAACGACGCGACCTTCGGGATCTTCACGTTCCGAGAGTTGACCCGGGCCATCGCGGCGGTGATCGACCTGCCCTATCAGCTTGTGCTGAGCCTGCTGTCGGGGGGCACCACCGTGGCGGGGGTGCCGGTGGCGCCCATCGGTTGGGTCGGGGTCACCGCCGTCGTCGGCCTGATCGGCCATCTGGCGGGGGGCTGGCGGCTGGCGGCGCTGGTGGTCGGGTGCTTCGGCTTTATCGCTGTGTTTGGGCAGTGGACCTCGGCGATGGTGACGCTGGCCTCGATCCTGATCGCCGTGCCGCTGGGCATCGCGGGCGGCCTGTTTCTGGGGCTGGCGGGCCACCGCTGGAAGACGGTCGAGCGCGCCCTGATCCCGGTGCTGGACCTGATGCAGACCATCCCGGTCTTTGCCTATCTGGTGCCGATCCTGATCCTGTTCGGCTTCGGCCCGACCTCGGCCGTGATCGCCACGCTGATCTATGCCACCCCGCCGATGACCCGGATCACCATCCTGTCGCTGCAACGGGTCCCGTCCGAGATCCGCGATCTTGGCAACATGGTCGGCTGCACCCCGCGCCAGATGACCTGGCGGGTGATGATCCCATCGGCCAAGGAACCGCTGATGGTGGGGGTCAATCAGGTCATCATGCTGTCGCTGAACATGGTCATCATCGCCTCGATGATCGGCGCGGGGGGGCTTGGGTTCGACGTGCTGTCGGCGCTGCGTCGGCTGGATTTCGGCGCGGGGCTGGAGGCGGGCTTTGCCATCGTCGCCCTGGCCATCGCGCTGGACCGGCTGTCGCAGGCTTTCGCGGACCGCGCCTCGGTCCCCGCCCATCCGCGGGGCGGGTTCGCGGCGCGGCATCCCTATCTGGTGGCGGGGCTGGCGACCATCGGTCTGTCGGCGGTGATCGGCCTCGCGGTGCCGGCGGTGCAAAGCTATCCCGAGGCGTGGCGGATCTCGACCGGGACGTTCTGGTCCGACCTGGTGCGCTATATCAACGTCAACTACTTCGACCTGCTGGACGGGATCAAGACGACCCTTCTGCTGAACCTGATGATTCCCTTCAAACGCTTTCTGATCGACCTGCCCTGGGTCGGCGTGGCGCTGCTGCTGGCGCTTATGGGTTGGCGGCTAAGCGGGGCGCGGCTGGCGATCCTCACCGGCGGGCTGACCGTGCTGATCGCCTCGACGGGCCTGTGGGAAGAGGCGATGACCACGGTCTATCTGTGCGGCATCTCGGTGCTGTTCGCGATGCTGATCGGCCTGCCCATCGGCATCGCGGTGGCGGCGCGTGACGGGCTGTGGCGCGGTGTCCGGCTGGTGATCGACACGCTGCAGACCCTGCCTTCCTTTGTCTATCTGATGCCCGCCGTGATGTTGTTCCGGGTCGGCGATTTCACCGCCATGATCGCGGTGGTCGCCTATGCGCTGGCGCCCGCGATCCGCTATACGGTGCTGGGTCTGCGGTCGGTCGATCCCAAGCTGATCGAGGCGGGGCGGGCGATGGGCTGCACGCCGTTCCAGATCCTTACGCGGATCCGGCTGAAACTGGCTCTGCCAGAGATCCTGCTGGGCCTCAACCAGACGATCATGTTCGCCTTGTCGATGCTGGTGATCACCGCGCTGGTGGGCACCCGCGATCTGGGGCAGGAGGTGTACATCGCCCTGACCAAGGCCGATCCCGGGCGCGGGCTGGTCGCGGGTCTGTCGGTGGCCTTCATCGCGATCATCGCGGACCGGCTGATCCAGGCGGCGGCGCATCGGTCGCGGGTGCGGCTGGGCCTTGTGGCGGGAGGCGCGCATGGAACTGCCTGATACGATCCGCGCGCTGCCCTGTTGGGACGGCGCGCTGAGCGGCACCCCCTTGTCCGGCGGCCTGTCGAACGAGATCTGGAAGGTCACCGACTCGGCGGGCACCCATGTCGTCCGGCTGGGCGAGGATTACCCGTTCCACCATGTCGACCGCGCGCGCGAGGCGATGTCGGCCCGCGCCGCCCATGCCGCGGGCTTCGGCCCCGGGATCCTTTATGCGGCGCCGGGCGTGATGGTCACCGATTTCATCCCGGCGCGCACCTGGGGCGAGGCGGATCTGCGCAACCATCCCGACAAGGTCGGCCAGTTTCTGGCGCGGTTTCACGCGGAGATGCCCGCGCAGATCACTGGCCCGGGCTTTATCTTCTGGCCGTTCCACGTGATCCGCGACTATGCCCATAGCCTGCGCGACACCGGCCACGCGCCCGATCTGCCCGCCTGGCTGGCGCTGTCGGCGCGGATGGAGGCGGCCCAGATCCCGCTGCCCATCGTCTTTGGCCACCACGATCTGCTGCCCGCCAATTTCCTCGACGATGGCAAGCGGCTGTGGCTGATCGACTATGAGTATGCGGGCTTCGGCACGGCGTTGTTCGATCTGGCGGGCGCCGCCTCGAACGCCGAAATGTCCGCCGATCAGGCCGAGGCGCTGCTGGCCGCCTATTTCGGCGCCCCGCCAGAGCCGCCGCTGCGGCGGGCCTTTGACGCGATGCAGGTCGCCTCGTTGCTGCGCGAGATGCTCTGGGCGCTGGTGTCAGAGATCCACATGGCCGCGCCCGGCGTCGATTACGCCGTCTATGCGGTCGAGAACCGCGCGCGTCTGGACGCCGCCACCGCCACCTACCAAAGCCGCTGGGAGACCGCGTCATGACCCTTCCAAGCCAGGCGCAGATTGTCGTCATCGGGGGCGGCATCATCGGCTGTTCCACCGCCTATCATTTGGCGCGCGACCACAAGGCCGATGTGATCTTGCTGGAACAGGGCAAGCTGACCTCTGGCTCCACCTGGCATGCGGCGGGGCTGGTGGGGCAGTTGCGGTCCTCTGCCTCGATCACCCAGGTTTTGAAATACTCGGTTGATCTGTACAAACGGCTGGCCGGTGAGACGGGGCTGGAGACGGGCTGGAAGATGACCGGCTGCCTGCGGCTGGCCACGACCCAGGACCGCTGGACGGAATACCGGCGCCTGGCGACCACGGCGCGCAGTTTCGGTATGGAGATGCAGTTGATCTCGCCCGCTGAGGTCAAGGCGATGTGGCCGCTGATGGACATCTCCGACCTGATCGGCGCCTCCTGGCTGCCGACGGACGGGCAGGCGAGCCCCTCGGACATCACGCAATCGCTGGCCAAGGGCGCCCGGATGCACGGTGCGCGGCTGGTCGAGGATGTGCGCGTCTCAGGCTTTCGCATGGATGGCGCCCGCATCACCCATGTGGAGACCGATCAGGGCGCCATCGCCTGCGACAAGGTGGTGAACTGCGCCGGGCAATGGGCACGGCAACTGGGCGAGAAGGCGGGCATCTCTGTCCCCCTGCAACCGATCAAGCACCAATATATCGTGACCGAGCGGATCGCCGGCCTGGCCTCGGACGCGGCCACGGTCCGCGACCCCGACAAGCGCACCTATTTCAAGGAAGAGGTCGGCGGCCTGGTGATGGGCGGGTATGAGCCGAACCCCCAGCCCTGGACCACCGGCGATGTGCCCGACGATTGGGAATTCCGCCTGTTCGACGACGATTTCGACCATTTCGAACAGCATCTGGAGGCCGCGGTGGCGCGCGTTCCGGCGCTGGAGACGGCGGGCGTCAAGCAGATGATCAACGGGCCGGAAAGCTTCACGCCCGACGGCAATTTCATCCTCGGCCGGGCGCCGGAATGCGCTAATATGTATGTGGGCGCGGGCTTTAACGCCTTTGGCATCGCCTCTGGCGGCGGCGCGGGCTGGGTGCTGGCGGAATGGGTCGTCTCGGGCGAGGCGCCGCTGGATCTGTGGGTGGTGGACATCAACCGCTTTTCCGGCCTGCACCGCGACCGGCACTGGGTCTGTGCGCGCACCTGCGAGGCGTATGGCAAACACTACACCGTCGCCTTCCCCCATGCCGAGATGGAGACGGCGCGCCCCCGCATCACCTCGCCGCTGTATGAACGGCTGAAGGGGCACGGGGCGGTGTTCGGGTCCAAGCTTGGGTGGGAGCGACCGAACTGGTTCGCGCCCGAAGGCACCGCGCCGCGCGATATCCTGTCGATGGGGCGGCAGAACTGGTTCGATGCGGTGGGCGCCGAACATGCCCATGTGCGGCAGGCGGTGGGCGTGTTCGACCAGTCTTCCTTTGCGAAATACGAGGTGACGGGCGCCGATGCCGCCGCCGCGCTGGATCTGATCTGCGCCAATGACGTGACCAAGCCGCCGGGGCGGCTGACCTATTCCCAGATGCTGAACACCCGTGGCGGGATAGAGGCGGATCTGACCGTCTCGCGGCTGGCCGAGGATCGGTTTTATCTTGTGACCGGCACCGGCTTTCGCACCCATGACATGGCCTGGATCGCCGATCATCTGCCCAAGGGCGACGTGGCGATCCGGGATGTGACCGAGGATTGGGGCACGCTGTCGCTGATGGGGCCCAGGGCGCGTGATGTGCTGGCCCGCGTCACCTCGGCCGATGTCGGCAACGCGGCCTTTCCCTTTGCCCATGTGCGCGAAATCGAGATTGCCGGTGCCGTGACCCGCGCCTTGCGGATCACCTATGTGGGCGAGCTGGGGTGGGAGCTGCACGTCCCGCTGTCGGCGACCGGCGCGGTGTTCGACGCGCTGATGGCGGCCGGGGCAGGCGCGGGGCTGCGCCCGGTGGGTTACCGCGCGATTGAATCCTTGCGGCTGGAAAAGGGCTATCGCGCCTGGTCCTCGGACATCACGCCCAACGATACCCCGTTCGAGGCGGGGCTGGGCTGGGCCGTGAAACTGCGCAGCAACCGGCCGTTCATCGGGCGCGAGGCGCTGCTGGAAAAGCGCGCAGCGCCAATGACCAAACGGCTGGCGGGATTTTCTGTCGCCGAGCCCGACGCGGTTCTGCTGGGCCGAGAGACGATCCTGCGGGACGGCGTGCCGGTGGGCTATCTTTGCTCGGGCGGGCATGGCTACACGCTGGGCCTGGGGCTGGGCTATGGCTATGTCCGCAACCCCGAGGGCATCTCGGACGACTGGCTGCACGCGGGCAGCTATGCCCTCGATGTGGCCGGGAAAACGGTGTCCGCGACGCTGGCAATGGCACCGTTCTACGATCCCGAAAGCGCCCGCGTCCGGGCCTGACCCGTTCAGGTGTGACGAGGATCGCGAGCCAGTCCGAATTCCAGCCCTGCCGGGCAAAGGGATTGGCAATCGCGCCCCCGCGCCGGGTCTACGCTGCGTGTCGGGAAGACGTCCGGACGCTTGGTACCATGACTCTTCGTCCGGACGGTGCGCAGGCCAGAGCGTGCCCGCGTTGAATTGGGGTCAGGATACACGGCCTCTGGCTTGCGCTCGAACGCGCATTCTGAGGCGCGTTGGCACAGGTTGAACGCGGGCAGGCGCTAGACCCGGCGCAGCACCACGGCCCGGCCCGGCGCCGTCGCCGCCTCTCCGGGCATCGAGACATAGGGCTCTGTCATGGCCTCCAGCGCGATCCCGGGCAGGTCCGCCACAGCCGCCTTGAACGCGCTTTCCCACAGCACGTCCTTGACGGTGATCACCAGCACACCGCCCGGCGCGGTGATCCGCACGAGTTCGGGCAAAGCCTCGGTCCCCACATGGCCGGTGGTGAAGACACCGGTGGAGATCACGCCCGCATAGGCCCCATCCGCAAACGGCAGATCGCCGCCCAGCGCCAGGCAATGCAGCGCCCGGTAGCCGCCCTTGGCCGCCGCAACCTTGAGCATCCCCTGGCTGATATCCAGCCCATCCACCGCCGGATAGCCCAGGATCCCCAGCCAGGCGCCCACCAGGCCCGTGCCCGCCCCGGCATCCAGGACAGGCGCCGCGCCCGCCGGCAGGTGCCGCGTCAGCAGCGCGACCGCGACCGACGGGTGGCGGTAACCGGCCTCGGCCATATAGGCATCGTAGCCATCGGCCCATTTGTCGTAATGGGCGGCGATCTCTTCGGGGGTCTGCGCCGCATAGACATCGGCCAAGGGGCCGTCGTGCGTGGGGTTCGCCATGAATTCCTCCGGTCATTCTGCACCTGCATCCTAGTCAAGCCGGACCTTCTGTGAAAGGCTCTTGCCGCGACAAGACTGGAATAAGGAAGGGCCCCACATGGCCACGGAAGAAGACCAGGCCCGCGCTGCGCTGGCCGCCTTGCCCGATCTGCAGGCCGATACGACGACGCTGACCCGCATGGGCGGGCTGACGAACATCGTCTTTCGGGCCGGGCCCTATGTGCTGCGGCTGCCCGGCGAAGGGACAGAGGAATACATCGACCGCACGAACGAGGCGGTGGCCGCGCGCGAGGCGGCCCGCGCCGGGGTCAGCCCCGAGGTGCTTCATGCCGATCCCGAGACGGGCATCATGGTGTCGCGCTTTGTCGAGAATTCCACGACCATGACGCCCGAAAGCTTCCGCACCCGGTCTGGCGCGCCGGGCCGCGCCGGAGCGGCTTTTGCCCGCCTGCATCGGTCGGGGGCGCAGTTTCCGGTGAATTTCGAGCTTTTCGCGATGATCGAGGAGTATCTGGGCATCCTGTCCGCAAAGGATGTGTCGCTGCCCGATGGCTATCACGACGTGGTGGCCGAGGCGTCGGTGGTCCGCGAGGCGCTGGACCGGCATCCGGTGCAGCAGGTTCCCTGCCATTGCGACCCCCTGTGCGAGAACTTTCTGGATACCGCCGACCGGATGTGGATCGTCGATTGGGAATATTCCGGCATGAACGATCCGATGTGGGATCTGGGCGATCTGTCGGTCGAAGGCGAGTTCGACGCGGTACAGGATGCCGAGATGCTGCGGGCCTATTTCGGCGGCGAACCTCCGGTGCAGGATCATGCCCGCATGGTGATCCACAAGGCGATGTGCGATCTGCTGTGGACCTTGTGGGGGCTGATCCAACTGGCCAACAAGAACCCGGCCGAGGATTTCCAGGCCTATGCCGATGGCCGCTTTGCCCGCTGTAAGGCGCTGATGGCAACGGCGGAGTTCAAGCGTCACCTGGCCGTGCTGCGCGGCTAACCGCCCGGCGCCCCAGTGGTCCCGCGATGCTTTGGGTAGAGCGGATCTGGCCAAGGCTGCGGTCCCTTGGGCAGAGCGACTCGTTACAGGGTCGCGGTTCTTTGGGCGGAGGGGCTCAGGGCGAGGCGGCGATTCTTTAGGCAAAGCGGCACGTTGCGAGGCGGCGGTCCTTTGGGCAGAGGAACACGTTGCGGGGCAGCGGTCCTGTGGATAGCGCGGCGTGGGGCAAGACACCGAGTCGGGCGGGGCCGGCGGGCGCCACGGCCTGTCCGGGCGCCGGGGGTGTTGCTTGGGGCCGCCGTGCGCGGGGCCTCGCTCGCCCCGGGCAGCGCGGGTGTGCATCGGCGCAGGAATGTTTATAGAGTGTCATGAGTAGGTGAAGGGGTCCGAATGACTGGGCAAAGCGCGAACCGGATTATCTATGACGAGGCCAAGCTGAAGCAGTTGGAGGATGACGATCCCGGCATCAACTGGCTGGGGACGATCCGCCATACCTTGCCGCTTGTGAACGGCACCAGGGCGCGGATCCGGGCGGTGGGCACGTTGCTGCTGCGACTTCTTCCCTAGGGATCCGACGCATGTACTACGACACCTCCCTGTTCCCCTGGCTGAAACCCTTTCAGGACAATTGGGAACGCATCCGCGACGAGGTGGTGGCACTGGGCGACACCGGCTTCATGCCCTGGCCAGAGCGGGAATATTACAACTTTGGCTGGCGGGTCTATGGGCTGTACGGCTGGGGCGTCCGGCTGGACAAACACGCGGATGCCTGTCCCTACACGACGTCGCTGGTCGAACAGGTGCCGGGGCTGTCCAATGCCGGGTTCAGCCGGATGAACCCGCAGACCCATATCCGGCGGCACCGCAACGAAGCGCCCGAAGGGATCTTGCGCGCCCATGTGCCCCTGATCGTGCCCGAAGGCTGCGTGTTCTGCGTCGAAGAGACCGAGCGGACCTGGACAGAGGGCGAGTGTTTCGTCTTTGACGATTGCCTGTACCACGAGGCATGGAACCACAGCCATGAGCAGCGTATCGTGCTGCTGATCGACTTTCCGGCCCATGATCTGGTCTATCACAAGCCCCGGCCCAAACGGGTGAAGGGCCTGTGGGACAAGCTGACCGGCGCGCGGACAGAGTTCAACTACCTCCCCGTCGGAAAGACCCGCGAACAGGTGATGGTGCGCCCGCCGGATCCCGCCTGATCCGGAACCGCCCGTTTGGTCCTCGCGTTTGGTCCGGGCGGTGTCTGCTTTGGGTCGTGCTTGCCTTGGGGTAGGTCTGGCAACAAAGGCCGGTTGCGGGGGGCTCCGCATCTACCTTGGGCCATTGTTTCGGGCGCTGAGCCTGTCAGGCATCTTGACAGGATCGCGGCCTTGGCTAGCATGTTAGCATGTTACCTTGGCAGGCAAACACCTCGCAAGAGCCGCCGTCGGGCGCCCCCCGCTTTCGAAGCCTTGACGCGTTTACCGGCTCGCTGGCCAACCGGACCTTCCTGTCGCTGCGCGATGCCATCCTAAGCCTGGCCTATCGCCCCGGCGACGCGATGAAGAAGGCCGAGATCTGCGCCGCCCTGGGTGTGTCGCGCTCGCCCGTGTCAGAGGCGATCATGCGGCTTGCGGCCGAGGGGCTGGTGGTCGTTATCCCTCAGGCCGGAACCTATGTCGCCCGGTTCTCCACCGCCGAGATCCGCGAGGGCGCCTTTCTGCGCGAGGCGATCGAACTGGCGGCGGTGGAGCATGTCGCGCCGGTCATCACCGATGCGCAACTGGTGGATCTGCGCCGGAACCTTCGGGTGCAGGAGGCGCTGGTCGAGGATGGCGACTTTGACGGCTTCTATCGGATGGATGCCGAGATGCATGAATTGCTGCTGTCCTTCACCGGGTTCCGCAAGCTGAGCCAGGTGGCAGAGACAGCCTGGGTGCATGTGAACCGCGCTCGCCAGCTTGTCTTGCCGGTGCCGGGCCGCGTCGCCGAGACGCTGGCCGAGCATTACAAGATCCTCGCGGCGCTGGAGGCGCGCGACCCCGTCGCCGCCCGGGCCGCGATGCGCGGGCACCTCGCTCAGCTCATGACATTTCTCATCCCGCTTGAAAAAGAGCACCCGGATCTGTTCGATCCGGACTGATCCGATTCCCGGTTGCCAGCAGGGGGCTTCATGCCGACACATCTTCCCAATCGCCCGCGCTATGCGGCGCGTCTGAATGCGTTCAAGAAGGCCGACGGCATCGGTCCGCGCCCGACGGCGGCGGATATGATCGCGGCGGCCGGGCGGGTCGGCGGGCTTGATGCGGCCGATCTGAACTATCCCGACCATTTCGACCATCACACGCCCGAGGCGCTGGGCGCGCTGCTGTCGGACAATGGCATGGCGCTGAACGGGCTGGCGATGCGGTATTACACCGATCCGGGCTTTGCCATCGGCGCCTTCACCAACCCCGACGCGCGAGTCCGCCGCGCGGCCATCGACCTGACCAAACGCGGCATCGACGCGCTGGCGGGGATGGGCGGCAATCTGATGACCCTGTGGATGGGGCAGGACGGGTTCGACTATGCGTTTCAGGGCGATTACGCGCGGATGTGGGATGCGACGATCGCCGCGCTGACCGAGGTGGCCGACCACAATCCGGCTGTCGATATCTCTGTGGAATACAAACCGAACGAGCCGCGCGCCTATGCCCTTATGCCCGATGTGGCAACGACTCTGCTGGCCGTGAAAGAGGCCGGGCGCCGCAACATCGGCGTCACGCTGGACTTTGCCCATGTGCTCTATGCCGACGAGATGCCGGCCCATGCCGCCTATCTGATCAGCCGGCACGCGCGGCTGATGGGGGTGCATCTGAACGACGGGTACGGCAAGCGCGACGACGGGCTGATGGTCGGCACGGTGCATCCGGTGCAGACGGTCGAGCTGTTCGTGGAGCTCAAGCGCTTGGGCTATGACGGGGTGATCTATTTCGACACCTTTCCCGATCATTCCGGCCTAGACCCGGTGGAAGAGGCGCGCACCAACCTGCTGCTGGTGGAACGGCTGCGCCAGATCGCCGACGGGCTGGTGGGCGATCCCAATCTGGCGGCGGCGATTGCGCGGCAGGACGCCACCCGCAGCCAGCGCATCGTGGCGGCGGCGCTGTACGG
>CAYGRI010000173.1:0-10903 GCA_964352155.1 uncultured Maritimibacter sp. | reverse complement strand
TACCAGGCCTGTGCCTGGCTCTATGATGCCGCGCGCGGGGCAGAGGCGCGGCCCTGGTGCCTGACGGTCAGCTTCACCCATCCCCATGACCCCTATGTCGCCCGGCGGCAATATTGGGACCTCTACGAAGACTGCGCGCATCTTCTGCCGCAACGGGGCGCGATCCCCTATGAGGATCATGACCCGCATTCGCAGCGGATCTTCGACGCCAATGACTGGCGTAGCTTCGACATCACCGAGGATCACATCGCCCGGGCGCGGCGGGCCTATTTCGCCAACATCTCCTATCTCGACGACAAGATCGGGCAGATCCTGAAGGTGCTGGACGACACCGGGCAAGAGGCGGTCGTGGTCTTTGTCTCGGATCACGGCGACATGCTGGGCGACCGGGGGCTGTGGTTCAAGATGAGCTTCTTTGAGGGCGCCTCGCGGGTGCCGCTGATGCTGCGCGCGCCGGGGCTGACGCCACGGCTGGAAGCAGCGCCGGTCTCGACCTTGGACGTCTGCCCGACGCTGTGTGCCCTGGCCGGGGTGGCGATGGATGAGGTGATGCCCTGGACCGATGGCGAGAGCCTGTTGCCGGTCGCGCAGGGTGCGCCGCGCGCCGCGCCGGTGCGGATGGAATATGCCGCCGAGGCGAGCGCCGCGCCGCTGGTGTCGTTGCGTCGCGGGCGCTGGAAGCTCAACCTCTGCGCGCTGGATCCGGATCAGCTGTTCGATCTGGAAGCCGATCCCGGAGAGCGGTCCAATCTGGCAAATGTTCCCGAACATCAAGAAACGCTGCAAAATATGCGTAAAGAAGCGGCTGAATTATGGGATCTGGAGCGGTTCGATGCGGATGTCCGGGCGAGCCAAGCGCGGCGGCTGGTGGTCTATGAGGCGCTGCGGCAAGGCGGGTACTACCCGTGGGACTACCAACCCTTGCGCGCCGCATCGGAGCGCTACATGCGCAATCATATGGATCTGAACGTGTTGGAAGAGGCAAAGCGGTTTCCACGCGGAGACTAGGCAGAGTGGTTCCGCCGTCGCCGCCCCGCGCTGCGCGCGGCGAGACGACGGCGGTAGGGGGCGCGCCCAGGCGCGCCCAGGCGTTGCACATGGACGGGGCGCCGGACCCTCGTGCCGGCATACTGACTTGGAAGGCGGGGCTTGGGGATGCTGACGGTTTATGGGCGCGCGTCGTCATCGAATGTGCAGATCGTGATGTGGGCGATTGGCGAGCTTGGGCTGGCCCATGAGCGGCTGGACTATGGCCATGTGCATGGCGGGCTCGAGACGCCGGACTATCTGGCGATGAACCCGCATGGCCTTGTCCCGACGCTGAGGGACGGCGACACGATCCTGTGGGAAAGCGCCGCGATTCTGCGCTATCTGGCCAGCCGCTATGGCGACGGGGGCGCGTTCTGGCCCGCCGATCCGGCGCGGCGGGCGCAGGTGGATATGTGGGCGGAATGGGGCAAACTCGCCTTCGCCTCTGCCTTCACCGTGCCGATCTTCTGGGCGCGGGTGCGGACGCCCGCCGCCAAACGCGACGCGGCGGCGCTGGCGGCTGGGATCGCCCGTTTTGAGGCGATGCTGGACCGTCTGGAGGCGCAGCTGAGCCTGGCGCCCTATGTGGCCGGCGACGCCTTTACCGTGGCGGACATCGTGGTGGGACACGTCCTGTTCCGCTGGTTTGAGATCGACGTGCCGCGCCACCCGCGCAGGGGCGTCGAGGCCTATTACGCGCGCCTCACCGAGCGTCCCGCCTACCGGGCGCATGTGATGGTGCCGTTCGACGTACTGACAGCCGAAGGAGCCTGAGGTGGAAGCGGATTTTGTGATCGTGGGCGCAGGCTCTGGCGGATGCGCGCTGGCGTTTCGCCTGGCGGAAAGCGGCGCCTCGGTGCTGGTGCTGGAATTCGGGGGCAGCGATGCGGGGCCGTTCATCCGGATGCCGGGGGCGCTGAGCTATCCGATGAACATGCCAATCTATGACTGGGGCTATTCCAGCGAGCCGGAGCCGAATCTGGGCGGACGGCGGATGGCCTGCCCGCGCGGCAAGGTGATCGGGGGGTCGTCCTCGATCAACGGGATGGTCTATGTGCGCGGCCATGCGCGCGACTATGACACCTGGGCCGAGATGGGCGCCGACGGCTGGGCCTATGCCGATGTGCTGCCCTATTTCCGGCGGATGGAGCAGTGGCACGGCGGCACCTCTGATTGGCGCGGCGCAAAGGGGCCGCTGCATGTCAGCCGGGGGGCGCGCAAGAACCCGCTGACCCGGGCCTTTGTCGAGGCTGGCCACCAGGCGGGCTATCCGCTGACCGAGGATTACAACGGCGAGCGCCAAGAAGGCTTTGGCGCGATGGAGGCGACGATCTGGCACGGGCGGCGCTGGTCTGCGGCGGATGCCTATCTGAAGCCGGCGATGGCGACGGGCAAGGTGCGCCGGGTGCGCGGGCTGGCCGCGCGCGTGATCGTCGAAGAGGGGCGCGCAACCGGGGTCGCCTATCTGCGCGGCGGGCAGGAAAAAGTGCTGCTTGCCCGGCGCGAGGTGATCCTGTCGGCCTCGTCGCTGAATACGCCCAAGCTGCTGATGTTGTCGGGGATCGGACCCGCCGCGCATCTGGCCGCCCATGGGATCGACGTGGTCGCGGACCGGCCCGGCGTGGGGCAGAACCTGCAGGATCACCTGGAGCTTTACGTGCAGATGCGCGCGACCCAGCCGGTGAGCCTTGCCAATTGGTGGAGCCTGCCGGGCAAGGCGCTGGCCGGGCTGCAATGGCTGCTCGCGCGCAAGGGGCCGGGCGCCTCGAACCAGTTCGAAAGCTGTGGCTTCATCCGGTCGCGGGCGGGAGTGGAATATCCCGACATCCAGTTCCATTTCCTGCCGCTCGCGGTGCGCTATGACGGTCGCGCGACGGCGGGCGGGCATGGGTTTCAGGCGCATGTCGGGCCGATGCGCTCGAAGTCGCGGGGGGCGGTCACGCTGCGCTCCGCCGATCCGAAGGCGGCGCCGGAAATCCGGTTCAACTATATGAGCCATGCCGACGACTGGGCCGATTTCCGCAGTTGCATCCGGCTGACGCGCGAGATCTTTGGCCAGACGGCCTTTGCCCCCTTTGCGGACGAGGAATTGCTGCCGGGCGCGGCCGCGCAAAGCGATGCCGCGCTGGACGAGATGATAAAGGAGCATGTGGAAAGCGCCTATCACCCCTGCGGCACGGCCCGGATGGGGCGGCGCGACGATCCGATGGCGGTGGTCGACCCGGAATGCCGGGTGATCGGGGTCGAGGGGCTGCGGGTGGCCGACAGCTCCGTCTTTCCGCAGATCACCAATGGCAACACCAACGCGCCCTCTATCCTGGTGGGGGAAAAGGCGGCGGACCATATCCTTGGCCAAGGCATGCTGGCGCCCGCGAACGCGGTGCCCTGGGTGCATCCGCAGTGGCAGACAGCACAACGCTGACATGACTTGATCCGTGTCAAGGTTGCCGCGGCTTGCACCGGGCTAGGGTGTGTGACACCAAGCGAATAGGATGAAGACCATGAGCCATGTGCCCCACGAACTCGCCGAAGAATTCCCCGACCTTGTGACGCGTATGCATGCGCTCAAGTCAGAGAATGCGCATTTCGCCAAGCTTTATGACGAGTATCACGAGCTGAACCGCGCGGTGCATCGGGCCGAGACGAATGTCGAGCCGGTGGAAGAGATGACCGAGGTTGCGATGCGCAAACAGCGGATGGCCCTGAAGGACGAGATCTACAAGATGATTCAGGCCGCCGACGCGAGCTGAGACAAGAGCGCCTGCGCCGCGGAATGGTCCGGGGCCTGTTGCGCCGAATGACCATCCGCCCGCCGTCGAGAGTGTTCGGTGGCGGGTGCCGTCTGCGCGCAAGACGGCCTGGAGCGTGTCGTGTATGATCGAAGTCACCCGCCAAAGCGAACGCCTTGTGCTTTGTAGACGCTGCCTCGCTCTGGCGGGTGAATGCAGTTATCTGATTGATCGCGATACGTTCTAGCCGATGTTGTAGGGCAGAACATCGCGGCGGTCGGGGTCCACGGACAGCGGCCGCTCCAGCGGCGGCACCGCGCGTTGGTGACAGACGCGGCGGTCGCAGATGCGGCAGGAAATCCCGATCGGCTCAAACGCCGCCCGTCGCGATATGTCCATCCCATCCGCATAGACCAGCGCGCTGGCGTGGCCAATCTCGCAGCCCAGCGCGATGGCATGGCGCCGGTCCGGGGCGCCGAAGCGGCCGCCGGGCTTGGACACGTCGCGCGCCAGGCAGAAATAGCGCACGCCATCGGGCGTCTCTGCCAGTTGGCGCAGGAACCGGCCGGGCGTTTCAAAGGCGCTGTGCACGTTCCACAAGGGGCAGGCCCCGCCAAAGCGCGCGAATTGCAGCCGGGTGGCCGAGTGGCGCTTGGTGATCGTGCCCGCCTGATCCACGCGGACGAAAAAGAACGGCACGCCCTTGGCCCCCGGTCGCTGCAGGGTCGACAGCCGATGCGACACCTGCTCGATCGAGGCGCCAAAGCGCTGGGCCAGAATCTCCAGATCATGCCGGTGGGTCTGGGCGGCGGCCAGAAAGCGCCCGTAGGGCAACAGCGCCGCCCCGGCGAAGTAGTTCGCCAGCCCGATCTTGGCGATGGCCCGCGATTCTCCGGAATGAAAGCGTGCAAGGTCCAGCGTCGCCTCCAGCAGGTCGTTCTGGGTCAGCCGCGCGATCTGGTGCAGCAGCTGGAACCGCCGGGTTGGCGCGCTGGCATAGCTGGACAGGGTCAGTCGCCTGCGCTCGGGGTCATAGGCGCGCTGGGTGTCGGTTTCCCGCTGCTCTACGGTGAGTCCCATGCCCGCCAGATGGGCTGTCGCGTGGTCCTGGATGTCGGTGCCCGGCTCTGCCAGATTTGCAAAGCGTTCTGCCGCGCGGTCCACCGCATCGATGTAATTGTCGCAATAGTGGAAGAAATCGCGCACCTCTTCCCAGGCCGAGGGGCGGATCGTGCTGTCATCGCGGCCCAGCGCCTCATCCAGCGAGGCGAGGCGTTCATGGGTCTGGCGATAGGCCCGGTGCAGCGCCAGAAAGGCCCGTGCAAAGGTCGGCGCGTTCGAGGCGGTCAGGCGCAGATCGGCCAGGGGCGGGGCGGTGTCGGCAAACACCGGATCCGCCAGCGCTTCGCGGATGTCGACCACCATGCGTTCCGCGTCTCCGGTGGCCAGCTCCGTCACATCCAGGCCGAATTCCTGCGCCAGGGCCAGAACCACCGCGGCAGAGACCGGGCGGTTGTTGTTTTCCATCTGGTTCAGATAGGGCAGCGAGATCCCGAGCTTTTCGGCAAAGCTCTTTTGGGTCAGATCCAGCCGCACCCGCAATTCGCGCAGCTTGGCGCCCGCATAGAGTTTCCGTTTCGCCATTCCGATCCCGATTTGCAGCTTTGCAACCCGGTGTTAGCAGGTGCGTAGCCGATCAGGCAATGGCCAGCCGCCGCTCGCGCGCGATGACAAGGCGGATCGCGACGACGGCCAGCAGTGACACGATCAACTGGATCCACAGCAGCGGGTAGGGCCCGCTGCCTGGCCCCAGAAGCGATCCGGTCAGCGCCGACAGGGCCGCGCCTCCGCCGATCATCAGCGCCCCGCCCAGCCCGCTTGCGGTCCCGGCGAGTTTCGGGCGCACCGACAGGGTGCCTGACACGGCGTTCGGCAGGACCATCCCGTTGCCGATGCCGACAAAAATGTTGAACGCAAAGAAGGTCAGCGCATTGCCGAGCCCCAGGTAGAACAGCGCCAGCGACATCGCCACGCCCGCCGCGCAGGTCGACGCGCCGACGATGATCAGGCGGTTGATCCCGAGGCGCACGGTGTTTCGGGCGGTAATGTAATTGCCCAGGATATACCCCATCGCGGGCGCCCCGAACAGAAAGCCCAGTAGCGTCGGGCTCAACCCGAACACATCCGACCCGATGAACGGCGCGCCGCCCAGGTAGGAAAAGAACGCGCCCGCCGCGAGGGCCGACGCGGAGGCATAGCCCCAGAACCGGGGCGAGGTCAAGAGCTCTGGATATTCGCGGATCTGGTCCCGAAAGCTGCCGGACCGGTCCACATTGGTCTCGCCCATATCCGCCCAGATCATCCACAAGGTGCCCGCGCCAAGGATCAGGTAGGCCCAGAAGACCGACTTCCACCCCAGCCATTCATCCAGCGCGCCGCCGATCATCGGCGAGAGCATCGGCACCACCGCCATTCCCATCGTGACGTAGCCAAGGGTCGAGGCCGCCTTGTCCTGATCATACATGTCGCGGATCACCGCGCGGCTCAGCACCATCGCCACCACGCTGGACGCCTGACAGGTGCGGAACACCAGGAACGCCTCGACAGAGGTGGCAAAGATGCATCCGACGGTGGCCAGCAGGAACAAAGCGAACCCCCACAACAGCACGGGGCGCCGTCCGTAGCGGTCCGACAGGGGGCCAACAAACAATTGCAATACGCCGTTGACCGCCAGGAACAGAGCCACCGACAGCTGCATCACGCGGTACTCCGTCTCGAAATACGCGGCCATCGACGGTAGGGACGGCAGGAACATGTTGATCGCCATCGCGGCCGCGCCGGTGATCACGATGAGGGTTCCGATATGGGGCGGAGTGGTGCTGTCCAGAAAGCGCACCCGGGGATCTTTTGCCATGGGCGACAGGTAGAGCCGCGCGTCTGCCTTGTCCATGTGCGCTGATGCACATTCATGGGGCGCATTTGGTGCGAATGCGGTAGAAAATTAGCAAATATTCACTTTGCAGATTTGTCCTCTGCAATGCTTTGCAAATATTCCGAATAATCCTTTTAACTTCCTGCAATGCTGACGTAGTTTGCATCAGATCGCCAGGGGGACACCGCATGAAGGATATCCTGCAAGAACTAGAGGCCCGCCGCGGCGCGGCCCGGATGGGCGGCGGTGAAAAGCGCATTGCCGCGCAGCATGCCAAAGGCAAGCTGACCGCCCGCGAGCGGATCGATCTGCTGCTGGACGAGGGCTCTTTCGAGGAGTTCGACATGTTCGTGGCCCATCGTTGCACCGATTTCGGCATGGAAGACTCGCGCCCGGCCGGGGATGGGGTGGTGACCGGCTGGGGCACGATCAACGGGCGCATGGTCTATGTCTTCAGCCAGGACTTTACGGTGTTCGGCGGCTCTCTGTCGGAGACCCACGCCCAGAAGATCGTCAAGATCATGGACATGGCCTTGCAGAACGGCGCCCCGGTGATCGGCATCAACGATTCCGGCGGCGCCCGGATCCAGGAAGGGGTGGCCTCGCTCGCCGGATATGCCGACGTGTTCCAGCGCAACATCATGGCCTCGGGCGTGGTGCCGCAGATTTCGCTGATCATGGGCCCCTGTGCGGGCGGCGCCGTCTATAGCCCGGCGATGACCGACTTTATCTTCATGGTGCGCGACACCTCCTATATGTTCGTGACCGGACCCGATGTCGTAAAGACCGTGACCAACGAACATGTCACCGCCGAAGAGCTTGGCGGGGCCTCCACCCATACGCGCAAATCCTCGGTCGCCGACGGCGCCTTCGAGAATGATGTGGAAGCGCTGGCAGAGGTGCGGCGGCTGATCGATTTCCTGCCGCTCAACAACCAGTCCAAAGTGCCGGTGCGCCCGTTCTTCGACACCCCCGACCGGGTGGAGCCGAGCCTCGACACCCTGATCCCCGACAACCCGAATGCCCCCTACGACATGAAGGAGCTGATCCTGAAGGTCGCGGACGAGGGCGACTTCTACGAGATCCAGGCGGATTTCGCCAAGAATATGATCATCGGATTCATCCGGCTGGAAGGGCGCAGCGTTGGGGTTGTGGCGAACCAGCCGATGGTCCTTGCGGGGTGCCTCGACATAGACTCATCTCGCAAAGCGGCGCGGTTCGTGCGGTTCTGCGACGCGTTTGAGATACCAATTCTGACATTCGTCGATGTGCCGGGGTTCTTGCCCGGGACCAGCCAGGAATACGGCGGCGTCATCAAACACGGGGCGAAACTGCTGTTCGCTTTTGGCGAGGCGACGGTGCCCAAGGTCACCGTGATCACCCGCAAGGCCTATGGCGGCGCCTATGACGTGATGTCCTCCAAACATCTGCGGGGCGATTTCAACTACGCTTGGCCCACGGCCGAAATCGCGGTGATGGGCGCCAAGGGCGCGGTCGAAATCCTGTACCGGTCGGAGCTGGGGGACCGCGACAAGATCGCGGCGCGGACGAAGGAATATGAGGACCGGTTCGCCAATCCCTTTGTCGCCGCCGAGAAGGGCTTTATCGATGAGGTGATCGTGCCGCAATCCACCCGTCGGCGCGTCTGCCGCGCCTTTGCCTCGCTCAGGGGCAAGACGCTGCAGAATCCCTGGAAGAAACACGACAATATTCCGCTGTAATCCGCCGTGACCCGCGCCCGCTGGCATATGATCGACGCAGAGCCACTGGTGCTCACCCGGCGCTGGCCGCCGCGGTTCGACATTTTCGCCGAGGCGCCGTTTCCGGATGTGCCGCGCCGCCGGCTCGCGCATCAGATCCGTCAGGATCTGTGGCGAGCGATGCAACAGGTGCGCGGCTTTTCCCCCGTCGTTGAGATCCGCCGCGAAGAGGAGGCGCTGCGGATCCGGGCCGGCGGGCGGGTCGACCAGGGGCCGGTTGCGCGCGACCGGCTGCAAGCGCAGATCGCTGCGCTTTTGTCCGACCCCGCCCGCCGGAACCGTTGGCAACGTCACGCGCTGCGCGCCAGGCACGGCTGAGCGGTGGGCATCATGGGACTCGGCGCAGACGAGATCGACTTTTCGCCCCTGGATCAAACAGATCTGATGAACCTGGTCCTGCAGCGGTCCGATGTTCTGGGCTACAACCGGTCGGCCTATGACCTCGTCCGGCAATGGGAGGCAGGCAACGCGGCCCCCCTGTCAGAGGCGGTCGCGGCCAACGGTCCGTCCTATGCCCGCGAGGCGGCGCGGCTGATCGGCGCGGAGTTCAAGGCGCTCGGCGGTTTGCTGGGTCGGCTGGCCCCGCGTCGCCTGGCCGACATCGGCTGCGGCTATGCCATTTTCGATCTGTTCGTCTATCACAGCCTGGGTTGCGATCTTCTGCTTATAGATATCGAACAGACGGGCGACCGCCACTTTGGCTTCATGGAGCAGGGCGCGGGCTATTCCAGCCTGGCCACCGCCGTCCGCTTTCTGACCGCCAACGGGGTGCCCGAAAGCCGAATCTCCACCTGGAACCCGAATCGCGAGGATGCGCCGGACGGTGCGCCGCTGGATCTGGCGGTCAGTTTCCTCAGCTGCGGTTTTCACTACCCGGTCGACATGTACATGCCGTTCTTCCGCTTTGCCGTGGCAGAGACGGGGGCGGTGATTCTCGATCTGCGCGGCGCCCAGGCGCAAGCCGGGATCGTGCAATTGGAAACACTGGGCAAGGTGCGGGTGCTGGATGCGGCGCCCGGCGTCAAACGGGTCCTTCTGCGTAAGCGGCCGGCCCCATGAGACCACTGGCGGTATCCCTTGTTTTGCTGGCGTCTCCAGCCATGGCGCAGCCCGTCGAGGTGCCCTCCGGACAGCCTGTGGAATTCTACGAAGTGATCCGGGATGTGCGCGGCGCGCGCGGGCTGGCCTGGCGCTTCCGATTCGTGGCGCCGGAGATCGCGCGCAACTCCGGTTCCATAAACTTTGAGACAGCTGCAAGAGATATGGACCATTTATGCGAGCGATTTGCGATTCCGCGACTTCCGCTGATGGGACCTCGCCCGCGCGAGGTGGTCATCTCTTTCAGCGACCGGCCGCTAGAGTTTGGCGAGGCAAACCCGGAAATCACCCAGTTTTTCGAGGCTTACAGGATCGAAGACGAAACCTGCGTGTGGGAAGGCCTGTGATGTGCGCCCCGAATCCAGCCGTCGCGGCGGGCCTTGCGCAGCGGGATGATGCATCGCTGCCACAAAACCCGGCCCTCGCTTTGGACGAATTTCCTTTTCAAACGGAATGTTCTATCGTCCGGGGAGGTTACCGGACAGTGACCTGTACCCCGAATGGGAGGCCCGGCGCATACAAACCGGCGTTTGGCCTCCGTCTTTATGACAGGAGACTAGGATGTCGAAGAGCATCAAACTGGTTCTCGCCTTTGGCCTGGTGGCCTTCGCTGGCGCATGCGCACAGCAAGAGGAAGAGCCCGTATACATCGATCCTACGCCGATCACGATCGAACCGGTTTACACCGGCAAGTACAAGTAATCGGCCGCCGGGGCGGGCGTTCGCGCCCGCCCCGCACCCAACTTACGCCCCTGTTCCGGAGGGGCAGCGATGCTGAAGCACCGTGGATTTCCGGGACGACTCCCAGGCACAGATTATCAGTTCACGATTCGCCGCGGTAATCCGCGCGTGATCACGCCCATCGTGCGCCGGGAACGATTCGCCGATCGCCGGCCCGCCGATCGCCGCGCGGATGCAGCGTTTTTGCAGGCGCTTTGGGATCATTTCGGCGCAGAGCCGTTTGAGCGTGGAAACCTGGATGCCGGGCGCCTGTCATGGCTGTTCGAACGCGAGGTGCTGCCCGCCGAAGACCCGTTTGATCCCGCCAGCTATGACGCGCTTCTGCGCGTGGATCCCGAACGGGCACGCGCGGCCTTTCCCGCGCTGGAGTTCGGGGCGTGATCGGCGGCTTTCTGCACGGCGTCACGCGGTTTGGGCAGGAAACAGCCCAGCCCGGTCAAGGGAAATTATCCGGCTATGCAGAAACAGTGAATCGCGCAAAAGTCCCGTTCAAGGCGAGTGCTTTGGGCAGATCACCCGACAGCGCGCGCCTGTTCCGTTACCCTTCCCCAAACCGACGGCCTGACCTTCCCCGGGTCAGGCCGTCACCCATGCGCGGGACCGCGCCGGCCCGT
>CAYGRI010000172.1:0-10906 GCA_964352155.1 uncultured Maritimibacter sp. | reverse complement strand
GTGTCAATCTCGGGGTCGCCGCCGTGGATGATGCGGGTCGCCGTGTATTGCGACATTTCCGCGATCACACGAAACTCCTGCTCTTGCATCGCGCCGATCACCGCCGGGAATTCGGCCATGAAGGCGAAATCGAGTTGCCCGCCCAAAAGCGCCTCGAACGCGGAGCGCCCGGTGCGAAAGGAAATCACGTCGGCGTCGAGATCATGATCGGCCCAAAGGTTCTTGTCCATCGCGACGGAGAGTTGCGGAATATCGAGGTACGGTCCGCCGCCAATGGTCACGGCGGTGATATCGGCCATCGCCGTGCTGGCGAGCAGAACGGCCCCCGCTCCGGCAAATGCGTATGTGTACAGACGTGTCATCTCTTGTCCTTTTCGTTGTTCAGTTGCGTGTCAGTGGTCATCTGCGCCGGGCTGCCGCAGCAGCCGGATGATGTGGTTGCGGGCCTTCAGAAAGCCCGGCCCGATGTTGTCGACATGGCGCGGACGCTCTTGCGTGACGTCCATCGTCTCGATGATGCGGCCGGGGCCGGCGCTCATGATGTGGGCACGGTCCGAAAGGATCAGGGCCTCGTCGACATCATGGGTCACGAACAGCACCGTTGTGCGGTGCGCCTCCCAGATGCGCAGAAGGATCTCATGCATGGCGACGCGGGTCTGCGCATCCAGCGCGCCAAAGGGTTCGTCCATTAGCAGAACCTTGGGCGAGGTTACAAAGACCCGCGCCAGCGCCACACGTTGCCGCATGCCCCCGGACAACTGGCCGGGATAGGTCTTTTCACGCCCTTCAAGACCGACTTCCTTCAGCGCGGCATGGGCACGTTCCAGCCGTTCCGCCTTGCTGATCTTGAAGCGCTTGAGCGCGAACATCACGTTGCCCAGCGCGGTGAACCAGGGGAACAGGGCGTATTGCTGAAAGACCACACCGACGTCGGGGTTGATCCCAGTCACCGGGTCGCCATCCAGTTCGATCACACCGGATGTCAGCGGAACGAACCCGCCCACCGCGTTCAAAAGTGTGGACTTGCCACAGCCGGACGGCCCGATCAGGGACACGAAAGAGCCCGGCTCGATCAGCAGATCCGTCGCGGCGAGGGCTTCGATCCGCCGGCCGCCGGGGGCTTTGAACGTGACCCCGGCGCCTTTGATGTCGATGCGGCCAATCTCTGGTTGGCGGGCCATCAGGCGTTCTCCCAATGCACAAGGCGGCGGCCGGTATAGGCAAAGACCGCGTCCAACAGGGCCCCCAGGATGCCAAGCTGGATCAGCCCCACAAACATGCGGTCGGTGCGGATGAACTGGCGCGCATCCTGCAGGCGGAACCCGATGCCCGAGGACGCCCCGCTGAGTTCCGCTGCCACAAGGCTGAGAAAGGCGAGCGCCGCGCCCAGGCGCAGGCCGACAAAGATCATCGGCGCGCTGGCCGGGATGATGACCTCGAAGAACTCTCGCGTCCGGCTGGCCCCCAACGACCGTGCCGCGCGAATATAGGTGCTGGCGACATCAGAGGCGCCCGCGTGCGTGTTCAGCCAGACGGCCAGAAACACGGTGTAGGAAATCACGAAATACTTGGACCCTTCGCCAATGCCGAACCAAACGATGGCCACAGGCACCAGCGCGATGGCCGGGATCGGGCGCAAGAGGTTCAGGAAGGGCTCTAGCGCGATGGACACGATCTTGACCCGCGCCGTCAGCAAACCAACCATGATGCCGAGGCTCGCCCCGATGGAAAAGCCAACCGCCGCCCTGGTAAGCGAAATCCGTAAATCGCTCATCAGAACACCATCCTGATAGAGATCAATCGCGGCCCGCCAGACCTGCCCGGGCGTGGGAAAGAGCTTTTGGCTGATAAAGCCCGAGTTTGCGAACAGCGACCAGATGAGGACAACGCCCGCGAGCGAGATCACCACCTGGCCGACTTTCCTAAGTGCTTCGGACATACCCGTTTCCTTTTCCGTTTCCCATCCGTCGCGGGGTCATGGCGATGCTACAGCCAAGGCACATCGCGCGCCTGATAGCGGTGAGCGCGGAAACAACTGTTGGTCGCCCCTTTGATGAAGGCGTTGAGCGGGGCGGGATATTCGTTGAAGTCGGGGATCACGTATTCCCAAACCAGGGTTCCGTCCGGCGTGACCTCGAACACGCGGCCGAACGCGCTTTCGCAGATCATCGTGTTACCGTTCCAGAGGCGCTGCGCCCCGCCCATGAAGGGCGAAAAGAAAGAGATCGGGGTCGGATCGGTGTAATCCCAGGTCACTTTCATGCTCTTGGGGTCGAACTCGACGGCACTGGAATAGGGGTTCGACATGCCGGGCCGCAGATTGCCGTTGTTGAACACAAGGATGGTGCCGCTTTCCGTTTCAATCGGTGTGTGCTGTTGGGCGACAATGTCAGGGCCCGCATGCCAGACGATGGCGCCCGTGGCCTTGTTGACAGCGATCACCCCGGAGGTGGTGCGCAGACTCATCAGAACCAAGCCATCGCGGGTTTCCGACACGCCGTTGATCATCGGCCAGTGGCGTCGGTCGAAATTTGGATGCACCGGCAAATCGGCGGGGTCGATGTGATCCCAGATCCGCCATTCCCACACGACCTCTCCAGCGCGGTTCACCTCGCGCACGATGTCGGACTGAACGATGCCGTCCGCGCCGTCCTTCGATGGATCTCCGCCGGTGACCCGCGCGGCCTTGCCGGCAGGGAGCGGCGCGGCAACGGTGTAAAGCAGGTTGCCCGACGGCAGCCATTGCGCGTCGTGATGGTGGAACATGTCTTCGTAGTGCCAGACGACATCGCCACCCGGTGTCACCTCGTAGAAATCCCCGCCATGCCAGAGATCCCATGCCGGGTAGAGACCAGCCGATGTTGCGTGACTGCCGTTATACCCCAGATTGCCATTGGGCAAGATCACCGCATCCCGGCCCGGGCGCACAGGCATGTCCCAGCGATGGACCTTGCGGCCTTCGATATCGACCATGTCGACGGCGCCACCGCCCGTCTGGCGGGCATAAAGCGTGTATCCACCCGCAGTTTGTGCCGGATCAAGGGCCGTCAGGCCGATCTGACGTCGGCACATTGTGATCTGGTTCGGAAGCTCTGGCGCATCATCTGGCATTGGTCGGTCCAAGTGATTAAAACGTTTTAATGACCTTACAAATGGATCCCGATTCGGTAAAACGTTTTAACGACCTCATTCTGCGGGTGGCGCGCCGGTCGCATAGATTTTAGGCAACTTACCTTGGTTTGGCTTTTCCAGGAGCACAGAGACAATGACAGAGGCATCAGACAGACCGATCAAACGGGCTACGGTCGTCGACGTGGCCAGGACTGCGGGCGTTTCCGCGGGTACCGTCTCAAACGCGATCAGTGGAAAGCGGAAGGTCGACCCAGAGACGCTAAAGCGCATACAGACGGCGGTTGAAACGCTTGGCTATCGCCCGAACCTGGCAGCACGTGGGATGCGGACGGGACGGACGAACACCATTGCAATCTATTCCTCCATGCCGGTCGCGGTCGCTGCGGGCGCATCGAAACTGGGGTTCTTGATGGAGATTGCGGCCTCTGCCGCTGTTGCGGCGCTGCAAGCCAACATGCCGCTGATCCTGGTTCCGCCCGTCGACGACCCTATCGCGACGCTCAAGACAATCTCGATGGATGGGATTATCGTCGTCGAACCCGAAGCGAACGACCGCGTCCTTGAGGTGATGGAGGATATCGGTGTTCCGACGGTGTGTGTTGGAAGGCCCATCGGATCGCCAAGCCCCTATGTCGATTTGGATTACCGCCAGATGGCCGACATGCTGATGGATCACCTGTTGCAAACCGGAGCCCGGAATTTCCCTTTGGTGGTTGGCGCGAGTTCTCGGCAAAGCAACATGGTGTTCCAGGATGTGTATCGGCGCAAGGCGTCCTACATTGGGATGGCCGCAAGGATCATCCCCCTTCCGGAACAATCCGCCGAAGAAAGTGCCCGGGGGGCGATATTGAAGCTGCTTGATGAGGGGGTGCAATTCGATGCCATCCTCGCGCCGATCGACGCAATGGCAAGCGGTGTCATGAGCGCCTTGAAGGCACGGAACGTGCGTATTCCCGCAGAGGTCCGGGTTGCGACCCGCTACGATGGGGTTCGAGCGCGCACAGAAGTACCCGCCCTCACGGCACTCGACCTCCGGCTCGACGTCGTGGCCAAGACAGCCACTGAAGTCCTGATCGGTCTTATCGACGGATCAAGGCACGAGTCTGTTGTGGTGGCGCCAAGCCCGAAAATAGTCCTGCGCGCGTCAACCACTGAGGGGACATGAGTCAAACGCGCCATACGGCCATACGCCTATTGAGGTAATCTGTCGGCCTTGCGACCGGCGGTGCGGCAACCCCGATAGCCGGTCCGGCACGGGGCGTATCACCAGTGACACCCCGCCTCTCGCAAGCGCCCGCGCCGCCGAAGCAGGAGTTTCGGATCTCACTGGGGAACCCGCCCCAGGTCCGCGACACGAAGACCGGGCAGCGTGTCCAGAGCGGCTTTGACTGCCGACGCCGCTATGTTCTTGCGCGATCTGACGGTCGCGATGGCGGAGCAGGACCCGCTCCGGCGCTTCTTCGGTCACGGATTGGCCTGTTGCATGGCATTGATCATGCGGGCGTTTTCCAGCGCGATCACGCTTTGTGTGGCGAACATCTGAGCGAGCCGAGTGGTGTCGTCGGAAAAGGGCCGCACGGTTTGTCGGTACAGCACAAAGGCCCCCACCAAAGCATCTGCCGCAAGCATCGGGATGGCTGCAAAGGACCGTGCGCCGCCAAGGTCGGCGGTCGCGATGCGCAGCGGGTTGGCGTTCTTGTACAGATCCTCGGATTTGACGTCGAAGATGTTGATGATCTCGCGCTGCGCCGCCATCCGGCCAAGACCTGTCTGCTCGCTGACTGCGATCCAGCCCTGTTTATCAAACCAGGTCTTCAGAACTGGCGGAATCCCAAGCGAAAAGGTCGCGCGAAACCTTTGGGTGTCCTCGTATTCGAACATGACGCCGAATTCCGCATCGCACAGGTCCAGCGCATAGGCCAAAATCTCCTGCATCACCGTGTCCAGGTCGCCCCGCGCAGTGCTAATGATCCGCAACACCGCGCTGAGCGCTTTCTCACGGCTGATCGCTACTTCCAGGCTCAGCGCCAGTTCCGACACGACCATGGCCAGTTCCGATGGGCTGCGGGGCTGCGGCGCCGCACCCTTCAGCCGCGTTGCCAGTTCCAGTTTCGAGGACACGTCCAGTTTGCGGTAGATGGTTGCCAGATGCGTGCGAACCGTACTTGGAGCGATGCACAAGCTGTCCGCGATCGACTGATAGGTCTGTCCGCCTGCATAGGCCTGCGCGATCTGCACTTCCCGCTGGCTGAGATCGGCGCGCTCTGACACTTGGGAACTCTTCCTAAAGTAATGACTTGGATTAAGTTTGCTGAGAACCCGTTCAACAAGCAACCCTGCAAATGCTGTAGGTCAATACTGCACGCGGATGCCGGTTTTACCGCATCTGCACGATACCAGATGCCACGGGCACCGGCCTAGGGTGATGTCATCTGATCAACTCAGGGGAGGGAAAGATGACACAATACGAAACGGCGGCTGCGTTCTTTGAGGCCTGCGAAACGGGTCAGGGATGGGACATCTGCAAGGGCTTCTGCCACGAGGCGGCCACCTTTTCCTGTCAGGCGGACGCCCTGGCGGATACGACAAGCCTCGCGGCCTATGCCGACTGGATGAAGGGGCTCTTGACGCGGGTGCCGGATGGCCGCTACAAACTGACCGCTTTCGCGGCGGACGGGGCGCGCGGCACTGTTGTTGCGACGGCCGAGTTTCACGGCACGCAGACGGGCGTAGGCGGGCCCGTCCCGCCTACGGGTAGATCCGTGGTCTCGGACTACGCATATTTCATGCGGTTCGACGGCGACAAAATCAGCCATATGACCAAGATCTGGAATGACGTGCAAGCGCTACGCGGACTCGGCTGGGCGTAGTGCGCTGGCGCATCCTGGGCCTGTTGTTTCTGGCTCGCATCGGGCTTGGGCTTCAGTTTCAGACTGTGGCCTCCGTGGGCGACACCCTTGTCGTCGCTTTCGGGCTCGACTATGCGGGCATTGGGCTCTTGATCGGTCTGTTCATGGCGCCCGGTTTGGTCTTGGCCCTGCCTGCAGGCTATTGGGGGCGCCACGCATCTGACCGCGTGATGGTGGTCTTTGGATTGGGCGCCCTGGCTATGGGCGGGGTCCTGACGTCCGTGGCGCGCGAAAGCTGGGGCCTTGGGTTCGGCCGTGTCCTTGCCGGGGTCGGGTTTCTATTCTCAATGCTGTATCTGACAAAGATGGTCGCCGACTGGTTCGAGGGCCGCGAAATCGCGACGGCGATGAGCATTTTTGTCATGAGCTGGCCGTTCGGGATCGCCATGGGCCAGGTCGGCCACGCCTGGCTTGCCCAGGGCTTTGGCTGGCAGGGTCCGTTTCAGGCGGCCTCGGCCTATTGCCTGATTGCGGCGCTTGCGGTGTTTGTCTTCTACCGGGCGCCGCAGGATCTGCGACAGGCTCCGCGCGGGCCTCGCGCGCGGATGACACGGCAGGAATGGCGCCTGGTGCTTTGTACCGCCACGGCCTGGGGTGTCTTCAACGCGGCCTATGTCACCTATCTGTCCTTTGCGCCGAAGATCCTTGAAGACCTGGGCCAATCCGCCATCGCCGCCGCGGGTATCATCAGCATCGGCAGTTGGATCATGATCGCATCCGGCGCGGTCTGCGGGCAGATCGTGGACCGTTTCGGCGGGCGCAGTCTTGTCCTGACGATCTGCATGGCAGGCGCCGTGTGCGCGCTCTTGCTGCTTGGCCTGCCTGGCGCCGGTTTTGGGGCAAGCGTGCTTTTCGGCCTGGTCGGCATGGCCCCGGCCGGGGTGATCATGGCGATGGCGGGCCAGGCGATCCGGCCAGAGGTTCGCGCCTTTGGAATGGGGCTATTCTTCACCGTCTATTTCGCGGTCATGTTGATCACACCGCCCGCGGCAGGCGCCATTCTCGATGCGACAGGCAATCCGCAGGGGCCAATGTGGCTCGCGATCTTCCTATTTGCCGCCGTGGTCCCTCTTGGCCTCGCGTTCGAATATAGCAAAAGCGCGCGCGGGGCCGGGTCAACCCTGGCACCACGCGCCCTGCAACAAAGCCCATAGCCCAACCCCGTTTGCCAGCCGCGTTTGACAGCACCGCTTGCCAAAATGCCCCGAGAGTAAAAATTTTTTACTTTACTCTGGGAATTTTTGCCCGCTATTCTACCCCAGGTAAGTACGTTGGGGCCCGCGATTGGCTGAACGACCAAATTCAAGCACAGCGCCGAAACGGGAGCCGGTTGGTCAACTGATCCGGCAGGCCCGGCAAAGCCAGAATTGCACCCTGCAAGACCTGAGCCGCCGGGCCGATCTGTCGGTCGGCTACCTCAGCCAGATTGAGCGCGATATCGCGACGCCGTCGTTGAGCCTTTTGTCCCGGCTGGCCGACGCGCTTTCGCTGGACCTGGGCCATCTGATACCGATCGCCCATTCGCGGGGTCTGGCGACACAGGCCGACAGCCGGGAAACCACCTGGGTGCGCGACGGCGGAATGACCTATCAGGCCCTGCATGGAGAGTTTGTCGGCGCGACATTCTCGGCCTACCAGATCACATTACCGGTTGGTTTCCTGGGCGAGGTGCACCAGCACGCGGGTGAAGAATTCGTCATGGTTCACGCCGGTCGCGCTTTGTTCGAGATTGACGAAAAGACCTATGATCTGGGTCCCGGAGACACCGTCCATTTTCGATCGGACATGCGCCATCGTGTCCGCAATCCCCATGAGGTGGAATGCGTGCTGATTTGGCTGGGCAATGGCCCGACGCTAAGGCGGCGGCCCGATATGGATCAGGGTGCAGGAGCGTGATGCGCGGCGGGCGGCTTCCACTGGATTGGTTGGCCCGGCGGGTCGTCATGATGCTTGTGACGCTTCTGGTCGTGATCACGCTGACTTTTGCGCTGATGCACGCGGTGCCGGGCGGCCCCTTTGTGTCGGAAAAGATGCTGGCCCCGGAAATCGAGGCGGCGCTGAACGCGAAATTCGGCCTCGATCAGCCGGTCTGGCGGCAATACCTGAACTATATGGCCGGGGTTCTGACTTTTGATTTCGGTCCATCATTCAAATACCCCGGCGTCAGCGTCAACGAGATGATCGCCGATGGGTTGGCGGTGACCGCGCAGACCGGGCTGCTGGCGGTGCTTTGCGTTGTGGCGCTTGGCGTGCCGGCGGGGATCGTCGCGGCGCTGAACCGGGGGCGCTGGCCCGACACCACGGCGATGTTTCTGGCGAGCCTCGGCATCGCGGTGCCGTCCTATGTGGTTGCGACCGTATCGCTCTACGTCTTTGCGCTGCGGCTGGGCTGGACCCCGGCCTTTGGGCTGGACGATTGGCGCGGCTATATCCTGCCGGTCTTTGCCCTGTCGGGGTTCTGGATGTCGTTCATCG
The DNA here is from genome assembly GCA_964352155.1 of uncultured Maritimibacter sp. Classification (GTDB taxonomy): domain Bacteria; phylum Pseudomonadota; class Alphaproteobacteria; order Rhodobacterales; family Rhodobacteraceae; genus Psychromarinibacter. The sequence goes on along the minus strand of CAYGRI010000172.1, from coordinate 2,390 downwards.
CGCGGCTGACCCGGTCCAGCTTGCTGGAAACGATGGAGCAGGATTACATCATGACCGCCCGGGCCAAGGGGCTGCCCGCCCGCACGGTGATGCTGCGCCACGGCTTGCGCAACTCGCTGATCCCGGTGGTGACGGTGCTGGGTCCGGTGATGGCGAACCTGCTGACAGGAAGTTTCGTTATCGAACAGATCTTTGCCCTGCCGGGCATCGGGCGGCACTTCGTGCAGTCCATCACCAACCGCGACTATACGGCGATCATGGGGATCACGATTTTTTACGCCGCCTTCCTGATGCTGATGATCCTGATTGTCGATCTGTTGTATCTTTGGCTGGATCCGCGCATTTCGTATGGGGACGACCGATGACCGGCCCAGCCATCCCTCCCGACATGTGGGCGCCGCTTGCGCCTGATGCGGAACGGGCCGAGCCTCCGCCCCACGCATCGCAAAGCTTCTGGGCCGGTGTGCGCAGCCGGTTGTTCCGCCACAGGCCCGCGATGGCCGGGCTGGGCTTTATCCTGTTTCTGATCCTCGCGGCGGTGTTCGGACCGATGGCCTCTCCCTACAGCTATTTCGAGCAAAAGCTGGAATTGTCGAACCTGCCGCCGATCTACCGCGCCTACGAGGTGGGCGCGCAGAAGGTCTTTGTGAACAACAGCAATCTCAGCTTGTACCACGTGAACGCCGATGGCGGCATCGATGCGCTGATCCGGCACCACCGGCGGGACATGATGAACCGCCAGACCCGTTGGGTGATCGACGGACAGACCGTCGTGCTGGATTACAGCCAGCGCCCGGCGGTGCTGAGCATAGATGGCGCGGTGGCAAAGCCCGGCGGGCTGGCGCTGAACAGCCGCAATCCGTTCGGGACGGATCAGCTGGGCCGGGATGTGCTGGTGCGCCAGCTTTATGGCGCGCGGATCTCCTTGATGGTGGCGGCGGCGGCGGTGCTGGCGAATTTCGTGATCGGAGTGATCTATGGCGGCGTGTCGGGCTATCTGGGCGGGCGCGTGGACGCGGTGATGATGCGCATTGTCGAGATCGTGGCGACCATCCCCCTGACGCTCTATGTCATCATGATGATGGTGGTCCTGCAATCGGGGCTGTGGTCGGTGATCCTGGCAATCGGGACCGTCTATTGGGTCGACATGGCGCGGATCGTGCGCGGGCAGATCCTGACGCTGAAGGGGCAGGATTACGTGGCCGCCGCGCGCACGATGGGAGGCTCCACCCGCCGCATCCTGTTCAAACATCTGCTGCCCAATGCCTTTGGCCCGATTCTCGTGACGCTGACAATGCTGATCCCCTCGGCCATCTTCATCGAAAGCTTCATGAGCTTCATCGGCCTTGGCGTGACCCCGCCGCAGGCCAGTTGGGGCACGCTGACCTCAGAAGCGGTTGAAACCCTGCGCGCCTATCCGCACCAGCTGTTCTTTCCCGCCGCCGCGATCAGCCTGACGATGCTGGCGTTCAACTTTCTCGGCGATGGCCTGCGCGATGCGCTGGACCCGAGGTTGGAGTCATGACGGATCTGCTGCGCGTTCAGGGGCTCGAGACCGTCTACCGCACCGCGCGCGGCACCGTGCAGGCGGTGCGAGGGGTGGATCTGCATCTGGCCAGGGGGGAGATCCTCGGGCTGGTGGGGGAAAGCGGATCGGGCAAATCGGTCACCTGCATGAGCCTGCTGCGCCTGCTCAAGCGGGGCGGGGCGGTGACCTCTGGCACCGTCGAGTTCGAGGGCCGGGACCTGTTGCAATTGTCCGAACGGGCGCTGACCCGTGTGCGCGGCGCCCGGATTGGGGTGGTGTTTCAGGACCCGATGTCGGCCCTGAATCCCACCATGCCGGTGGGGCGTCAGATCACCGAAGCCGTTCTGCGCCATCGCACCATCAGCAAAGCCGCCGCCCGGAGCCGCGCCATCGAGCTGTTGCAACTGGTGCGCATCCCGTCGGCGGCGGAGCGGATCGACGGCTATCCGCATGAGTTCTCCGGCGGCATGCGCCAGAGGGTGATGATCGCCATGGCGCTGGCCTGCGAACCGACCTTGCTGATCGCCGATGAGCCTACGACGGCGCTGGATGTGACGATCCAGCGGCAAATTCTGGCATTGCTGAAGGAATTGCGCGACCGGCTTGGCATGGCGATCATTCTGGTGACCCATGATCTGGGCGTGGTCGCCGAAACCGCCGACCGGGTGCTGGTAATGTATGGCGGGCAGGTGATGGAGGCGGCATCGGTGGCCGATCTCTTTGCCACGCCGCAGCATCCCTATACCCGCGGATTGCTTGCCGCGATCCCGGATCCGCGCCGGGCCGGGCAAGCGCTTGACCCGATTGCCGGCAGGGGGGGGGGGGGGGGGGGGGGGGGGGGGGGGGGGGGGGGGGGGGGGGG
>CAYGRI010000171.1:0-10942 GCA_964352155.1 uncultured Maritimibacter sp. | reverse complement strand
TCCACCAAGATCCGACGCCCGTCCGCCAATGTGATGTCAACGCGCAGCACGGACACCGGAGCCGACGAAACTGGAACTGCCAAAGGCTTGTATGCAGAAGAAACCGTGCCCTCAATCTCGACCGGCAAGAAGGCCGCTGCGCCCATATCGTCGATCTCGTCGGCTGAGGCAAAATGAGGGTCACGCAGCCATTTGTGGATCAGGTTGGCGTTCAGCGCATAGCGCCGCGCCACCTGGGCAACTGAAACACCCGGCGCACGCGTCTGGTCGCAGATCGATTGCTTTTCCTCGTAAGACCAGAACCGCTTCTTTCCGCCTTTCTTGCCCGCCATGGAGTGACCCAAGATGTCCACTATCGATGGTGGACACTATCAACACTCTCTTCGCCTCGTCACAGCAGCGAGACCGGACGGTTACTTCACAAGGGCAAAACTGCGGGACGGTGTCTTTGCCCTTCTTCGGCGATCCGGTCCCGGCCGATCGCATCGTGGCCGCCATCGCAGAGCGCCCGCCCTGCACCTGATGGCCCGCCATCTGCGGGCAGGGGGCTGGCGTCGGCCGCATGTCTGGGCGGCCGTTGCCCGTTTGGCGCTCCGGACGCGCAATCTGAAATTCGCCGCCCGCCTGGCCCTGTTTCGCGCGCCCTCCCAACGCGCGCAGCTGCGCGCCCTCGCCTGGGATGCAAGCGCGGACATCCTCCATGGCTGCGGTCTGCTGCGCCGCGCCGAACCAGACCCGCGCCCGGTGGCGGCAAAGACAGCCGGCGACTACGGGGAGGCCTATTGGGAGCAGATTTTCGAGAGCGCCGATCCCTGGAACTACAACCGGGGCTACGAGCAAACCAAATATCAGCAGACGCTCGACCTGCTCCCGGAGGGCCGGATCGGCCGGGCTCTGGAGCTTGCCTGCGCCGAGGGTCATTTCACGCAGATGCTCGCGCCTCGGGTCGAGGACCTGGTCGCGACCGACATCTCCGAGATCGCCCTGGGGCGGGTGGCACAGGCCTGTTCCGGCCACGGCAATATCCGCTTTGCGCTGCTCGACTTTCGGAACGACGAGATCGAGGGAACGTTCGATCTGATCGTCTGCAGCGAGGTCTTGTACTACATCGAAGACCGGCGGCTGCTGCGCGACATCGCCCGCCGTCTCAGAGCGCATCTTGCCCCCGGCGGCCGGATATTGATGGCACATGCTCTGGTGGCGAACGACGATCCGGGGTCTTCCGGCTTCAACTGGGGTCACAGGCGGGATGTCCGAACCATCGGCGCGGTCTTCGGCGGCACCCGGGGCCTCCGGCTTGCCAGGGAAGCGCGGTCGGACCTGTACAGGATCCAGCTTTTCGAGGCAGTGCCCGAAACCGGACGCGCCCGGATGCCGCCGCCGGAGATCCTCAGGGTGACGCGCAGCGACGACATCAGCTTTCACAAGGCCCTGAGCGTTTCATGGAACGGAGCGCTGCATTGTCAACGCACCGAGGTCACCGACCGCCTGCCAATCCTGATGTATCACCGGGTGGCCCCGGACGGGATCGCCGCGCTCGACGCGTATCGCGTCACGCCCGGACAATTCGCCGCGCAGATGCGTTATCTTGCCGAGAACGGGTATTACGCCACGACCCTGGACGCCTGGCAGACATGCAAGGCGCGCTTTCGCGGGATGCCGGGCCGGGCCGGGCCGTCGCAATCACCTTTGACGACGGATATCTGGATTTCTGCGAACATGCCTGGCCGGTCCTGCAGAAACACGGCTTTGTGGCCACGCTTTTTGTCACCCCCGACCATGTTGGCGGCCGGGCCGAATGGGACGCGCGCCACGGCGCGCTGGCGCCGCTGATGTCGTGGTCGCAGATCCGCGACCTGTCCGGCGACGGGATCGTCATCGGCTCTCATACACAAAGCCATTCCCATCTTCCGGCGCTGTCGACCGAGCAAGCCGCAGGTCAGTTGCGCGCATCGCGCGAGGCGATTGCGGAACAGATCGGCAAACGGGTCGATGCCATCGCCTATCCCTACGGCGCGGTCACCGAAACCATAGAGCGGATCGCCGCCGATTGCGGCTATCTTTTTGGCGTGACGACCAGCGGCGAACTGTCCCGGCTGTCCGAGCGGCCCCTGGCGCTGGGGGGTATCAACATAGGCGGGCCGGACGCGACCAGATCCATGCTGGACCGCCTGCCACCGGCACCGCGCAAAAGCACCGCGGGCCTTGCCAGCGGCGCGCTGAAGGCCCGGCTTCGTCTGCGCTGAATGCCGCTGATACCAGCACCGCGCCCGAACCCCCGGTAGAACAAGAACCGCATACATTCTATTATAGACTATTGCATTGCCGGAAGTCTCGAGCTGCCGGGATCCGAGCCGCCGGGTCAATACACAGGCAGATAAAGCAACAATCCTGGGGTCGGGAATGAGCAAACGCATTCTCGCCGTGGCGTCGTCTGGCGGGCATTGGGAACAATTGCGGTTGCGCTTTGCCGCGTTCGAGGGCGCCGATGTCTGTTATGCTTCGACCTGCGGCTCCCAGACGGGTCAAGATGCCGTGCCCAGCGTGCTCTGGATTTCCGATTACAACAAGCACGAGGTTCTGAAGACCCTGTACGGTCTTTACGAGACCTACCGGCTGTGTCGCCGCCTGCGCCCCGACGTCGTTATCTTCACCGGGGCGGCGCCCGGGTTGCTATGCCTGCTGTGGGGTCGGCTTCTTGGCGCCCGGACAATCTGGGTGGACAGTATCGCCAATGCCGACCGGCTTTCGCTGAGCGGCCGCGTGGCGCTGCGCATCGCACATCTCGTGTTGACCCAGTGGGAACATCTGGCGACGGAACCCGGCTGCGAATACCGGGGAAGCGTCATATGATCTTTCTGACGATCGGGGTTCAGCTTCCCTTTGACCGGCTTGTGCAGGAAGTGGACGCCGTGGCGTGCAAGCTGGACGAGCTCGTGTTCGGTCAGATCGGCGACACCTGCTACCGTCCGGGGAACTTCGAAACGGCCGGGTTCCTCTCGCCATCGGAGTTTGCGATGCGGCTGGGGGGCGCCCGGGCCATTGTCAGCCATGCCGGCATCGGCACAATCCTGTCTCAGCCATGCAGGCGCGCAAGCCGCTTCTTGTCATGCCCAGACGGTTCGACTTGAGCGAGCATCGCTGCGATCACCAGCAGACAACGGTCGCGCAGATGCAAAAGTATCCCGGCATCTACCCTGTAGAGACGCGGGACGACATCCTAGCGCTGCTGAGGAAAGAACGCCTCGTCTCGCCCACGGTCCAGAAGACCCCCGAATGCGACAGGCTGATCAGCGGGCTCCGCAAGGCGATCTTTGATCCGGACGAATGAGGGGCCCACCGCCCCCAGGGCGAATGTGTTGTGGACGACTCCCAAGGTCTGCTAACAACGACTCGTTGAGACCCGCCCTTTTCGTGCCTGGAGATCCTCGCCGCCCATGACCGACATGGCGCCAAGCTTCGCAGCCGGTTCCGGATATTACGGCCCCGCCCCGCGCGCCGCGTCGCAAGCTCGGCTGGAGTGGACCATTTGCCTGTTCATGGTCATGGTCATGGCAACGGTTCACAATTTCGCAGGGGTCTTCGCCGCGATCGCCTATGGTGTCGCCGTGGGCGAAGTGCGCAACGGACGATTGCGGATCTCCGGCTTCGCCGGGGCGTTCTGGCTGGTGGCGATCTATGCGGCCATCCGCCTGGCCTTGCCGTCGCAGGTCGACATCGTGGCCCAAACCGAAGAGGTCATCCGCTTTGCCGCGATCGCGATGTTCGCAGCGTCGCTGCAGCGGCATCGGATCCGCGAAATGATGAACGCGCTGACGCTGTTCCTCTTCCTGATGCTCGCCCTGTTGCCGCTCAGCTTCGTGACCGACGCGTTTTCCATCGTGGATGCAAGCGGGGTCCGGCGCTTTGCCGGACTGATGCCACATGCAAACCACCTTGGCTACGTCGCGGCGGTCACGGCGGTGGGCCTGATATATCTGCGCGAACGCTCTGGTCTGGGCGGCGCGCAACTCTGGGCCACCATTCTCTGCGCCTTCCTGCTTGTCATTATCACCCGCAGCTCGGGCTCGCTGATCGTGATCGTCCTGGGCATGGCCATGCTGCCGATCAGCCTGAAGCCGACGGCCAAGCGGATGGTGATCACGGTGGCCCTTGTCGCCGTGATTGTCGGTCTGATGTTGTCGCCCTATGGGCAATTCGTCATCGAAAAGATCTCGGTCGTCGATGTCGACAGCGTCGTGAGAGGCGCCCAGATACACAATTTCGGCAACCAGGGCTCATCGTTCGGCTGGCGCCTGTCGTACTGGATCGCGCTGCTGAACTCGCTGATTGAACAGGGCACCCTCAAGATCCTGTTCGGAGAGGGTGGGGCCGCGACGACGCTGGACCAAGCGATCTACTATTATATAGACAAGGATCCGCATTCGGACCTGGTGAAAGTGTTCGTCGAATACGGGGCCATCGGCTTTGTGGTCATTTTCACCGCAATCCTGCGGGCGGGCTGGAGCTCCAGAGCCACCTTCATCGGACTAGCGATCCTCATCGGTCCGATGCTGGCCGGCAACAGCTTGACCTCCCCGTCGGTGATGTTCGTCATGCTTACTGTTTTGGCTATCCTGTCAGCATCTGCGCAGACACAACGCAAGCTGGTCCGAAATCGCGGCTAGGCGGCCGGATGGCCCAAGGGCCGGTTGACCTTCTGCGGCCCTGGTTCATACCACCCTGCAAGAGAGGCATTTTGGCCGCCGGCGCGGCCTCGATACTGTGCAAGCTCTGTTGAACACCGGACAAGATCCGAGATATAGGTTGCGCGAAGATTCGACATGATAGTTGGAGTTAAATAGATGCCTGATGCCAGCCGCATCTTCATTGTTACTCCGTTGAAAGACGAAGAAGACAACATTAACCAACTTTTCGAAGCAATTTCTCGACAGACAAAGAAAGTCTACACATGGGTGATTGTCGAAAACAATAGTGTGGATTCCAGCAAGGAAATGCTGGAAGATCGAAAGAATTCAGGTGCTGCGGAAAGTATAATCGTCCTTAACCTGGATGACAAAACCCCCTATGCTCTTGGCCCGAAGTATGCGGGCTTGGTGAAGTTTGGATTTGACTACATTTCTGAGAATTTCGACCTGGCCGACGATGACCTGATCGGAATACTGGATGCCGATAATTTCCCCGACCCGCCTTATTACGAGCTGCTGTCCGACAGCTTCCGCACGAATCCGAAACTGGGGATCAGCAGCGGGATGGATGTCGACGCCGACGGCAACATGGGCCGCGAACGCTCTGACTGGGTGCGCGGATCGTGCAGGCTCTGGCGTTATGCCTGTATGCGCGACGCGGGATATATCGTCGGCCCCTCGGCGGATACGCTGTCGCTGGCGAAGGCCGAAATCCGGGGCTGGGACGCGATACCGGTGCCCGAAGCCATCTTCCGGATCGCGCGCGAGGTCGGCGCCCGGGTCAAATACGAATATTACGGCGCGTCGGCCCATCACCGGGGCTGTACGCCGCTTTATGCGCTGGGGAAGGGGGTTCGCTATCTCCGCTCGAACGGGGCGCAGGGGGCAAAGCTGTATCTCAAGGGGTATTTCAAGGCCTATTTCTCCCGCGCGCCCAAAATTGACGACCCAGAGATCCTGAGCTACTTCGGAAAATACAACTATAGGTTGATACGCTCTTTGTTTGAACGCGCGAGGTGAGAGAAGAGTGTTGGACCAATCAGACTCTGTCGAAACGCGGGCCTCGGTTCGATGCCACGATCTGCAGGCTTTCGGGCAGCGTTTCACCGATGCGACTCAAAGTGAGATCATCGACTATCTGACGGGCCCCGCACCGGACCATGGCCCGCGCCTGTTGTGCACGCTCAACCTGGATCATGTGGTCAACCTGCGCAGGAACGCGGCGTTTCGCAAAGCATATGACAAGGCCCATATCGTGACGGTCGACGGGGCGCCGGTCTACCTTTACCTCCGCGCCGTTGGGGCGGCCCCGCGGGAGAAGGTCACCGGATCCGATCTTCTGGGCCCGTTGCTGGAGCGGATGACGCCGAACAATTCTTCGCCCGCCTTCATGGTGTCCGATGCAAGGACGGCCGAACGCCTGGCGCGCTATCTCATGTCCCGCGGCTTCGATCGGGCGGAAGAGCGTGTGATCGTGCCAAGCTTCGGCTTCGAGAAGGATCCCGCCCAGACCACGGAGATCTGCGACATCGTCCGGTCTGTGCAGGCGACGCATCTGTTCGTTTGCGTCGGCTCTCCGAAAAGCGAGATCTGGTTTTTCAACAATGGCGCGCGGCTAGGGAATGTCTATGGCCTGTGTCTGGGCAGTTCTCCGAATTTCTTCGTGGGAACCCAACGACGTGCGCCGCGGCTTTTCCAGAAGGTCGGGATGGAATGGGTCTGGCGCGTCGCCTCCGAGCCGCGCCGTCTCGCATCGCGGTATTTCGTATCTTCGTTCGGATTTCTGGGCGCGGTTCTGAGCGATCTCAGAACACGCTATCGCACATGACGCAGCCGGGGCAGACCATGCAAATCTTTGTCGGCGGATGTGACCGCAGCGGAACGACGATGCTGGCATCGCTGATCGGGGCGCATTCAGAGATCCTCAGCCTGCCGGAATCCCATTTCATCGCGGAAAGCGCGGCACGCGAAGACACCGTCCGCTCTGCCGAGGAACGGCTGCGCTTTATCCAGGCAAATCGGAAATTCCAGCTCTGGCGCCTGTCCCTCCAGCCGGCGCAGCGCGAGACGCTCTGCCAGACCGGGACGTTCGAGGCGTTCTATGACACGCTGACGACATATCAGGCCGAGGCCGCCGCCGCCGGCGCGTACAAGATCTGGCTGGATCACGCGCCGCTCAACGTGTCGCGCTTCGTGTCTCTGGCAAAGCTGTTTCCCAACGCTCGCTTCCTGCACATGGTGCGGGATGGCCGGGCCGTCGCGAATTCCTGGCTGCCGCTGGATTGGGGCCCACGGCACATCCTGACCCTGGCCGATCACTGGGCTATGTCGATCGCCCAGGGGCTTGCGGCAGAGCAGGTGCTGGGCCCGCGCCTGATGCGGCTGTCCTATGAATCCCTCGTCGCGGATCCTCCTGCGCGCATGGCCGAGATCGCCGCTTTCCTTGGCGTGGAATTCCAGGAGGCGATGCTGACCCCCTCCGGCTTTGCCCTGCCGGATTATTCCCGGACGACCCATTCTTTGCTGACCGGCCAGGCAAACATCGACCAAAGCCGCCAGGCGAGCTGGAAGAAAGGTCTGACGGCGCGGCAGATCGAGCTGTTCGAATACCGCGTCGGCGACCTGTTGCCCGCGCTTGGATACGACATTGTGTCAGCCTCTCCGGACCGTCCCAGCCGCAAGGAACTCTTGTCGGCGCTGTGGTCCGAGGTCAGCGGCCGGTTCCGGAACATCCTGCGTCAGAATCGCCGTCACGGGATCGGGCGGTTCTCGTTCAAGAACTGACGCGGCCGGGGGTCGGCCCTGCCCGCACGGTCCGGCGCTGGGGCGCAGATCTGGCCCCAGAACCGCCAGTGACCGCCCGGGGCAGGCAGGTCAGGTTTTGTTGGGTCGGGGCCTTTCAAGAAAGGCGATACGTCCAAAGATGCTGCTATGCAGACCAGTCCGCCGGGCGCCTTCGACCAGCAGACCGATGTTCCAGACAATCTGGCTGATCGCCACCGCCGCCGCCGCCCCGACGACACCGAAGGCGGGGATCAGAAGGGCGAGCATGATGCAGACCAGCACGACGGCCGCAAAGGACCAGCGGGCGTTGACATAGGCATGTCCGGTCATGTTCAGCATCACCCCGTTAGCGCCCATCGCCATACTGAAGGACTGGCCAAGAACCAGCAGGACCAGCGGCATCGTCGTCTCTGCATAGACGGGGCCGAACCACCCGAGCAGCCAGCCCGGGTACATGAGCACGACCACAATAATTGGCGCCTGAAGCGCGAAGAACAGGCGTGCGCTCAGCGTGATCTGGCGTTGCAGCGCCGGATGACGGTCCGGGTGCCGGTAGTCGGCCGCGATGCGCGGACGCAGGGTGGCCTGCAGCGCCTGCAGCGCGAAAGCCGTCACCGCGGCGATCTGCGTGGCCACCCGCATCAGGGCGACGTCAGAGGTTGCCAGAAACAGGCCCGCCGCGACGATGCCCGCCTGCAGATAAAGCTGGATCATGGCGCTGGCCATGACGAAGGGCCGCGCCTCGGAGATCGTGCGCCAGGCGGAAGACCACACAATCCGCGCCTGCCCCGAGGCCGCCCGGATCAGCCGCAGCCCCAGAAAGCCCGACACGACCACCAGCGCGATCTGCACGCAGATATAAAGCGTCAGCAGCAGCCAGTACGAGACCGCCCCGCGGTCCAGACTGAAGACCAGCGCCAGGGCGATACACAGGAAGATCAAGGGCCGCAGCAGGGCCTCGAAGGATTGGCTCAGGATGACCCGGCCGAAGGCTTCCAGCACACCCGCGTTGATCTGCAGCAGCGCCGTCAAGCCCAGCAGCGGGGCCGCCGCCTGCAAGGCGCCGCTCATTGCCCAATCGGGGAAGGCGGCGCCCGTCAGAAAGAACCCGATGCCAACCAGGATCGACAACAGCACCGACCAAGCCTGGCACACCGCCACCCTGGAGGGGATCGTTTCCTCTGTCCCGCTGCCGATGGCGCGTCCGATTGCGAAGGTCAGGTAGAATTGGCCGCCGAACCCGGTAAACACCGCGGCCAGCGTCGACATCGCGATGGCATAGGAAAAGACCGCGAAGGTTTCGACTCCGAAAGATCGTGTCAGGACCAGCGAGGTCACCAGCGCCAGCCCGGCCTGACCGATCTTGAGCCCGAATCCGCCGATGGATTTGCTCAGGAGTCCGGAGTTATCTTTCATGCGCAGGACCCGATTTTCTTGAAGGGTGCGGTTCGCGGCTCTGTTTGCTTGAAACGCCGGTAACGCACAAGCGCCGCTCAGCCATGCAGTTGCTCGGCGAATCTGGCATCGTGCCGGGCCAGGGCGGCATCGCGGAACCTTCGACGCACCCGATCGGGCGGACGCAGCCCCTCCTCTGGCGTGAAGGCCGCGAAGGCGGACGGCTTGCCGGCCTTTGACGCCAGCCGGCGGGTGGCGGGAAGCAGCCGGAAGATGTGCTTTCTTGCGCGCCGCCAGAGAACCGGAACGATTCTGGGCAGGATCAGCGACAGAAAGAAGGCCGGATCTCTGAGCAAGGCCTTCGTTCCGTTCCGCATGGACTCGCGCCAATAGCCGCCCCACAGCAGGTCGTACATCGCCAGACATTGATGTGAGACCAGAGCCATCGAGCGGATCTCCTGAGGCAGGCGCGGGTCCGTTGAAAAGGTTTCGCAGACCGCCAGCGTCGACAGGGCCATGGCCTTGCGGTTCGAGGACATGTTGCCCGGATAGATGCGATAGCCGATCAGATATTCGCGGACCAGATCCATCTTGTAGCGCTGCAGCAGACGCAGCTGAAAATCCCGATCCTCGCAGCCGCCGATTCCCCGGGCGACATAGGACGGATCAAAGCCGCCAACCGCAAGCGCGGCCGCGCGTCGGACCAGAAGGCCACTGCCATGGCCCACATGATTGTGGACCATGTGGCTGGGAAAGATCGCCCCACGCGCCAATTGCAGATATCCGTTCCCGATGACCCAATCGTCTTCGTCGATCACATGAAACAGCGCGTAGCAGGCGGCCCAGTCGCTTTCACGGCCCCCGCCTGTCGGCCAGATCCCCAGTCCCAGGCCCCAGTCCCAGGCTCCAAATCCCAGAGATCCCCGGGACGGCGACTATGCGCGGCTACTTTCCGCTCTGCTCAAACACCACCCGGAACGTCCGGAAGATGTAGAATATGTCTTTCGACAGCGAAAACTCAGCGAAATAACGATTGTCGTAGCGGACGCGATCCAGAAAGGACGTCTTGCTGCGGCCATCGATCTGCCAAGGGCCGGTCACACCCGGGCGCAGCTGGAAATACGCATCGCCGCCACCGCCAGAGACATACATTTCCTGCTGCGATGGCAGCATCGGCCGGGGTCCGACCAGGCTCATATCGCCACAGATCACGTTCCAGAGCTGCGGCAATTCATCAAGGCTGGTCGCCCGCAGGAACGCGCCGACGCGGGTAATCCTTGGGTCTTTCGAGAGCTTCTGATCACGCTCCCATTCCGCGGCCAGTTCGGGATCCTGCTTGCACATCTCGTTCAGGACCCTCTCGGCATCCATGACCATGGTGCGCAGCTTCAAGCACTTGAAGGTTCTGCCATTGTAGCCCACGCGCGCTCCTGCGCGAAAAGTCCCGGGCCGCCGTCGCGGCGAATGATCAGGCACAAAACCGCAACCAAAGGCAGGACGGCCGGAAGCGCCAGCAGCGAAATAAAGAGGTCGATCCCGCGCTTGACGATCATCTGACTCTTTCTGGGCCCTGACGGCCCTTGTGCGACGCCCGCCAATGCTGACTTCGAATCCCTATGCGTCCGGAAACTATCCACTAGAAAACCCCACTGCAATTTTTTGCGAAAAATCCAGAACGAACTCGGCAAATTCCGACCTCCGACTGGACCCCAAGCCACGAGTAATTTCAATTAATATTCTTTTGCAACAAAATAACGACAGGTCCGGCGTCAAGAAATTATATGCTTGGGCAAAACACGTGGAAATCCGCCTAAAAAATATGCTTAACAGACAGTTAAGGGGCATCGCGCAACACGAGTCACCCGCAAAGGATGCCCCGCGGGTCGCGCAGCGGGGACCTGTGCCGGTCGCAGGAACGAATCATTGGCCCGCAAAATCCGGCCCCCGCGCATCGCTTTTCAGCCCTGGCGATTGCGGCGGACCACCGACCCTTCGGGCAATTGGCGCAAGCGCAAACCGGCAGCGCCCTTGCCCGCGATGATCCCGCCCAGCCCCCCCGAACGCACCGCGAATGC
>CAYGRI010000170.1:0-10968 GCA_964352155.1 uncultured Maritimibacter sp. | reverse complement strand
GATCCAGCACCCACCGGCCTGCGGCCTCATAGGCGATATGGTTAGAACCCTGCACCATATCCAACGTCTCCACCAAAAGGGCGGCGGACAGCAGATCGTCAAAGCCGACTAGGGTGCCCGGCGCCTCAAAGTCATCGCGGTAGACCTCTGGCGGCAGCGGCAGAACGGCGTCCAGCTTTTCCCCGCTGGCCAGGCCTTCCCGCGCAACGATCTGGTCTGCGCCCTCTGCCAGCGACGAGACGATGGCGAGGCTGGCCGTCTCGGCCCACTGCGCGCCCCCTGCCAAGATCGACCGAACGGTCGCACGGATCTGTCCGACAGCGTCAGCCGGCAGTTTGGGCGGCACGCGATGCCCCGTCACCCCTACCCCGATCCATGCGACCGTTTCTTTCACCCGCCATCCATCCCTTGTGCCGCCTCAGACGACGCCCCACACAATGGCGCCCCGGTCAGGCAAAATAGCAAGTTTGACCCAAATCCGTCAAAAACAACTGTTTCCGGGGCCGACTTTGTGGTCCCTTCCACGCCATCGGTACTTTCGCGGCGGGACCCTTCATGACCCCACGGCCCAATTCGACCGAACCCAACCGCAGGGACGACCCCGCCTCCGGGCCGGGCGCCGGGCTTTGGTCTGCGAAAAAACGCATCCTGTCGCTGGACGGAGGCGGGGTGCGCGGGATCGTCGCCATCGCCTTTCTGGAGCAGATAGAGAAACAGCAGGCCGCGCTGACCGGAAAAGGTGACGCGTTCCGGCTGGCCGACCATTTCGACCTGATCGGCGGCACCTCCACCGGGGCGATCATCGCATCCGCCCTTGCGACCGGCAAATCCGTGTCAGAGATCAAGCAACTCTATTTCGACCTGGCGACGCGGGTGTTTCGCCGCCGGATGCTGCGGCTGCCCTTGTTTCATGTGCAGTTTGAATCCTCCGTTCTCAAGGCGATTCTGACAGACGCCCTGGGTGACATCACGCTGGATGACCCGGCCATACGCACGCATCTCGCGTTGATCCTGAAACGAGTCGACACCGGCAGCCCCTGGATCCTGTCGAACATCCCAAGCCAACCCTATTGGGAAGATGGCGCGGACAAGGCTTTCACCGGCAACCGTCATTACAACCTGGTGAACGTCATCCGCGCATCGACCGCCGCCCCCTATTTCTTCGGGCCGGAAGAGATCGCGATTTCGGACACGCTGACGGGACGCTTCGTCGACGGCGGTGTCACGCCCTACAACGCGCCGATGATTCCGCTGCTGATGCTGGCGACGATGCGGCGCTACGGCTTGTGCTGGCCAGTGGGCCCCGAGAATCTGTCGATGATCTCGATCGGGACGGGGCGGTTCCAGAACCGGATCGAGAAACGGCTGCAACCCGCGGCGACCTTTGCGGTGGACACGTTGCAGGGCCTTATTCAGGACTGCCAGTCGACCAGCCTGATGCTGATGCAATGGCTCAGCGACCCGGCGCAAGGCTGGTGGCTGAACGGCGATATCGAGGACCTTGGCGGAGACGTGCTAGGCGGCCGCCCGATGCTGTCGTTTCAACGCCACGATATCCAGCTTGAAGCGGCCTGGCTGCAGGATCTGAGCGGCGAGGCATTGTCGGCCAAGGACATCAAGCGATTGCGCAGGATGGATGACCCAAGCGTCATGCTCGACCTCTACGCGCTTGCGTCGATGGCGGCGAAAAAGCAGGTTCTTGGGATCCAGGGGGGCCACGGACATGACTGGGAGCATCTGGAGCTTTGCGCGCGGCTTCTTTCTGCTGGGCCTTGTCCTGATCGCCGGATGCAGCCCCTCCATCTTCAAGGGGCTGGGCGACGATGACCGCAATTGGCAGGAACAGGTCTCGCGCCTGGCCGTCGCCCATTGGATCAACCAGCATGAGTTTGTCCTGCGCGATCTGCGCGCGTGGGAATACGGGGCGGACGGCCCAACCAAGCGGACATGGGTCAATCGCAGATTCGACACGCAAGACACCACGGGCATCTGGTTCTTCTTTGCCCCGTTCAAATCGAACGAAGACCTGGGCCATACCTTCATCACGTTCGAGATGGAACGGAACGGCCGTCCGGATTATCTGACCCTGTCGGTCGAAGCCCGCCGCGAAGTCGGAGACGTCTATTCCCCCCTGCGCGGATTGTTCGGCGCCTATGGCCTCGCCTTCGTCTGGTCGACGGAAAAGGACATCTTCACGAACACCGCGCTGGCGCTCGACCGCAAGCTGCAAATGTACAAGATCGACGTCACCGCCGAGCAGGCGGCGATCATCCTGAAAGCCTTTGTGGAGCGGTCCAATGCCGTGGCGCGCAAGCCGGAACTCTACAATACGCTGGACAACAACTGCACGACCGAGCTGGCCGCGGTGATCAACGATAAGTTCGGCAGAAAGATCCCACGGCATCGCAGTTTCCGGCGCGGGGGGGAGGCGGCCCGATACCTGCACCGCCTCGGCTACATCACCAATGCCGAGACACCCTTTGCCACGATCCGCAGCATGGCAGAGATCGGCCCCATGATCGCTGCCTACCAACGCCTGCCGGATCCCCAATTGTCGACCGCCATTCGAAGGGCCTATCGGCGGATGGCGCCGTTCTATTGACCTCTGCTCCGGGCGCTGCGCCCATCGGACGCGCCGCAGCGAAATCACCGCTCTGACGCGTGGCGCGTCGGTAAGGGAAAAGGACCGCAAACAGCTTTCATCATTGCACGCATTTTCCTCAGCCATTCCAGCTTCAACAACATCGAAGCTGTCGCGGTACGCGACTGGCTTTCCTCCGAGGGGTGGGACGATGTCTTTCTGGATCTGGATGCGGAAACCGGGCTGAAAGCGGGGCAGCACTGGCAGGATGCGCTGAAACAGGCCGCCACCCGCTGCGAATCCGTGGTGTTCCTGATCTCGCCGGACTGGGTGGCGTCAAAGTGGTGCCTGGCCGAATTCCTGCTGGCAAAACAGCTGAACAGGCAGATCTTCGGAGTTCTAATCGCCGAAACGCCGCTGGCCGACATCCCGTTGGAGATGACGTCGGAATGGCAACTCGTCGACCTGTCCTCGGGCATCCGGGACCATCCGATCACGGTGACCTTTCCGGCCGGCGCCCCCTCCCCCGCGAACCGCGACGTTTTCCACCGACGGGCTGACCCGGTTGCGCATCGGGCTGCAAAGCGCGGGGCTGGACCCCGACTTCTTCGAATGGCCGCCCGGGGACGACCCGATGCGCCCGCCATACCGGGGGATGCGCGCGCTGGAGGCCGGGGATGCGGGCATCTTCTTTGGCCGCGCCGGGCCCATCGTCGAGGTGCTGGACAAGCTACGCGGGCTGCGCAATGCCGCCGCGCCGCGCCTGCTGGTCATTCTGGGCGCGTCGGGTTCGGGGGAATCCTCGTTCCTGCGCGCGGGCCTTTTGCCCCGGCTTGCCCGCGACGACCGGCACTTTCGATGTCTTCCGGCCGTGCGGCCGGAGCGGGCGGCTCTGACCGGCGAATCCGGCCTGATGGCCGCGTTGGAACAAGCCCTGCTGGACGCCGGATCGCGCGTCAGCCGTGGCGACCTCCGGCACGCCATCGAGGGCGGCGCGGGTACGCTCAAACCGCTCCTTGCGCGGCTGGCCGACCCGGTGACGCAAACCGCGACGGCGCCGACGCTGATCCTGCCGGTCGACCAGGCGGAAGTGCTGTTCCACGCCGAGGGCCAGGCCGAAGCCCATCAGCCGCTGAGCCTTATTTCCGGGCTCGCCGCAGCCGACAATCCGGCGGTTGCTGTGGTCTTCACTATCCGCTCTGACCGCTATGAGAGGCTCCAAACCGCCGAGGCGCTGGCCGGCCTTGGCCAACAGACCTATTCGCTCCATCCGCTGCCCAAGGGCGTCTATGGGCAGGTGATCACAGGGTCGGCGCAGCGCCTGACCGGCACCGACCGCGTGCTCGACATCGAAGACGCGCTGACCGAGGCCTGTTGCGCGATCTGGAAACGGGCGGTGCCAAGGACGCATTGCCGCTTTTGGCCTTTACCCTTGAACGGCTGTACCGCGGACATCGCGACGACGGGAACCTGAGGATTGCGGAATACCAGCCGATGGGAGTGTGCGTAGCTCCATTGAGGCCGCTGTCGCCCAGGCCCTGACGGTGGCCGACTCCAGGCCGGCCATTCCCAAAGACGCAGACGCCCGGCTTGCGCTGATCCGGCGCGGGCTGATCTCCTGGCTGGCCGGGATCGACCCGGAAACCGGGCCACCGCGCCGCCGGATCGCGCGCAAGTCCGACATTCTGGCCGAGGCCTTGCCGCTGGTCGATCTGCTGACCGACCAACGCCTGCTGTCCACCGATGTCGAAGAAGCCACCGGCGAAACAACATCGAACCGGCGCACGAGGCGCTTTTGCGGCATTGGAGTCTGCTCGAAGGCTGGCTGGACGAGGATTTCGAGGACCTCTCCACCGCCGAAGGGGTGCGCCGGGCGGCGCGCGACTGGGACGCGAACGCCCAGGACGCAGAGTGGATTTCCCATGCGGGCGGCCGGCTGGAACTGGGCGAGGCGGTCGCGGCGCGCAGCGACTTCGCCGATCTGTTCACTGCCGCCGACCGGGCCTATCTGGCCGCCGCCCCGCGCCGCGAAGACGCCCGCAAGGAGGAAGAGCGCCGCGCCGCGCACAGATTGCAGCGGCGCACGCCTGCCGGGCTGGTCGTGGCGGTCGTCTTAGCGATGGTGGCCGGGTTCTTTGGGCTGCAGGCCCAGATCCAGGGCCGGGTCGCAGAAGCCGAGCGCGGTCGAGCAGGCCAAGGTCGCCTCCGCCGCAACGGAACGCGCCGAGACGGAACAAGCCCGCGCGCTTGAACAGGCCGCCCTGGCCGAAGTGGCCCGTCAAAACGCTCTACAGCAGGCCGAAATCACCAAGACGCACCGAAAGGAAGCGTTGTTGGCGCAATCGGTGTTCCTGTCCGAACTCGTCCTTCAGAAGCTTGAGGCGTGGAACACCAATCAGGCGATATTGCTGGCAATCGAAGCGCTTCCGGACGGGTCGCTCGCCCAGGATGGCGCGTTTTGTCGGACCGCCCGGCCTGGCCGGGGCTGGAACGGCTGCCGCGCCGAGCGCTGCGTCAGCCCCATGAAATCGGCTTGGTCACCGGCCAGGGCGATCACGTCTGGACCGTTGCTTTCAGCCCAGACGCCACGCGCATCCTGACCTCGTCGAACGACGCGAAGACCCGCATCTGGAACGCGGACGGGCTGCACGAGGGTGTGGAACTCGCCGTCGACAGCGACGCAGCCGCCTTCCATGTCGTCGACCTGGTGTTCATCGGCGGCGGTCGGATGGTTGCGGGGCTTGCCGATGGCAGTGTCCGGGTCTGGGATCCCTCCACGGGTCAGCCGCTGAGCTTGCTGCCGGGCCACTCCCGGTCCATCACCGCGATTGCCGTGGCGCCCGATGGCCGCCGGATCGTATCCGGGTCGCAGGACGGCAACACAAGGCGGTGGAAGATTGCCAATTGGTCCGAAGGCGCGATCCTTCACACGCTTTCCGCCTCCCGTGCCTCGGTGAATGCGGTCGATTCCAGCCTGGACGGCCGCCGGATCCTGACGGCCGGATCCGACGGATTTGCCCGGATCCTCGATGCCGCAACCGGCATTCTGCTGGCCGAGATCCCGGCGCAAGCAGCCGCGATTTCCGGTACCATGCTCAGCCCCGGCGGGCAGTCCGTTCGCACCGCCTCCTATGGCGGCCCCGTTCGCATCCACGCTGTCGCGGCCCTTGATGCCCTGCCGCTGGCGCTTGCGGACTCCGACGGCGTCTGGGGAGCGCGGCTTTCGTGAACGGCGGCAAGTGGATCCTTGGCTCAGCGTCGTCGAACGCCTTTCTCGGGGACGCCGCGACAGGAGAGACAATCGCCGCATTCTCCGGCCACGAATCAGAGATCAACTTCGCCGATCTGTCCTCGGACAGTAGCCTCGTGGTCACAACATCCCGGGACGGCACGGCGCGGGCCTTGGACGCGGTAAGCGGCTAGGCACGGGCCATCCTGCGCCATCCCAGCGCCCTTCTGGGCGGCAGGCTCAGCCGGGACGGCACCCGCCTGGTGACCGGAACCACGCAAGGCACGGTTCATGTCTGGGACCTTGCGGCACTGTCCAAGCGCGTCTTCGCCCGGCACGACGGCACGGTGGTGGATCTGGGGATGTCCCCCGACGGTATGCCGTTGCTGACCGGGTCCGAAGACCACAGCGCCAGGCTTTGGAACGCCAAAACCGGCGCGCCTTTGGGGATTGACGCCCTTTGCGACAGTCAGGTGCCCCGCGCGGCCTTCGCACCGGACGGGTTGCGCTATGTGACCGGGACCAGTGGTGGGGCTGTGACGGTGTTGGACGCCCGCACCGGCCTGCAACTTGCCGCATTTGCGGGGCATGACAGCGGCGTGACCGATGCCAATTTCAGCCCCGACGGGCTGCGGGCGGTCTAGGCCTCGCAGGACGGCAAGGTTCTGATCTTGTCCACCGGTGATCCGGACGGAACAAACGTGGCAAGCCTGCCTGCCAGAGACGACAATTGGGCGTATGCAGCCGCCTTTTCGCCAGACGGCATGTTGATTGTCACGGCCGAACAACGCGGCGACTTCCATTCTTGGTCAGCGGCCACGACCGACCACATCCGCCACCTGAACTGGCATTTCCAGAAGGCCAACGATCTGGCGTTCCGGGCGGGCGGCGCAGAAGTGCTGTCAACCACGCGCGACCTGGTGGCCGTTCTGACGGACATCGCCACGGGCGGCAAGATCGCGGAGTTGACGGGGCATACCCAGGACGTCACCGACGTTGCGGTCAGCCCGGACGGCGCCGTTGCCGTCACCGGGTCCTAGGATAAGAGCGTGATCCTTTCGACCCTGCCGTCCGGCGACATCCTGGGCGTGTTGCGGGGCAATGGCTCGATCATTAACACCGTCGCATTCTACGCCGACGGGCGGCGCCTGTTCACCGGCGCGGAAGATGGGTCGGTTCGCCTGTGGCCCATCGCCGCCGAGCAAGGCCACGCGCTGCCAGAGCGCGCCAAGTCAGCGGTGTCGAGGTGCCTGTCCCAGGTGGAACGCAAACGGTTCTTCTTGCCCCTGCCCCCGCCGCGCTGGTACATCACTGGCCCAAGGCCGGAGGCGGAACCCGACCCCGGCAGATGGCTGCCAAAGCCGCCCTACACCTCCCCCGGCTGGCGGGACCGGCTTGTCGCCACGGACCGTGGAATCGCCGCCCGCCTTCCGAAGTGACGCGCGCCTCAATTGAACCGGGCCCAATGAGCCCGTGCCCGATTGAACCAGGCAAGTCAGCGCTGGCAGGTCGAGGAATAGGCCACCTTGAACGCCATATTCATACACATTGAAAAATGTGCCCGCCGCACATAGTCCAGGTTGGACTCCGCAAAGTCGACGATGACCCGCGCGGCCTGTTCCGGTGTAGTTCCGGGCAGGATACAATAGCCCAGCGCGGCAGAGACGGGGTAGTAATCGCTTCCTATCAATGAAAACGCGCCAATCGCGCCTTCCAGCATCGACCGGCAGTTTTCCGCGCCAGGTCCCGATCCTGTGACCAGGGCTTGACAATCCGCCACAAACACCTGCGTGTGGGTTTGCGCTGCGGCCTGCTGCGCCAGCCCTGCGGCGAGCATCGTAATGGCAAGTTTCTTCATGGCTGCACCGACCTCTCCGCAGAATGCTACAGCAGAGCCCCCCCGGCCAAACAAGTGCCCAGAACGGGACGCCAACCTTGCCGGTATCGAACGCGCATTCCAGAGTCTGTCCCTTGAACCGATACATTGGCGCCACTCTTCGCGTTCGAGGCGCTGTCGACAGGCCGCGACAGGCGTTTCAAGACCAAGGCCGCACGCTCTTAGCCTGGCCGACATTGGCCCTCGGCACATCGCAAGGGCCAAATGGTCAACCCGTCGAACGGCAGGCATTCGGACGCTGCAGTCAGGCATCGGAAACAGGCAACGGCCCGGCCATGCGCACCAGACCATAGCGCGGGACCGGATCGCTCTGGTTGGCGAAGCTTTGGCGAAGCTTTGGCGAATTGCTAGCATCGCCAGGATGCGCGCAGACCCTTGGCGACCAGGAAACGCGCTGTCACATCGACGGATTGAGTGGCGATCCCGGGAGGACTCGAACCCCCAACATCCTGATTAGAAGTCGGTGGACTGTAACCCTTTCCTGCCCTCGCGTCCACCCTAAACAGTATCGTTCTCAGGCATTTGGAGCTACCTTCCCCCTAGGCTGCCCTAACCCGCCCGATCCGCTCCCGGTTCGTTTACGGTTCGCAGGCAGGCTGCCACACGGTTCGCAGGAGGGCAACGGATGCCGGAGAAGCTGACAGAGGCGCGGGTGAAGGCCCTCGCCTTCGACGGGAAGCCCGCAGTGGTGCGGGACGCAAAGGTGACGGGGCTCCTCGTTGCCGTGAACAAGACGGGGAAGTCATACAAGGTGCAGCGCGACCTCTGGCAGGGTCCGCGCGGGCGGCGGGTGCTGGTCAAGACCGTCCGCCACACCCTCGGGGGCACCGAGGAGATGACGCTAGACGACGCGCGCAGCCGGGCGCTCGCGGTGCTGGACCAGATCAAGCGCGGCATCGACCCCAACGCCCCGCCGCCTGACGACGCGGGCGCGTGGACGGTGCGCCGCATGTTCGAGGAGTATGGCGCGGACATGCTGGCCCGGGGCTGTGTCGAGCGGTCTGTCACCGACATGATGGAGCGGCTGGACCGCTACCTGCCCAAGTGGGCCGACACGCCCATAACAGAGGTGAAGCGGAGCGCCGCCCGCGAGGAGCACCGCCGGATCACCGACAAGCACGGGGCCACGACCGCGAACAAGGCCATGCGCGACTTCCGCGCCGCCTACAACTTCGCCCTCAAGGTGGTTGACGACCCGGACGCCCTGCCGGGCAACCCGGTGGCGGCGGTCACGTTCAACAAGGAGCGGGCCAGCAACCGCGTCATCATGCCCGAGGACCTCGCGGACTGGTGGGCGCGGGTGCAGGCGCTGCCCAACCCGCTCCGGCGCGACATGCACTTGCTCGGGCTGCTGTCCGGCCTGCGCCCCGGCACCCTCGTTGCACTGCGCCGGGACTGGGTGCGGCTGGACGACAGCGCCGTGTCCATCCCCCGGATGAAGTCGGGCCGCTCCTTCGACCTGCCCCTGTCTGGGCACATGGTGGAGGTGGTGCGCCGGGCGATGGCGGCGGGTGACGTGCTGTTCCCGGGCGCTCCGTGGCTGTTCCCGTCCCGGTCCAGCAAGACGGGCGAGGTGATCGCAACGCAGGTCTGGAAGGAGAAGGCCCTGCCCAGCGAGACAGGCCACATCCTCCGCCACACCTACCGCACCGTTGCCCAGCGCACGGGCATAGACCGGGTGAACGCCCGGCTCCTGCTGGACCACACCGTGCCGGGGATTGAGGGCGTCTACATCCATGAGCGGGCGCTGTTCGACACGCTTCTTGCTGAGCAGGAGCGCATGACGGCGGCCATCCTCGCCCTGCTTGAGCCCTCCACAACAACGGATTGAGGGCTGGAGGGGGCTAATTAGGGTTTCCCAAGGCGGGCCGCCAAGGGTAAGATAGGGGCAGACTACCCTGAAACAGGGGACGCCGGTGAACCCCGGCGTTGGGAACCGCGTCGGCCCACCGGGACGTGCCGCGCGCGGGGAGCGCCCCATGCGGGGGGCGCGGGGCAACCCGGAGATGGCCCTGTCACCTAACCGACCGCCTGCCACAGCAGGGCGGTCTGGAATGGTGACTAGACGTGGACCAACAGACCATTGATGCCGTAGCGGAGGCCGTCGCAGAGCGCCTCCTGCGTGAGCTGCCCCGTGGGCGGCTCCCCATGACCCCGGAATACCTGACCCCCGACCAGGTGGCCCAGATGACGGGCTTCTCAACCAAGGCGCTTGAGGCATACCGCTCCAAGCGTCAGGGACCGCCCTTCCTGAAGGTGGGCACCAGCGTCCGCTACCGCGCCGATGACGTGCGCGCGTGGATGGAGGCAGGCGAATGAAGGGGGGCGAAATGAACGCCCCCAGCTCCGGGACGGAAGCCGGGGGCGCAGGAGAGGACCGGGCGGGTCATCAGAACATCATCGGGGATAGCTTACCCCGGGATGGTGACGGGGCCTACCAAAATTCCTTGGGGCCTGACGCGGACGCGGCGGTGGAGTTCCTTGAGGCGTGGCGGCCCGGCGGGCCTTGGGTCCTGACCGCGATTGAGGTGGACGGTGGCCCGGACGCCCCAACCCCCACCCACACATTGACGACCGCAGACGCGGTGCGGCGCTGGATCCATGAACACAGCGGCGGGCGCTGGAACCTCTACTTCACGCCCAACGTGACGCGCGGCCCCGTGCGCAAGAAGCCCAAGAAGGCGGACATGGCCGAGGCCGTGGCGCTGTTCTGCGACGTGGACCCGCGCGCGGGCGAGCCGCTGGACCCCGAGCGGGCGCGCATCGCCCGCATGTTCGATGGCTGGGAGAAGGACGGCAGGAAGCTCCCATTCCCCCGGCCCAGCGTCGTGGTGGACAGCGGCGGCGGGATGCAGGGCTTCTTCCTGCTCCGCGAGCGCGTCCTGCTGGACGGCGCGGACACGGTGGCGGACGTGGAGGCCCGCGCCATCGGCATCAAGGTTGCCGTGGAGGGGGATGGGGTTCAGAACGTGGACCGCGTGATGCGCCTCCCGGGGACGGTCAACTGGCCCAACGAGAAGAAGCGCCGGGCGGGCCGGGTGCCCCGGCTGGCCCGTGTCGTGGAGGCGCACTGGGACCGGCGCTATGACCTTGAGGACTTCCCCGCGCCCAAGGCAGCCGCCGGAGGCGCGGCCACGGCAACCTCCGGTCCTGACCGCAGCTTCGCGGCGGCGGCGGACGTTGACTTGGAGGCGCTGGGCCTGCCCGACCGGGTGAAGGCGCTGATCGTCAACGGTGAGGACCCCGACCAGCCGGGCCGGT
>CAYGRI010000169.1:0-11010 GCA_964352155.1 uncultured Maritimibacter sp. | reverse complement strand
GATTGGGCCTCCTTTGGAGCTGGCGAATGGTCGCCTGGCGGATGATGTTCGGGGCCTTGAGACGCGCCCGCCCTGCCTGCGCCGCCGGTCCTTGTCCGGCTGGGACACTGCGGCACCCGCGACGCTGGATCAAGGGAGCAGGCCTATTGCGGGCGCGGCACCAGCCCGGCCGCGATGGCGGGCAATTGCTTGAAATCGTTGAACAGCGCGTCGTGGTAGAGCGCGCTGGGGGGCGTCTTGCGGTGCCCTTCGGTGAACAGGGCCATCGGGATCTTGGCGTTCCGGGCAGTTTCGCAATCCACTTCGCTGTCGCCCACATAGAGGAACCGGCGCGCGGGCAGCTGGTCGACCAGATGGCGCACCGGCGCTGGATCGGGTTTGCGCGGATAGGGGCCGTCACCATATGCAAACGCGTCGAACAGCGGCGTCAGGCCCAGGTGGTCCAGCACCGCATGGGTCGGCGCTTGCGGCTTGTTGGTGCACAGCGCCAGGCGATAGCCGTCGTCTTTCAACAGCTGCAGGGTCTCGCGCACATGGGGAAACAGCGTGGTCCGGGTCACCGCCGTCACGTATTCCTGCTGGAACACTGCCGTCATGCGCCCGTGCAAAGCCGGGGTCTCGGCCACCTCCAGCGCCGCGAGGCAGCGCGAGATAAGCACCCCGACCCCGTTGCCGATGAAGCCGCGCACCTGATCCAGGGTCACCGGTGGCAGGCCCTCGGACTCCAGCATCCGGATGGCACAGGCATGGATGTCGCGGCTGGCGTCGATCAAGGTGCCGTCGAGATCGAAGATCAGGGCGCTCACGCCGCTTTCCACTTGATCGAGCAGCCGATGGAGGGGGTCTGCTCCCGCGGGCCCGCGCCGGTTTCGGCGATCTGCCGCATCGCCTCGAACAGTTCACGGCGGGCGTCGGGGGCGGCGGGGCGGCTGCCGGAGGCGTCGAGCCGCCCGCGGTATTGCAGGCCGAGATCCGCGTTGTAGCCGAAGAAATCCGGGGTGCAGGCGGCGCCATAGGCTTTGGCGACCGCCTGGGTTTCATCGTGGAGGTAGGGGAAGGGGAACGCGTGCTGGCGGGCGAGCCGCGCCATATTCTCGAAACTGTCGGCGGGGTAATCCTGCGCGTCATTGGCGCAGATCGCCGCGACCCCGACGCCCATCGCCTGCAGCTCTGTCCCATCGCGCACGATCCGGTCCAGGATCGCTTTCACATAGGGGCAATGATTGCAGATGAACAGGATCAGCGCACCCTTTGGCCCGCTGATGTCGGACAGGGCATAGGTTCTGCCGTCGGTGGCGGGCAGTGAGAAATGCGGCGCGGCGGCGCCGAAATCGCAAACAGCGGGGGTGGTCAGGGCCATGGCGGATGCTCCGTTGCGAGAGGCGCGGTGCCTTTGCGGGCGCGCCGATTTGCCTATGCCGCGCGCCCGGTGGCGATGTCGGCGGACAGGCGGATCGCGGCGATGTTGCGACCGTAGGCTTCGGGCGCTGTGACAGAGCCGCCCTTGAACACGGCCGATCCGGCGACCAGCACATCGGCGCCCGCGGCGGCGACCAGCGGGGCGGTTTGCGGAGTCACGCCGCCGTCGATCTCGATATGCACCGGGCGGTCGCCGATCATCGCGCGCAGGCGGCGGACCTTTTCCGTCATGTCGATGAAGGATTGGCCGCCGAAGCCGGGGTTGACCGTCATCACGCAGACCAGATCCACCAGATCCAGCACATGTTCCACTGCCGAGGCGGGCGTGCCCGGGTTGAGCGCCACGCCCGGGCGCATCCCGGCAGCCCGGATCGCCTGCACGGTGCGATGGATGTGGGGGCCTGCCTCCACATGGGCGGTCAGGATGTCGGCGCCGGCATCGGCATAGACCTCGATGAACGGATCCACGGGCGCGATCATCAGATGCACATCCATGACCGTCTTCACATGCGGGCGAAAGGCTTTGACGGCGGGGGGGCCGAAGGTGAGGTTGGGCACGAAATGCCCGTCCATGACATCGACATGAACCCAGTCTGCACCCTGATCCTCGACCGCACGGATCTCGCGTCCGAAATCGGCGAAATCGGCGGACAGGATCGACGGCGCGATCTTGATGCTGCGGTCAAAGGACATTGGCGGCCTCCATTCACGTTTGCCGGTCCATAGCGCGGCACGGGGCTGTGCGTCCAGTGGGAGAAGACCCATTCGGCGGAGGTATACCACCAGCCCTTGGCGGCAGGGCGCGGCAGTAGCGCAGGCATGACGACAGGGCAGGCGCGGCCGTAGGGCAGGCGCGGCGATAGAGCAGGCGCCGCGATGGAGGGGGCCTGCACTGTCAGGTCAGGGCGTCAGCCCGTCGGGTTCCGGCAGTCCATTGGCGCGGCAACAGGCGGTCAACGTGTTGGCCAGCAGGCAGGCGATTGTCATCGGACCGACCCCGCCGGGCACCGGGGTGATCGCGCCCGCCACGTCAGAGGCGCTGTCAAAATCCACATCGCCCACCAGCCGCGTCTTGCCTTCGCCCCGCTCTGGCGCGTCGATGCGGTTGATGCCCACGTCGATCACCGTGGCACCGGGCTTGATCCAATCGCCCATCACCATCTGCGGGCGGCCCACGGCGGCCACGACGATATCGGCGCCGCGCACGACGGCGGGCAGATCCTTTGTCCGGGAATGGGCAATCGTCACCGTGCAGCTGTCGCCCAGCAGCAGATGCGCCATCGGCTTGCCCACGATGTTCGACCGCCCGACCACAACCGCGTTCAGCCCCGACAGCGACCCGTGATGGTCGCGCAGCATCATCAGGCAGCCCAGCGGCGTGCAGGGCACCATCGCCTTCTGCCCCGTCCCCAGCAGCCCGACATTCGAGATATGGAACCCGTCCACATCCTTTGCGGGATCAATGGAATTGATCACCAGATCCGCGTTCAGATGCTTTGGCAGCGGCAATTGCACCAGAATCCCATGCACCTTCGGGTCCTTGTTCAGCGAGTCGATCAGCCGCAGCAGATCGCCCTCGGCGGTGCTCGCATCCAGCCGATGCTCGATTGAGGCCATGCCGCATTCAATCGTGGATTTGCCCTTGTTGCGGACATATACCTCGGACGCGGGATCCTCGCCCACCAGAACCACCGCCAGACCCGGGGTCAGCCCGTGCTTGGCCTTCAGATCGGCCACACCCTCGGCCACCATGCCCCGCACCCTTGCGGCAAAGGCTTTTCCGTCGATGATCGTTGCGGTCATGCTGTGTTCCTTCAGGCGATGGCGGTCAAGGCGGCTTCGACCGCTTTGGCAAGGCTCTTGGCAGAGGACGCCGCCGACATCAACCACCACCGATCCGGCGCGACCCGGACGAGGATCACCGCCAGATGCGCGATCAGCGTCCGCTGCGCGCCGTCCACCGGGAAGCCGACGATGTCGAGCATCGACAGCCGTTCCAGCGCCGCTGCGCAGGTCGGGCCGGACAGGTCCAGCGTGACCCAGGCGTCGGTCTGGTCGGTGGTGTAGAACGGGCCGCTCAGCCCCGCCGGGGGCGCGGTGTCCGTCGCCAGCATCAACTGGTCGGGCGCTAGGCGGATCACCCTTGCGCCGCCTTTGGCCAGCGACAGCCCCAGCGCGGGAACGCCCAGCCCCGTCGCGGTCTGCAACGCGGCTTCGGCGGCGGCGTCCCCGCCCAACGGCACCGCCAGCGAGGTCAGCACCAGCTCCGGCACGGTCTGCAATTGCAGGGCGCCGATGCGGCGGCTCAGCCCGGCCAGCGCGGGCGTCGGGGTCAGGGTTATGTCAGCCACGCTGCCGCGCTCCTTCCGGGTCGTAGAAATGGGCGGAGACGACCTCCACCTCGGTGTCCTTGCCGCGAATGGGGTCGTAGGCGCGCAGGATCTCGCCCAAACGCTCCGCCCCGTTCTTCAGGAACCCCAGGCCGATGGAATGGCCGAATGTCGGTGACCACGCGACAGAGGTCATCCAGCCCTGGTCATGCGCCATATCCGCCGGATCACCTGGGGTCAGGAAATGCGCGCCCGCGTTCAGCAGCACGTCCCGGTCCACCGGGCGAAAGCCCATCAGCCGCAGATCGGCGCCCGCCATCCGGGGCCGCTGCGACAACACCGTGCCGATGGCGTCCTTCTTGAGAGAGACCATCTTGCCCAGCCCCATCTGCGCCGCCGTGGTCTGGCCGTTCAACTCGTTTCCCGCCACATGGCCCTTTTCGATCCGAAGAACGGACAAAGCCTCGGTCCCATAGGGCGCCACGCCTAGATCCGCGCCCGCCTGCATCAGCGCCTGCGCCAGCGCGTTGCCGTAGCGGGCGGGCACCGCGACCTCGTAGGCCAGCTCACCCGAGAAAGAGATCCGGAACAGCCGCCCGGCCACCCCGCAGACGGTGCACTCGGCGCAGGCCATGAAGGGAAAGGCATCGTTCGACAGGTCCAGATCCACCAGCCGCGACAGCAGCGCCCGCGCCTGCGGCCCCGCGACCGAGACTTGCGCCCAGGCGTCGGTGACAGAGGTCAGATGCACATCCAGATCCGGCCACAGCCCCTGCCGCGCGAATTCCAGATTGCGCATCACCAGCCCAGCATTGGCGGTGGTGGTGGTCATGACGAACTGCGTCTCGCTGAATCGCGCTGTGGTGCCGTCGTCATAGGCGAAGCCATCCTCGCGCAGCATCAGCCCATAGCGCACGCGGCCAACGGCCAGCTTGGCAAAGGCATTGGCATAGACCCGGTTCAGAAAGGTCGCCGCATCCCGGCCCTGAATGTCGATCTTGCCCAGGGTCGAGACGTCGCAGAACCCCACCGCCTCGCGCACCGTCCGCACCTCGCGGTCGACACTGTCGCGCCAGCCCTTTTCTCCGGGCCGGGCGTACCATTCGGCGCGCAGCCATTGCCCGGCCTCGACAAAGCTGGCGCCCTGCGCCACGGCCCAGTCATGCGAGGGGGGCAGGCGGATCGGCCGGAAATCCTTGCCGCGCGCGTGCCCTGCAAAGGCGGCGATGGGCACGGGGGTGTAGGGTGGGCGAAAGATCGTCGTCCCGGTGTCCGGGATGGTCTGGCCTGACGCCTCGGCCATCACCGCCAGCCCCAGCACGTTCGAGGTGCGGCCCTGATCCGTGGCCATGCCCAGCGTGGTGTAGCGCTTGAGATGCTCGACGGCACGGAAGCCTTCGGCATGGCTTTGGCGGATGTCCTTGGTGGTGACATCGTTCTGCAGATCGACCCAGGCGCGCTTTGTCCCCGGCACCTGCCACAGCGGCGTGATTCCGGCGGCTTCGTCCGTTGCCCGCACCGGCCCGATGCTCGGCGCGCGGTGGCCCAGGGCGCTAATGGCCTCGACGGCGGCGGCATGCCCCTCTGCGAGGATCGCGCCCAGGGTCATCGTGCCATGCGCCGCACCCGCGACACGCATGCCCGGCGGCAGATCGGGGCCGGGCACAAAGGCGGCGATGTCGTCGCGCCAGACGGGGCGGCCGCGATGGTGGCAGGTCAGATGCACATTCGGGTTCCAGCCGCCCGCGATGGCGAGGCAATCCGCCTCGATCCGGTATCCGGTCCCGAGCGTGACCGACCGGAGCTGTTTGCGCCCGGCGGTGTTGGCCACGGCCTTGCCGTCGCGGGTGTCGAGAGGGATCGCCTCGATCCCCTGCGCCCGCAGATCGGCCACGGTGCGCAACCCGTCGTCATTGTTGGTCAGCACCGCGACCCGCCGCCCCGGCGCCACGGCGAAGCGGTTGACGTAGGAACGCACCGCCCCCGCCAGCATCACCCCGGGGCGGTCGTTGTTGCCAAAGGCGATGGACCGTTCCGTGGCCCCGGCGCACAGCAGCGTCCGTTTCGCATAGATCCGCCACAGCACCTGGCGCGGCTTGCCCAGGCCGTCCGCCAGATGGTCGGTGCAGCGTTCCAGCGCGCCATAGCTGCCGTCATAGACGCCAAAGACGGTGGTGCGCGGCATCAGCCGGACCGTTTCTTGCTGAGCCAGCGCGGCCCAGGTCGCGGCGGCCCAGGCGGCGCCGGGCTGGCCCTCGATCTCATGGGTCTCCGCCGTCAGGCGGCCACCGGGGGAGAAGTCTTCATCCGCCACGATGACTCGCGCGCCGGTTGCGGCGGCGGCGCGGGCAGCGGCCAGACCCGCCGGGCCGGCCCCGACGATCAGCAGATCGCAATGCAGATAGCCGCGGTCATACTGGTCCGGGTCCGGCGCGCCGGACAGCCGCCCCAGCCCGGCGGCGGCGCGGATCGCGGGTTCATAGATCTTCTCCCAGAACTTGGAAGGCCACATGAAAGTCTTGTAGTAGAACCCGGCGCCTAGGAAGGGGGTCAGCAGATCGTTCAGCGACAGAAGATCCCATTCCAGCGACCCGCGATGGTTCTGGCTGGTGGCCGACAAACCGTCGAACAGCTCGGCCATCGTGGCGCGGGTGTTAGGATCCTGCCGGGGGCCGTCGCGCAGCTGGACCAGCGCGTTCGGCTCTTCGGATCCGGCCGAGAAAATACCACGCGGGCGATGGTATTTGAACGAGCGCCCGACCAGCCGCTGCCCGTTGGCCAGCAGCGCCGAGGCAAGCGTGTCGCCATGGTAGCCCTGCATCAACCGGTCGTTGAAGCGGAACATCAGCGGGCGGGAGCGGTCGATCTGCCCCCCGCTCAGGCGGTGCGGTTGGGTCATTCGGCCCCCCGTTTCACATCGCGCGCCAGCTCTGCGCCAAGCACGTCGTGGGTCAGCGTGTCGCGCGTCACCACCAGCCAGGAGCGGTCGCCATATTCGTGATACCAAAGCTCTCTGTGGGTCCCGGCGGGATTGTCGCGCAGGTGCAGGTAGTCGTGAAAGGCCGCCAGGTCGCCCCCGTCGGGCCGGTCCAGCAGGCTGGCATCGCCAAGGCAGGTGAACTCTGCCGCGTCACGGGGGCCAAGCAGGGGGTGGGGGATGATCATGCGTCGGTGCCCTTGGTGCGAGAATGTTCGATTTGTGAAAACATGCCCGCAATTTTTCCGTAAATGTGGAAAGAAATGTCGGATATATGTACCATTGTGGGGGGCCTCAATGCAGGTTGGCCTGGGCACCGGCGCCCTTTTCATCGATCACGGCGCCGCTGCGGAACCGGTCCAGTCGATAGGCGGCGGCGGTCGGATGGGGGGTGCCTTTGGCCAGAAGATGCGCCGTACAGAAGCCCGAGGCGGGCGTTGCCTTGAACCCGCCATAGCACCAGCCCGCATTCAGGTAGAGCCCGGGGATCGGCGTCTGGTCGATGATCGGAGATCCGTCCATCGACATGTCCATCACCCCGCCCCACATCCGCAACAGCCGCGCCCGGCCAATGGCAGGCATCAGTGCCATGGCGCCTTCGCAAACATCCTCGACCACCGGCAGATTGCCGCGCTGGGCATAGGAATTGTACCCGTCTATGTCGCCGCCGAACACCAGCCCGCCCTTGTCGGATTGCGACACATAGAAATGCCCGGCGCCAAATGTGATCACCCCGTCGATGGTGGGCTTCAGCCCCTCGGACACGAAGGCCTGCAGGACGTGGCTGTCGATCGGCAGCCGCAGACCGGCGCGGGCCAGCACGCGGCCGGAGTTCCCGGCGGCGCAGACCGCGACCTTGTTGGCCCGGATCGGTCCGCGCGTCGTCTCGACCCCGCGGCAGATGCCATCCTCGATCAGAAAGCCGGTGACCTCGCAATTCTGCACCAGGTCGACGCCCTTCTGGTCCGCGCCGCGCGCATAGCCCCAGGCAACGGCATCGTGCCGCGCCGTCCCGCCGCGCCGTTGCAGCAGGCCGCCCTTGATCGGGAACCGGGCGTTGTCGAAATCGAGGAACGGATACATCGCCCGCACCGCATCAGCGTCCAGCAGTTCGGCATCCGCGCCCGACAGGCGCATCGCATTGCCGCGCCGGGCATAGGCGTCGCGCTGCCCGTCGGAATGGCACAGGTTCAGAACTCCGCGCTGGCTGACCATCGCGTTGTAGTTGAACGATTGCTCCAACCCTTCCCACAGCTTCATGGACAACTCGTAAAACGGCTGGTTGCCCGGCAGCAGATAGTTCGACCGGATGATCGTCGTATTGCGCCCGATGTTGCCAGAGCCGAGCCAGCCCTTTTCCAGCACCGCCACGTTCCGCGCGCCGAACTCGTGCGACAGATAGAAGGCGGTCGACAGCCCATGCCCGCCGCCGCCGATGATCAGCGTGTCATAGGCTGGCTTCGGATCCGGGTTGCGCCAGACCGGGCCCCAGCCCTTGTTTCCGGTCAGACCTTGCCACAGGACCGACATGGCAGAATAGCGCATTCGACTCGCCCCCTTGGGAGATGTTTCTACCGACGATACTGAAATCGCTGCGGGCCGACCTCTTTGAAAGAGACATTTGATGTCTGAATAAAGACAGGGCGCTGGAAAAGGTGCGGTGGTCTCGCTGTCGCCCGGGATCGGCCTGCTGCCAATGCGCCATTGCCAATGGTCTCAAGCGCTTGACCCCGGACCGGCGGCGCAGGAAAGTCCGACGAAACAAGCGAGAGGGCGTGGAATGGACTTCAACGGGCAGGTGGCCGTGGTGACGGGCGGGGCACAGGGGATCGGCCGGGCGGTGGCGGAGGTGCTGGTGGCCAGGGGCGCCCGCGTGGCGCTGTGGGACCTGGACATGTCGCTGGCCGAGGCCGCCGCGGCAGAGATCGGACACGGTGCCAATGCATATCAAGTCGACGTGGCGGATTGGGCCAGTGTCGAGGCGGCGGCGGCCTCCACACTGGAGACGACGGGCCGCATCGACGTGATGGTGAATTCCGCCGGGATCGCGGGCAGCAACGCGCCGGTGGACGCCTATGCGCCCGAGGAATTCGCCCAAATTGTCAACATCAACCTGATGGGCACCTTTCACACCAACCGCGCCGTTGTCCCCGCCATGAAGGCGCAGGGCTATGGCCGCATCGTCAACATCGCCTCGGTCGCGGGCAAGGAAGGCAATCCGACCGCGTCGGCCTATTCGGCGTCCAAGGCCGGGGTGATCGGCTTTACCAAGTCGCTGGGCAAGGAGCTGGCGGATCTCGACATCGCCGTGAATTGTGTGACCCCCGCCGCCGCGCGCACGCGGATCTTCGACCAGATGAAGCAGGAGCATATCGACTATATGCTGTCCAAGATCCCCCGCGGGCGGTTTTTGGAGCTGACCGAGGCGGCAGAGATGATCGCCTGGATCGCCAGCCGCGAGAACAGCTTTACCACGGCGGCGGTCTTTGACCTGTCCGGCGGCCGGGCGACCTATTGATGGCCCGGTCCGCGCCCCTTCCTTCGCCCTTTCCTGCGCCCCGGCCCGTATGGCTTCGGCCCCTCTCGGCCCGGCCCGGCGCGCATCAGACCAGGAGGCTCCCATGACCGGACCCATCGCCCGGATGCAGCATTTCTCGGTCGAGGTCAGCGACACCGACCGCTCCATCGCCTTTTACCGTGAGGTGCTGGGCTTCAAGCTCACAGAGCGGCACGCCGCCGGAGAGGTCAAGGCGATCCCGGTTGAGCTGACCTTCATGCGGCTTGGCGCGACGCATCACGAGCTTGTGCTGGTTCACAATCCTTCCAAGACCTACCGGCCGCGCCCGACCCGGCCCGAGGACGATCTCGACGGGCCGCCCTCGTTCCACCATTTCGCGCTGGAATGCGACAGCGAGGCGCAGTTTCACGCGGCGCTGGACCGCATCCGCGAGACCGGGGCCAAGATCGTGCGCGGGCCTGTCCTGCATTCCTGGCACAGGGCGCGCGGCGACGGCTCCTGGGGCGAGAACGAGGCGGTCTATATCCTCGACCCCGACGGCCACCGGATCGAGATCTTCTGGGGGCTTGCCACGATTAACCCCGACGGCACCCATCGCACGGCGGATGGCGCGGCGGT
This sequence comes from uncultured Maritimibacter sp., assembly GCA_964352155.1. Classification (GTDB taxonomy): domain Bacteria; phylum Pseudomonadota; class Alphaproteobacteria; order Rhodobacterales; family Rhodobacteraceae; genus Psychromarinibacter. The sequence continues at coordinate 1,148 of CAYGRI010000169.1, read as the reverse complement.
GCCGGGTTCGAAAACCCAGGAATTGTGACCGGGTCGTCCGGCACGGTGGATGTAGCGATTGTCGGCTGCGGGCCGACGGGCGCCTTGCTGGGCAATCTGCTTGGCGCGCGGGGACTGCGGGTCGCGATCCTGGAAAAGCAGAAAGCACCGTATGATCTGCCCCGCGCGGTGCATTTCGACGGCGAGACGATGCGCGTGTTTCAATCGGCCGGGCTGGCAGAGGCTGTGCTGCCGCAGACGCGGGTCAATCCGGGGATGCTGTTTCAGGATGTCCGGGGGCGGGTGCTGGTCGACTGGTCCCGCGACATGTCGGTGGGGCCGATGGGCTGGCCGGAAAGCTACCGGTTTCACCAGCCGGGGCTGGAGGTCGTGCTGCGCGCGGGGCTGGCCCGCTACGCTTCCGTCACCCTGGCCTCCGGCGTCACCGTGGCCGGGCTGGCACAGGACGACAGCGGCGTGACCCTCCAGACCTCCGCGGGCCCGGTTCGTGCGCGTTATGCCGTGGCCTGCGACGGGGCGGCGTCGCCCACGCGCGACGGACTTGGCATCGGGGTCGAGGATCTGGGCTTTCACGAACGCTGGCTGGTGGTCGATCTGGCCCTGACCCGCGACCGGCCCGACCTGGGCGACCATTCGATCCAGTTCTGCGATCCCGACCGGCCCGCGACCTATGTTCGTTGCGTCGGCGCCCGGCGGCGCTGGGAAATGCGGATCGAGCCGACCGACCCCGAACGTTTCGCCGCAGAGGCCGTCTGGGCGCGCCTGTCCCGCTGGATCGGCCCCGAGGACGCCCGGCTGGAGCGGGCGGCCGTCTACACCTTCCGCTCGCGGCTGGCGCGGGACTGGCAGGCGGGCCGGGTGTTCCTGGCCGGGGATGCGGCGCATCAGATGCCGCCCTTCATGGGCCAGGGCATGTGCGCCGGGGTGCGCGATGCCGCCAATCTGGCGTGGAAGCTGGCGGCGGTGGTGAACGGTGCGGATCCCGCCCTCTTGCGCAGCTACCACAGTGAGCGGGCGCCCAATGCCCGCGCCTTCATTGGCCTGTCGGCAGATCTGGGGCGGCTGATCAACCAGACCGCGGCGGGCGCGGTGCCAGAGGGCCAGATGCGGTCGATCTGGCCGGATCTGGGGCCGGGGCTGGGGCCGCG